>CALAQT010000151.1 GCA_937888775.1 uncultured Actinomycetes bacterium | reverse complement strand
CCACTCCTACAGGGATCCCGGCCTCTATCCAAGCTGACTACAGGGGGAACTTCGGCTTAGCGCGAGGACCGGAACTGTGACTTGGGTGCCGTCAGATGTCTCGATCGTGGCGGCCCCACGCGGAGATGGCTCGCTCGGTTAGCGCTGACGCCGCGGTCTCAGTCTTCGCCGGCGACCCGTGATCTGCCACGGGCCGGGCGTGTGGTCCAAGACGAGGTTCACGATCCAGACGATCAGCGTCGCCCCGACCAAGGTCCAGAAGCCGCGGACGTGGAAGCCGCTCACGATTGATTTGGTGATCACGAGCATCAGCAGGGAGACGAAGAACCAAGCGATCCCTAACGTCAGGATCGCCAGCGGGAATGTGACCAGCCTCACGAACGGCTTCAGCAGCGTGTTGAGCACTCCGAAAACGGCTGCCGCCGCGAGCAGCGCTCCGGCGTCCGCGACATCCACGCCGTGGAGCGTGACCGCGACGACTGCGAGCACGAGTGCGTTCGTGAGCCAGGAGATCGCGAGCCGCGTGAGGAGCGACGGCGAATGCATCTCGTGACCAGCTGTGAAAGCTTCTGGCGTCCGGCTCACCCCTTCCAGCTTACGCCGACACAGGTTCCGCACAAGCGTGGCGCGGTCCAGAGTGCGCCTTCGCCAACTCGCTCGCGTGCGAAGCGCGTGTACTCGACCGGCACGAAGTACGTGTGCGCCTCGCGCGATAGCTCTGCGCTGAGGTCGAGCATCCTCGACCCTAGCCGCCATGCAGCGCCGATAGCGCGCCACGGGCGTGTCCGCCCGGTCGAGACCGTCGAAGACTCGCGCATCATGGACACGGTCTGGAGAACTCGCTCGTGGCCTCCGCATGGCCGATACCGATGCCGAGCAGCCCGCGAATTGCGAGCGCCTGTCTGTGCCGAGACCTGAAGCGAGAGGGGAGGGTGGCCCGGCGCGGCAGGCGGATCGTCGTTAGATAGTCTGCCCGCCTCCCGGAGCGACGGTCGACGACGATCCGGGAGGCAGGCGGATCGTCGTTAGATAGTCTGCCCGCCTCCCGGAGCGACGGTCGACGACGATCCGCGCTAGCGTCGCCGGGCCTGGTTTTGAGGAGATGGCGACAACCAACAGGAGGAGCTAGTGGCGATCGTCGTGCTGTCCGAGACGCCGGAGATGACAAGCGAGCAATACGACACGGTGGCCGCCGAGCTCGGGCTGAGCGATTCGTTGCCCGCCGGTTGCCTGGCGCACGTCGCCGGCGTGGGTCCGGACGGCTCCACCTGGCGAGATATACACGTGTGGGAAAGCGCAGCTGAGGCCAAGGAGTTCATGGACGGGACGCTTCGGCCCGCGATGGAGCAAGCCGGCGCCACGCCAGTGTGGGGACCGCCGACAACGTGGCAGGTCCACAAGCTAATCACGTGATCAAGCAAGCGCCGGTGCGCGGCCACGCGTGTAAGGTTACGGCCGCCCAAGTCGGCACCCGCGCTACGCAACGAAGGGCTCGAGTCGGGGGAACGCCTGGCCGCAGAATGTCTTCTTGCAGGCGTCGAGGAGCCAGCGGAGGTCGCGCTCTTCGTTCGGGCTGCCAACCTCGGCCGAGGGCGATTCCTTGAATGGAGACCTTCACCAGCGATGCCGCGGAGGGAATGCCTCCCCCGTGGTTGGCATCGCGCCCAGGCCCTACCGTTCCGGTCGTACAGCGCCTAAGGCCACACGAACGTGCTCATCGCGTGCGATGGGATCGTGTAGGTGAAGTAGCGCCCGTCCGATTCAACCGCGAAGGCGATCGGCGCCGTGGAGTTGTTGTAGGCGACTAGGACCCTCGACCCGTTCGGGTTCAGAAAAGCGACATCATCGAGCCCCGCGGTTACCGTCTCTACGTTGGAGCTGCTCACGCCGTAGTCGACGAAGTTCTGGGACTCGATCCTCGACGCGCCCGGCTGCACGAACGCGCCCACCTGTCCGAGTTGGTAGTACTCCGCTCCGAAGCTCACGGTGTGAGTCTGCTCGTTGATCGTCACCGCGCCCGTGCAGCTTGGGCAGCCGTTGGCTGCCTGCTTTGGGCCGCCCTGCGGGTCAAGCGCCACGTTCCACACGGACACGATGCTCGCCCAGTTGCGCAACGATGAGATCAGGAACTCAGGCGCTCCGAACGCCCTGATCTCCGGAGAGCACTCGTCCACGATCTGACCAAGGCCGGGAGCTGTCTGGTGAAACTGGCTCATCGCAGTCGGCGAGCCGAAGTAGCAGTGCCACGAGATCCCGGCCAGGTCGCCGGCGCTAAGCCCGGATGCCAGCGCGCCGGCGTAGGACAACTTGTTCCAGCTCAGGTCATTCCCATAGATCCCGGGGTGCAGCCCGGCCGCACTCAAAGGAGGCTGCAGATCCTGCGCGATGAACTGAGCCTCGGCCGTCTCAGGGAGCGTCAGCCCGGGATAGGAGGTGCCGGATCCTCCGGGGGACCTAGGCTCGTTCTGCGGTGTGATCGCGCCGATCGGTACGCCCTGGCTCGCATACGCCTGGATGAACTTGACGAAATAGTTCGCCAGCGGCGTGTACGCCGAGCCAAGCAGTGTTCCCTGAGCGCCGACGTTGTCCAGTGACTGGTTGCTCTTCATCCAGGCCGGCGGGCTCCATGGGTTCGCGAGGATCTGAAGTCCCGGGTTGATCTGCAGCGCCTGGCGCAGCGTCGGGAGAATGTACGCCGTGTCGTGGGCGATCGAGAATTGCAACAGGCTCGGATCAGTCGTCAGCGACGCGCGGGTGTGGGAGAGTCCGCGGGCTTTGAGCGCGAGATAGTCGGGGTGGTCGAGCTGGCTGGTCGGCGGGCGGACTGAGCGGCTTCATAGAGTGCCCAGCGCAGCTCGGCTGAGCCTTGGCGGGTGAGCTTGCCCAGGCGGGAGGACAGCTCGCCCATCCCGTAGAGGGTCATCAGCGCCTTGCAGCCGGTCTGGCGCCGCGTGACCTTTAGCATGGTCCCGCTCGATCGCCGCGATCTGGATATCAGGCGGTCGCGCGGACGCCCGCTTTCCTCACAGATCTGAGTTCTCGGCCCTCGCTGGTAATCTGGTAAAGATTGTGCGTACCGGTGATCCGGTCGCCCACGGCCGCCGTACAACGGCTAACAAGAGTCGAGTGCCCGGCCTCGCACACTGAACTCGAGGCGGAGTGGGAGCCGAATGGGACGTTGCTGACCGGTTTGCTCGACGAAACCCATACAGGAGAGGAACACCATGAGTGACCTCACTAGGCGTGGATTCGTCAAGACCTCGGCGGGCGCTGCGGCCGGCATGACCGCGATCGGAGCGCTCGTCGCCGGTCAGGCTAACGCGGACGTGAGCCCCGCCGGACCAGATCCGGTCGTTGCCTACGTCAAGGATCCCCGTAGCGGGGAGATCTCGGTCATGTCCGGTGATCGCGAAGTCACTGTTCGCGACCCGAAGCTGGCCACCCAGATCGCCCGCGCGGCGCGCTGAAGCACCCGTTCACACACACACGACTCGGAGGTAAGTCATGTCGTCTCATCGCGAGGCGCCGGCGATCAGCAAGGACCCAGTCGCCGACAACACCGACACGTACGCGTTCGTCAGTCCCGACGACCCGGGCACAGTGACGGTCATTTCGAACACCTGCCGCTCGAGGCGCCGTTCGGGGGACCGAACTTCTTCGAGTTCGGCGATGACGTTCGTTACGACATCTACATCGATCAGACCGGCGATGGCAAGCCGGACATAACGTATGAGTTCGAGTTCCACACGGAAGTGCGCAACCCGAACACGTTTCGGTCACGCGGGTCAAGGGTGCGCACCGACCTACACCGGGAGTACCCCCGCCGACGAGCTGCGGCTCAACATGGCAATTCCGCCGACGACGAGCAATCCGAAGCCGCTGGGGCTGATCGGAGGCGACCCCGCCGGGTTCCCGAACGGGCGCCGGGTGTTCGACGACGTCGTCACGGTGGAGCTGCGCGCGATCGCCGGAGCGACCTATCCGCTCGTCGACAAGAGCTACGAGCCCGATAGGGCGGCGTCGCTCATCACCGACGGGCTCGGTCCCAACAGCACCCGTTACCTGTCGGGGTTCCCGTACCTCGGGACGCCACAGGGCGGCTACCAGACCGCGCCGCTGGCGCTGGTCTAAGCAAGGATGAACAGCGATGACAATGGCAGCGACGAACGGGTCAGCCGCGGAAGCGGCCGTCAACCCCGGTCAGGCGTCGAGCGCGAGCGTGGCGATCGACGTTGGGGCGGGACGAGGAGCGCTCGTGATCTACCCGGACGAGCGCTTCCGTGACCGCGAGATCGAGATCAGCCGCGTGGATGGCGACGGGCGCCGGGTCCACACCGGGGTGCACGAACGCGGCACGCACGCCGGAGCGGTGCTGACGGCGATCTTCGGCAGCCTGCCGTCGGGCGACTACGTCGTCTGGCAGGACGCAAGGACCGCCGGCCCGACGGTGACCGTCCCCGAGGGAACGGTCACGGAACTCGGGTTGAGCTAGACGCTTTGGGCGCTCGCCGCGCAGGCGGGCGCCCGAGGCCGCGCTGGGCGCAGATCGAATACGAGAGAGAGAGATGAAAGCGATTACTACGGGCGCCAGCCAGCCGTCGCTCTGGCAACGCGTGAGCAGTGCTCTAACCAGGCGGGAGTGGCGCACCGTCGTGGGCATGGCGTGCGTCGTGATCGGGCTGCACGCCGTCGGATTCTTCATCCTGATCACGGTCGTCGCACCGCACCACTACCACCTCGGGTCTTCCGGGGCGTTCACCGTCGGGCTCGGGCTAACGGCGTACACGCTCGGTTTGCGACATGCCTTCGACGCCGACCACATCTCGGCGATCGACAACACCACGCGCAAGCTGATGGCCGAGCGCAAACGCCCGCTCAGCGTCGGCTTCTTCTTCTCGCTCGGGCACTCGACGGTCGTGTTCGCACTCACGTTGCTGTTCGCCGTGGGGATCCGTGCGCTGGGCGGGCAGGTCACGAACGGCGGCTCGACGCTGCACAAAGTAACGAGTTTGATCGGCACCGGCGTCTCCGGCGGCTTCCTCTACATCATCGCGGCGCTCAATGTGATCATCCTGGTCGGCATCCTGCGCGTCTTCCGCGACATGCGCCGCGGCGAGTACGACGAGGCGGGACTCGAGCAGCAGCTCAACAGCCGCGGGTTGATGAACCGCTTCTACTGTCGCTTCACGAGAACCATCACGAAACAATGGCAGATGTATCCGATCGGGATCCTGTTCGGCCTCGGCTTCGACACCGCGACCGAGGTGGCGCTGCTGTTTCTCGCAGCGGGAGCTGCGGGCGCGGGGTTGCCGTTCTACGCAATCCTCTGCCTGCCGATCCTGTTCGCGGCGGGCATGTCCCTGCTAGACACGATCGACGGCTCATTCATGAACTTCGCCTACGGGTGGGCATTCTCAAAGCCGGTCCGCAAGGTCTATTACAACATCACGATCACGGGACTATCGGTGGCCGTCGCGCTGATAATCGGAACGATCGAATTGCTCGGACTGCTCGCCACCAAACTCAGCCTCAAGGGTGACTTCTGGGCCTGGGTCTCGCAGATCAACATCAATTCACTCGGCTACGTGATCGTGGCCATGTTCGTCGCGACCTGGGCGGTCGCACTGCTGATCTGGCGCTTCGCACGCATCGAGGAGCGCTGGAGCGCGCAGGTGAGGGAGGGCGAGCCGTTGGCGTAGTACCGGCTCACCCGCGACATGGGCTCACTAGAAGTCCTCAACTCGAGGATTCACAGGTCAGCCTCACGCGGGAGCGCAAGCGATGCGACGAGATTGAGGGGCGCCGACGAGGCGCCGGTGCCTATGCAGATCTCTGGTGCCGGCGAATCGCGTCACGCGTGGCCGCCAGCCGCAAGCCCCAATGGATTCAAGGGATTCAGCGCCTACCATCGCTGTGACGCGGTAGGGTTGTGATCTCTGCGGGTCAAGTCGCGCGAATCGCCTCACGGGCAGCCAAACGCTTGTGGCCTTTGCGACGCTAAGCCTTCTTTCCTCGCTGTGGCAGCGCGTTGCTGCACCCAACGCACGAGTGAAAGGCACCAGCATGTCGCACATGGGAAAGTCGCACCTCATCATCATGTTTACGGTCGGGCCTGATGACGTGGCCGAAGGTGACCGCATCTTCGCGAGCCACGGCGAGTTTATGAAGGGACATCCCCGCGAGGGCGACGTCGCGCTGCTGGACTACAGCGTCTCCAAGGGCCCGGAACTGTCGAACCCGATGGACCCAAGCTCTGAGCCGACCGGCAACACGACCTTCGTGATCGATGAGCGCTACGAGTCACCAGCCGGCATCGCCAGGCATTGGCAGGACACGACAGACAACTGGCCGGAGATGTCCTCCGCCGCGCCGGCGTGGTTCGCCAAGGCCACGATCGTGACGCTGCACAACGGCACAGTCGTCCAAGCACGCTAAGAAGTTCAACCCCTGCATCGGACTGCGACTCGGCAAGTCTCCGGAGCCCAGGCGCGCCGGTGAGGCGCGCGCCATCGAGCTCGTCGAGGAATCGGCGTGAGTCTCGGCGCTGCCGCCCGGGATGACTTGCGACCGTCTCCATCAGCCGACACCGAGAGTGCCGTGGGCGAATTCCGACAGCGTGCGCCCGCCAGGCGATCGACGACCGAACGCCGATCAAGCTGTCTCGAGCCGGGCCCCTCGACGCTTCTGCATCGTCGCCAAGCCAGCCACGAGACCGAGTTCCCGCGCCGACTACCCAGGCGGCGCTGACCGCAGTCCTGTGACGCTGTTCAGGTCGGCGACGATCGCTGCAACCCTCTCGGTCGGGTGACGAGCGTCTCAGAGAGCATCCACCACCGGACGGTCTTGACGGTCGTTCCGGGCCGTCGTGCTCCGACGGGTGCAAGGTGCAGCGAACGTGGGCGGGAGGCCTGAGCTCCTGACGGGCGAAAGCGTCTGCAGCCACGCTGGCGCGGCGTTGCGTCCTGCGGGTGTCTCGAGGCGCAAGCGTCGTGACCGTGCCGTGCAGATGTGATGAACTCAAACGCGTGACCGCGCAGGGCCCGCAGCAGGCGATCCTTGACGAGCTCGCTCGTACCGAGTCCTGCGGCCGGGAGGACGCCTCTCGCTGTTCGAACCCATCAACCAGCTCATGTTTCCCGAGCCCATCGATCGCTTCTGGGGCTACGAGATACGTTCCGTCATCGACCTAGCCGCACGAGTCAAGGCAACGTTCGCGGCCCTCGAAGACTCAGCGTTCCACGCGGCGATGATGGACTTCGACGACCGGGACCTCTCGCGATTTGCCGAGAAGGCCGGCTTCGAGCGCGTGCACGTTGAATGTCACATCGACATCGAACCTGGCGCCCCGATGCGCTCGGTCAGCCTGGACGCCCTGCTTGACAGCTCGCCGAACCCAAACGCGCCCACGGTCCGCGAGGCGATCATTGCCGCCCTCTCCGGGTCCGAACAACAGAAGTTCCTTGCCGAGCTGGAACGAGCGTTTGCCGAAAACAAGCCGGTTTGCCGGATGGCCGTGGCATACCTCGCCGCCAGGAAGAGCCTGTTCGCGCCGCTCGCGGACCGATGACCTATCAGTCAGCTTGGAAGCGCGCCCTTGCTGATTTGGCGGTTTCGGTCGGAGCCAACGTGCAGGCCGGCCAGATCATCCCTGTCTCGGCGTGCTCTCACCGCGCCTCCACGAGCCCAGCTCGGATCATCGAAACCAGAGCTTGCAGCCCGGCCCATCCTGCTCAAGCGGGATCGCTCCAGCGGGCGTGAGCCGGTGCCATGCCGGCACACTGATCCCCGGGTCGACGCCGAGTCACATGCGAATTCATCATGCCAATCCGGAGTTCTGATCCGCAATGACGTCGTATACCCAGTCAGGGCAATTCTTCTTCCACTACACAACGCGCGAAGCAGCGTTCCCGCGCATCCTTCCCGAGCGGCGGTTGCGGCTGTCGCCCTGCTCACGGATGCGTGATCCACTAGAGGCGAAAGCCCCGGCGCTCGCCTCGGGCTTGACCGTGCCCGAGGACCCGGGTGTCCAAGAGGAGATGGGCCGAGCTTACTTCGAAGCCCGCGACGAGATCGCTCGGCTCCGGCGGCAGACCAAGCTCCTCAGTCTCACGATTGACGCTCCCGGATACGACGCGAATACATCGCCGACTTTGGGCGTGGCTGGGCCCGAGCGCGCATGTGGGAGCAATATTCCGAGCAGCATCAGGGCGTCTGTTTGCTCTTTCGTAGAGACGCGTTCGAGCCGCTGGTGCTCGCACAGCTTCAGGAGCGTTCGCCCCGGGCTCGCGCGGGAGCGGTCCGATACAGCAAGGCGGGCCTGGCCGAGTCGCCCGCGACGACGCTGCTACAGCGAGAAGGCATTACCGGGGCATCGCTCGCGCAAGAACACGTCCGCCGCTTTGCGCAGGAATTCTTCTTCTCGAAGCTGATCGACTGGAAGAGCGAGCACGAGTACCGGTTCATCGAGCCCGGAGACGACGAGGAGTATTCGTACGTCGACATCGGAGACACGCGCGTCTCAGTGATCGTTGGTCACGAATTCCCCACGTGGCAGGAGCCAGCCGCGCGAACGATCTGCCATCAGGCCGGACTCGATCTGCGCCAGATGTCAGGAAGGCGAGGTTGGCGTTGGCGTTCTCGCGCAGCGCACGCCAGTCACCGCGGGCGATGATCGGTGCGTCGACAGCTGCCGCGGCCAGCGGTGCCAGCGCCGTGGCGATCTCGGGGTCCAGCTGGTAGCGCCCCGCGGGAGCGCCCGCGTCCTGAGTCTGGTTCGCCGTGCTCATTGCTTAGAGCTCCGCGGGCTGGTTGAAGATGGTCACGAGGCTGACGATCTTGTTGTCGCGGACGCTGAAGTAGTTCGACAGGATCACCTCGTCGGGGAGGTTGGTCTTGTCAAAGTCGCCTTCGTAGGCGGCGCGCACGATGGTGTCGCCGTAGTGCTCGACGACCTCGCGCACCTCCATCGTCACGTTGTCGCCGACGATCTCCTTCTCGATGAACCGCCGGATGGCGTCGGTCCCGCGGAACTCGCGGTGGTTGTCGTTGACGTAGGCGTCCTGCGCGAACGTCGCCATGATCGCGTCGGTATCACACGCGTTGACGGCCGCGATGTGGTCGGTGATGACGCCGGTAGGCACGGTGGGCATTGCTCTCAGATCTCCTGTGTCGTGGTGGCCGGTTGGCCTTGTCGGCACAGGTTCGGGGCTGCTCTGAGGGGAGAGTCAAGAGCGATATTTCGATTTGACCCTCCCCTAGGGGGAGACCCGATACTGCAGGGCATGAACGCATCCTTAGCCATCGGCGACTTCGCCCGGGCGACGCATCTCAGCATCAAGACGCTGCGCTACTACCACCGTGTCGGTGTGCTGGAGCCAGCCGACGTGGATGCTGACATCGGCTATCGCCGCTATGGAACCGAGCAGATCCCCGTCGCGCAGGTCATCCGCTGCTTCCGCGACCTCGACATGCCCCTCGAGGAAATCCAGTCCGTCCTCAATGCGCCCGACCTGGCCGCGCGCAACCGCGTGATCGCCTCCCACCTCGGCCGCCTAGAAGCCACGTTGGAGCGCACCCAGCACACGACCGCCTTGCTGCGCGACCTGCTCGAGGCGCCGGCGCCCGCCACGCCGGCCGACCTCGCCCATGTCAGCGTCGCGGCCACGACCGCCGCTGCCATCAGCGACACCATCGACATCGAGGACGTCGGGGCGTGGTATCAGGGCGCCTTAGGCGAGCTGCACGCGTCTCTCGCCGCCCAGGACATCGCCATCGCCGGTCCGGCCGGGGGGATCTACTCCAACGACCTGTTCACCGAGGATCGCGGAGAAGCGACCGTCTTTATCCCCTGCGACGTTACCTTCCGGCCGACCGGCCGGATCGACTCACTCGTCATTCCCGCCGCCGAGCTGGCCACCACCACCCACGCCGGATCCCACGCCGACATCGACCGCTCCTACGGCGCGCTGGCCACCTACGTCGCCCAGCACGCCCTCGGCGTCGACGGACCAATCCGCGAGTACTACCTCACCGACCGCTACACCACCACCGACCAGTCAGAATGGCGCACCCAGATCGGCTGGCCGATCTTCCACACCGCCCGTCCCAACTAACCGATCAGGCGATCCCGAGATCCCGGCTAGCCGAGCACACCCATCCCACAGGACGACGGTCGCCCGCCAGGCACATCGCAAAGCCCACCCAACAGTTCTGCATTGTCGCCAAGGCAGCCACGAAATCGAGACTGCCCTCTCGCCGAAGGCGGTCACGCTGACGAACCGGACGCTGCTGCCTCTGTTTTGCATCGCGATGGCGTCGGCAACAATCGCCCCGATCTCCTGGATCGGGTGGCCGGCGTCTCAGAGGCGATCCACCAGTGGGACATGGATTCCGCCACCCCGCGCTCAAGACGAGCAGGGGGACCCTCCAGCTGCGGCCTAAAGACGCAGCCGCCATCCCCGACGACGAGCTCAGCGACCTGGTGCGCGCCGCCCTGGAGGCCTGATGACAAACCAGACCGCAGTCTGACGGCTCCTGACTGATGCCGGAGTCGACGGCGACAGCTGCGCCATCTGCTCTGAGGCTTGTCTCAGAGGGGAAGGCTCTACGAACATCGCCTCGGCACCGTGGCAACACTGCAGCTGCGTCTGCGAGGAGCAGGTGCGCCGCGCTGGACGGCGACACTCCTGTTTTGAATTCGCCGCGGGCGTCTCGTCTCCGACTGTGCCGCTCGGTCCTTCCATTGCATCTTGCTCGTCTCGCTGGTGCTGCCGCCGACCTCAGGGATTCGAGTGGATGTCAGCTCGGTTGCGTGCGTGGTGATGCACTCGGGGCGTCTGATCGCCCACGCGTCTCGCACGATCATCGCTTTGCTCGAGAGCTCAGGTCGCGGAGGTGGCGTAGATTTCGGCGCCGAGTGTCGCGTCATCACGTCCATCGGGCTTGCGTCGGCCTCGGCAAGAGGACGGAGACCGGCTCGTTGACGCTAGGAGGTTAAGCTTTGTGAGCTCGGAGAACTCGGCGGCATCCGGCGGGAAGAGGGACGCTGCGGCACTGTCTGTACATGGTCTGAGCAAGCGTTTCGGTGATCGGGTTGCGTTCCAAGACGTCTCCTTTGAGATCGACCACGGCGAGGTCTTCGGTTTCCTCGGGCCGAATGGCGCCGGCAAGACGACGACCGTCCGGACGCTCGGCACGCTGATTGCGCCGACCTCGGGGTCGGCCACGGTTGCCGGAATCCCGCTCGCGCCCGAGAACGGAGTTGAGATCCGCCGGCGGATCTCGATCATGCCGGAGACGCCCGGCCTCTATCTCCGCCTGAGTGTGGCCGAGAACCTCGAGTGTTTCGCCGACCTTTACGAGGTGCCCGACTCGCATGATCGCATTGACCGCGCTCTGCGGGCCGTCAACCTGGCCGACCGGGCGAGCGATCCTTGCGGCACTCTGTCCAAAGGTCTGCGCCAGCGGGTCGCCCTGGCGAGGGCGCTGCTCAGCGACCCAGAGGTGCTGTTCCTCGACGAGCCGACCGCCGGCCTGGATCCGGTCGCCACCCGAGACGTCCACGAGTTGATCGCCGCGCTCGGGCGCAGCGGTGTGACGATCTTCCTGACGACGCATCGCCTGGAGGAGGCCGAGCGCCTATGCGACCGCGTGGCGATCTTGAACACGACCTTGCGCACGATCGGTCGTCCCGACGAGCTCCGCGACCAGCTGTTCGCCAAGACGCTCACGGTCAGGACCCTCGCCCCGCTTTCCGAGCCGGGCCGCGTCTTCGGCGGCGTCCCGGCCGTCGACGGCTGGCGCCAGGACGGCCCGGCAGCGTACGTGCTCGCCGTGTCCGAATCGGCGGTGGCCGCACCAGCTGTCACCCGGGCGCTCGTGGCGGCCGGCGTCGATGTGCTGTCGATCAGCGAGTCGCGTCACTCGCTCGAGGACGTCTACCTCGAGCTGATCGACGAGGACGTGGAGGCGCGCGCGCGATGAGCGTGAGCGCGAGGCGCGTCCGGGCGATCTACCGCAAGGAGCTGTGCGAGTACCGGCGCAAAGGCTCGATCGTCGTGGGGATGGCAATCATCCCGCTGATCTTCCTCATCCAACCGCTGATCGCGATCTTCGCCGTGCCCTCGTCATCGTCGGGCGCACTTCGGCACGAGCATCCTCTGCTGTACATGCTGGGCATCCCGGCGCTTGTGCCGGTCCTGGTCGCCGCCTACGCAGTCGTCGGCGAGCGTCAGCAGGGGACGCTCGAGCCGGTGCTCACCACGCCGATTCGTCGCGAGGAGCTCCTGCTGGGCAAGGCGCTGGCAGCTCTGGTCCCATCGGTTGCCGTCTCGTATGCGGTCTACGTTTTCTTCCTCGCCTGCGTCGAGCTCTTCGCACATCCGGCCGTGGCGTCGGCGCTCATTCGCGGCCCGGAGATCCTCGCCCAGCTGATCTTCACTCCGCTCATCGCTTCCTGGTCGATCTGGATCGCCATCGCGTTCTCCACCCGATCCGACGACGTCCGCGTCGCACAGCAGCTAGGCATCCTCGCGAGCCTCCCGTCGGTCGCCGTGACATCCCTGATTGCGTACAACGTGATCCACCCGACGCTCGGCCTTGCCCTCGGCCTCGCGGCGGTTCTGCTGGCCCTCGATCGACTCGGCTGGCGGATCGTGTCGGCGATGTTCGACCGCGAACGGCTCATTACAAGTACCAAGTAAGAAGCGGTGTCGCATGACCGGCACGGGCCCGATGAGTCTCCCCGGAGCGCCTCTCAGGCGTCGAGGCGGAGATGCGGCCCCAGGCACCCGGGGCGTCCCCAACACGATCGACCACCGCACGCCGTGGGCGCCGGCGAGGACGTCGCACTGGAGGTGGCGCACAGCCCCTCGGCGGGGGTCGCACAGACCAACCTTGGGCGGACGCGACGACCACACACGAGACGCTCGCGGGACTGCTCGACGCGGCGTGGGCGCGCGTCGAGCATGGCCCGATCGAGCGGGAGCGCTCGCGCGGCCCGTTCGGCCCCGAAAGCCTGAGTGGCTGCCCGCGATCGCCGCCGCCGACCTTCTCGTTGGCGATCGTAGATGCTCGGTCTCGCGGTAGCTCATCAGCGGCTCAAGCCAGGCAAAGTCTGAATCATGGCGACAGTACGCGACGGTTACCGACTCCTTTGCGGCGGGTGTAGGATGCGGGTTAGCTCGCCTCAATAGACTGCCGGTCGATGGTTTTCCGGCTCCAGCTCTCGGCCGGTGTTGGTGGTGTTGACCGTCAACGGCCTGCGCCGTAAGGCGCGCGTCAGGAGCCGAACCCATGCGGCCTTTCACCGAAGCGCCCGATCTGCCCCGCTGGAGAGGACTTCGGGGGGCTGCGCGATGAGCGAGTCATCCGGCCGTAGCGAGCATATAGCCGCCGGGCCGAAAGATCACGTCGGCGGAGCGGCCCGGGGCCGAGCGCTGCTGGGCCGTATGGACCGGCTGCCGGGGTGGCCGCTGCCCCGCTTCGACCTTTTCGTGCTGGGGCTGGCGTACTTCTTCGTCTTCTACGACATCACCGACATCGGCTTCGGGCTGCCGCGCATCGTCCAGCAGTTCCACCTGAGCACCAACGACGTGAAGTTCGTGGCGATAGCCATCGGGCTGGTCGGCTACATCGTGGGGTCGAACCTCATCGCGGCGTTCGCATACCGGCGGGGCCGCCGGCCCGCGTTCCTTGTCTCGCTGCTCGTCTCCAGCCTGGGATCCCTCGGCTCCGCGTTTGCGACCGGGGTCGTCTCGCTGTCGATCTGGCGTTTCCTGACCGGTATGGGCGTCGGCGCGGCCCTCAACCTGGCGTCGACTTATGTGGGGGAGCTCTCTCCTTCCTCGCAGCGAGGCCGTATCTCGGTGAGGATGTTCATGATCGGCATCATGGGCCAGGCCATCACGCCGTTCGTGGCCCTCGCCCTGGTACCGAACTTCCATATCGGCTGGCGGCTTCTGTTCGCCATCGGCGCGTTGATCGGGCTGGCGGGCGTGCTGTTCGCGTTGCGCCTGCCGGAGTCACCCCGATGGCTGATTCAGCACGGCCGCCTCAAGGAGGCCGAGGATATGGTCGGGTCGATGGAGCAGCGCTTTGCCCCGGAGGAACTGGCGGCGTCCGCAGCGCCGGCGTCGGCGTCGGCGTCGGCCGGGCGGCTCTCCGCTGGGTCCGAGGGCACTCCGCCGACCGGCGACGACGATGATCCGGGCGGCACTATGGGCGAGCTGCTGCACGGACGGTATGGCCTGGCGGTCCTGGCCCTGATCACGATGTGGTTCCTGTGGTACATCGGCAACTACGGGTTCCTGGGGGACGCCGCGACCCTGCTCTCCTCGCACGGCCTGGGGATCGGCAGCTCGATCCTGTACCTGGCGGTCGGAGGGATTGGGTACCCGGCGGGGGCGGGGCTCATGATCCTCACGGCCGACAAAATCGAGCGCAGGCTCCTGATCTTCGGTGCCACGGTCGTCTGGCTGGTCGGGATGCTGCTGATCGGGACCCTGGCCAACGGCGCGGTCGTGACCGTCGGCTCGTTCCTGGCGACGGTGGCCCTGGGGTCCTACCTGCAGGTGGCCTACACCTTCACCGCCGAGAACTTCCCGACCGCCCTGCGGGCCCGCGGGTTCGCCCTGGCTGACGGAGGCGGGCACTTGGGCGGGGCTGTGGGCGCCCTGCTGCTACCCACACTGGTGTCCAGCGCCACGTTCTTCATCGGGTTCGCCAGCATCGGGATCACCGGGCTACTGGCCGGCCTGATCGCCCTGGGCGGCCCCAAGACCAGCGGCCGCTCACTCGAGAAAGTCAGAGCGCCGGCTGCTCAGGTCGACGAGACCGGTGCGATCTGACCGTCGAAGGCGATCGTGCAGGCGCCGCAGTCTCTCGTCCCACGGCCCGCCTTTGGGCCCCCTTCCCGACCCTGCGCTCGTTTACCGCCTTGCTCGACACACGGGCTGGCTCGCCGAAGACCACGGCAGTTCGGCGTGACGGCAGTGCGCCGACGGTGGGTGCATTCCGGGCCTGGCGCACTGGTTGGCATGGTGCGGCGTGTGCGGCTTGGCCCCCGACCGAGGCGTGAAGCTACCGGAACCGCGGGTCTGGCGAGGTCAGAGCCGCTTACGCCTGGCCATCCTGCTGACGAGCTTCACGAACGAACGGGTCGTAGCGGCGGTCGACGACCCGCTCCTTCAGGGGAATGATCGCGTTGTCGGTGATGTGGATGCCCTCGGGGCAGACTTTGGTGCAGCACTTCGTGGTATTGCAGAGTCCGAGACTACCCTCGTCCGTAGTGAGGTCGAGCCGGTCGAGCGTGTCGAGCGGATGCATCTCCAGGCTTGCGATCCGGACCAGGAAGCGCGGCCCGAAGTAGCTCGAATGCAGCTGGTGATCGCGCAGAATGTGGCACACGTCCTGGCAGAGGAAGCACTCGATGCACTTCCGGAACTCGGCGACCCGGTCGACGTCCTCCTGCCCGATCGCCCACTCCGTGTCGGGCTTCGGCGTGAACGGCGGGATCCGCTTTCACCTCGTGGTTCCAGGAGACGTCGGTGACGAAGCGAAAGCAGGACGGCATCCACGTCCTGCAAGGGTGTCCGCTTGTCGATCGACCACCGGAGGGCTCCGAGCATCCGCCGAAGGCGGACGGCGCCTGGGGAGACACTGAAGCGTTACCCGGTGCGCTGGCTCCGAGAGGTGCCTGGGCATGCGCACGCAGGCCCGGGCCAGCCAAGCCGGCGGCCCTCGCTTGCGCATCGCGCGAGTGGCGGAAGCGCCGTCGGGCTCCGACGGCCTCGACATCAATTTGAGACGCGTGGCCCGGGACGACTCGAGGCTGTGAGTTCGACCGGGCCTCGGCGGCTACGGCCCTCATGATCGCGGCCTCGGGCCTGCCGATCATGGCCAGATCCGGCAGTTCGCGACGCGGTTTGCGACACGGAGCCGGGCGCACAGATACGGCCGGAGGTGGTGATCTCGAGCCTCATGCCCGTGGAGTATCGGCTCGCGCTGAAGCGCAACCCTCGGACGGCCGCGAGAAACGAACCCCTTGACGCGGTCCGCTCATTGAGCGACGATTCGATGCGGAGTGCCGTCGATGAGGTCCCTGTCGGGTACATGGAGGAAGCAGAGCGTGAGAAGACCATCGCCTTTCTCGAGGGCCGGCGAGACCGGCTCCACCAGTCGTCAGTAGCGTACTTGTAGTTGACTCCGCAAGGGAGAGCCTGAATGTCCCACCGATACGCCGTCCTCTGGGAATCCACTGATCGCGGTTCGCGGCCGGTCGGGCTCGCCCTCGAGCGGGATGATTTCGTGCTCGTGGAGGTCCGCGCCGATCTGGACATTCCGACTCGCTACGAAGAGCCGATCGAAGTTCGCGGGTCAGACATGGCCGTCGTCGAGCACCGGCCCGGAGACGCTGCGTACTTCGATCACGTGCTGATCGAGCTTTCCCGCGCGTTCATCATCGTCGATCAAGGAACGGTGATCCACACGTACTGGTAGTTGACTCCGCAAGGGACGAGCTAACTGTCCAATCGATACGCCGTCCATTGGAAACCCAGCGATCGCGGTTAGCAGTCGGTCGGGCTTACAGTCGAGCGGGATGACGGAGACAACTCCCGCCCTCACACCCAGTCCCATCCAAGCTCCGGCACTGAACGTTCTCGCCCCTGCTGCTGCTAAGGAACTGAGTAACTTCGGCCGTGCGTCCGCGCGGGGAGTCTACTTTCGCCCCAGGCGCAAGCGCGAGGAGATCGCACTGCGCTCGCCGATCCGCGCACTCAGTCCGGCTTAGCCGAGGCCTCGGGTAGGCGCTTCAAGGACCACCGTCCGAGGTGGTCTCGATGACGTCGTGTCCCCATGATGATCAGGCTGGCGCGATCGTGTAGACGATCTCCACCTCAGCGTCTACCTCTTCGGTGCCTGGATGCACGGTGGTCGGCGTGCCCGGACCGGCGCTTGCCGACGGTGCGCTGCCCGCGACCGGCACCACCTGGCTCTGCGGATCGAGCTGCACTGATTGCACGCCGCTGACCTGATAGCCGATGGCCGCGGCGGCATCGTCGGCGCGCCTGCGGGCGTCGGCGATCGCCGCGCGGGTGGCCGCGATCTTTCCGGCGGAGGGGTCGCTGAACGAGAACGTTGGGCCGTTGATCGTGTTGGCGCCGGCTCTCGTCGCGCCGTCGATGACGGATCCCACGATCTTGATATTCGTCACGCGGATCGCGAGCGATTCGCTCGCTGTCCACTGGCGCTCTCGATGCTTGTCCGAGCCCACGCGCACGATACGCGAGGAAACGCTGACGTCTTCGGTCTGGATGTCGCTCGCGGGCACCCCGACGGAGCGGATCGCGCGGACCACCGCATCCGTCCCGCGGTTGGCTGCCGACAGCGCCTGGCGCGAACTCACGGCTGAACGTGCAACCGAAACCGACAGATCAGCTACATCCGGAGCCACGAACACTGAGCCTGAGCCCTCGACGCTCAGCGTGCCCGCGGTCGTATCGGCGCCGGCCGCCGGTACTGAGATCAAGGCCACCGCGGCGACCGCAGCCACCGCCCACTTGTACCTGCGCATGCCACTCCCTTCATTCGGATTTCCGCCCAAACCTATACGTCCTCAGCACCCCGGATCACGCTTTGCTCGATCAGAGACGCGTTGCCTGCTGCCCCACGCACCAGTACGCGCGGATCCAGCGCGTCTCCGCGGGAACGACCAGACGCTGGGGCTCGCTCATGCTTTCGCCTCAGATCGGAGCGCCGGCTGAGGAGCGCATCGCGTAGCCGTCAGTCGGTGAACTCTGCAGGCCGCTTCTCCAGAAACGCGGCGACCGCTTCGGGCAGCGCGTTCCCAAACGTTGCCATGATCTGCTGGCGATCCTCGTATTCGGTCGCCGCCTGTTGGGAGGAGATCTCCAGGGCAGTCCAGATTCCGCGTTTGGTCAGACGCACGCCCCACGGCGCGAGCGACGCGATCTGCTCGGCTCCCTCAAGCGCTCGTGATGCGAGGCGATCGGCATCGACGACCTCGGCGACTAGTCCAATCCGCAAGGCCTCAGCGGCGTCGACTCGGCGGCCGGTGAGCATCAGTTCGTGCGAACGCGACGCGCCGATCAGGCGGGGAAGCAGCCAGCTGGTCCCCATGTCGCAGTTGGAGACACCGATGTTGATGAACGCGGCGCGGAACACGGCTTCGCGACTGGCGTACCGAATGTCGCACCCGAGTGAAAGCGCCAGTCCGAACCCCGCCGCGGGACCGTTGACCGCTGCGATCACAGGCTGCGGGAGCGCGCGGAGCTTGAGAATCAGCGTGGACATGTGCTCCTGGTTAGCAAGGCGATCGCGCGGTTCGTCATGTCCGTCGTTTCCCGGCGCCGCCCCGTAACCGTGGAGGTCCAAGCCGGCGCAGAAGCCGCGCCCGGCGCCGGCGAGGACCACCACGCGGCAGGTTCGGTCCGAGGCGATCGAGGACAGCTCGCACTGCAATGCTTCACACAGCTCGGCGGTCATCGCGTTGAGCTGATCGGGACGGTTCAACGTTACGCGGCGAACGTGTGAGAACGATGCTCTGAACTGGCCCCACTGCGACGTCTTGAACTGGCCCCACCTA
>CALAQT010000150.1 GCA_937888775.1 uncultured Actinomycetes bacterium | reverse complement strand
GGGCTGGGGTGATCATCTGCCGGTGGAGGTGCGCGAGCGGCTCGAGCTTTTGCACGAGCGTCGGTTGCGGCTTGAGGCACGGCTGGATGCGTTTTGATGGCTAGCAGTGGGGTCAAGAACCGATCGGAGATCTTGACGCTTTTGACTCCGAGAGGCCTGGTCCAGGTCGCTCATCAGCAGTGGCGTTCGCATCGTGCGAAGAGTCGCTGGGAGGAGGTGTGGGTCGCGCGGCGCCGTGGGCAGCTTGATTGGCGTCAGTCACCGAGCGCCCGCGAGGCGATTGGGCAGGCGCTGCTGTTGGCGGCCGGTAAGCATCCGGCGTGGCTGTTGGAGGTTGCCGACCGGGCGCAGCGCGAGCTGGGCAGGGTGCGAGCGGCCCAAGATGCCCGGGATCGGGGTGGCGCGGATGCGTCTTGAGGGCATCGAGGCGGGTGACATCGTCGAGGTGGCGCATCGTTCCGGTCGACGGTTTTTGGCGTTTGTGACCGGTCCGGCGGCGGGCGGGTTGGCGATCAAACCGTTTGATCGCGGTGTCAGCTACTACAGCTGTCGCGCGCGTGAGGTGGCGGTGCATTGGTCACGCCGCGGCCGTCCGCGCGCTACCGAGGAGCCGGCCGAGGCGTCGCCGCTTCAGCTCGAGCTCGACACGACGGGTCGATCAGCGCGCGCGTTTTGACCGCTGGCGGGAGCGACGGCGTCGGCGCAACAAGCTTGACGTTGCCCGCGGGCGGGCGCGTTGAGCTTTCTTCAGCCGCTCAGCGGGCGGCGGGTGTGATGATGCGAAAGAGCTCCGCGACGCAGCGGACCTACCGTGGCATCTACGAGCGGTTCGCTGGCTGGCTCTCAGAGCACGTGGATGCGGCGCCCGCGTCAGTTGACGCGTTTACGCCCGAAGCGCTGGTCGACTACCTAGACGGGCTTGAGCGACGCTGCTCGATGTCGACGGTCAAGAAGGAGCGCGCGGCGTTGCGAAAGCTCGCGCGCCACCTGCACCAGGTCGGGCTGATCGACGCGACCGTGATCTTGATGGTCGAGATCCCGACCGTCCATGACACTGCGCCTGCCCGCCAGGGACTTGACCGCCAGGCCTGGGAGCAGGTCTTGACCGTCGCCCGGGCTCGGCTCGCCGGGTCGCCACGGGCGCGCTGCTCACCGATCGCTGCCGGGCGCGATCTCGCGTTGATCGAGACGCTCGGCGGGGCAGGCCTTCGCTCACACGAAGCACGCTCGCTGCCTACCGATCCCTTTGATCAGGGACGATCGGATAACCAGGGTGGGTCGGTGTATCTGCGCGTCCACGGTACGGGCAACAAGCTGCGTTCGGTGCCTCTGTTCGCCGGTGTCGCTGACTCGCTTGAGCGCTGGCGCGACCTGCGCGAACAGGTCCCAGAGCTGGCCTGCGACCCGTGGTTGTTTCCGCGGCTTGGTCGCCGCCGACGCGACGGATCGTTTCCCGATGCCGGCGGGCAGCTGTCCACCAACGCGATGATCCGGATCGTGCGGCCGGTCATGCTCGCGGCCGGCGTCGCGCCCGCCCAGGCGCACCCGCACACTCTTCGCCACACATTCGGCCGGCTCTACATGGCCGCGCCGGGAGCCGAGCTCTCGCGCCTGCAGCGGATCATGGGACACGCCTCGCCTGAGACCACCAGCCGCTACGTTCACCACAGCGTCGAGGAGCTCGGCGCCGAACGCCGCCGCATCGACCGCCTCCGACACGACCCGCTCGCACGCCACCAGCAGCGGCGGCGGGACCGCTCACCAGCAACCTAATCTGATCGACGACATGGCCAATCCCGCCCGCCGTCCGCCCGACACAACAGACGAGTTCCTCACCGTCGCCGAGATCGCGGCCATCTTAAAGCTCAATCAGCAGACGATTCGAAACTGGATCGACAACGGATCCCTTCCCGCCCTTCGCATCGGTCGGCGGGTACGCGTCATCCGCCGAGATCTAGACGAGCTGATCGACCGAGGCCGAACCGCGGCCGAGCCCCAAGTCGAAGCTGACAGCTTGGACCACGAAGCGTTCTGGGGTGGCTAGCACCTTTGAGCTCCGTCCGCCCCGCATGGTGGCCGTCGACCGATGCATTCCAACGCATCAGAATCACACCGAGATTCCGCTACAAGTCGAAATCCCGTCGTGACGACGACGCGCCGCTAGCGAAGAGACTTCCCGCTTCGCGGAGCGCAACAGCAACGTGGCGTCGGCGTCCACGGGAATCGACAACCTCCGAGTTCGTCGGTTCCGACCGCGTTCGACAGTAGATGCCAGTCGGCTGCTTTCGACCTCCGGTTGACTGTCCGCTAGCTGAGTCTGGGCAAGCATCCGTATCTGGCGGACTGGTGCTCGCACGCGTTTGCACAAGCGCGCCGGTTGGCCCGGTCGGGTTGAAAGCAGCAGCCAGCGCCCAGCGTCCCCCGCCACAGTCCTGCGGCCGGCGACACGGATCGGCGCGAGCGGATTTGGGCGATTCCACAAGTCCGTCGCCGGCGGCCCGGCGCCCGATCCGGGCGAGCGCTTTGTCGCCAAGGCACTCGTCAGGCTTGGCCGGGCCGAAACCGCAAAGCAGTCGCGGGCGGCGCCCCGCGTGGCACGTGCTGGGCAGTCGATATGCGCTTGGCTAGAGCCGTGCTTCTGCGGCTTCTTCGCGCGGCATTCATACGTCCGAGGCGTTTCTACTCTTTGGTCCGATGGACGAGCGAAACCTGAACCATGAGCTACCCAGCGGCCCCAGCCGGCCCGAGGATCGCGAGCCGCTGCGGGTCGGCCTGTTCCGCGCCCAGCGCCAGTACCTTGCAGACCACGTCTTTGCGATCGTCTCTGGCGGTGGCGAGCCGCCGAACGATGTGGTGCTGCGAGAGGCGTGGGAGGGGATCATGGATCTCCCAACTGACGTTCTGTTGCGGACAACTGACTTCCTGGGGAAGATCGTCGACGATCTCCATGACCAATGGGGCGGCTGGGTTCATTCGATGCCGGGACAGCCAGGCGACTCCGGCTTTATGTTCGAGCCAGCACTCGATGCGAGCGACGAGTTTCAGGCGGCACCCTTCGCAGCCATCCACGGCTGGTACCGCCAGGCGACCGCTGGGCTCCGGAACGCGCTCGAGGCGATGGTGTGCGGGTCGGCCCTGGCAGTCCGGAATGACACGGCCCGCTATACCGACTGGAGAGCGGGGTCCTACGAGCCCAAGTTCGGCAACGCCGTCGAATCGCTCGCGACAGACCAGCGGCTGGCCAGTATTGACCGGCGCCTCGGGAGCGCGGGACTGTTCGGCCGGAATCCCGATGGGATCGTGCGGGACACGTACCGGAAGCTCTGCCGATACGCCCACAGCCGGGCGGGCCACACCAACTACGACCTTTGGCAGAGCAACGGCCCGGTGTTCATTGGTAAGGCATTCACGCAGTTCTGGATCGACTACTGCGACGCCATGGCGCTCTGCTATGTGCTTCTGAAGATCGGGTGGCCGAGTCTGGTTCTGCCGGAGGTCGCTCGACCGCTGTTCGGCTGGGCGAGTCAGCGCTGGGACGGCATCGGTGAGGCCGTGGAAGCCGAGTTCTTCCCGAAGGGCTGATGCACCAGCGTATGCCGGCACCGCACCCGAGCGCGCAAGTCGAGCAGGTGCGCGGGCGCGATCCACGACTCCGGCAGGCGGCCGATCAACAGCAGCTCACGCAGATGCCTCGCGTCGGCCCAGTCGGTCTTCGGGCGCTTGCCGCGGCCCTTCAGACCGCTGGTCTGGACCACCTCCGCCAGGTGCACCTCGCCACCAACCCGTTCGAGCTCCTCGGCCAGGAACCGCCAGCCGGTCGTGGCCTCTAACGCGACCTTGAGATCCTCATTCTTGAACCGGGTCAGGAACTTGCGGACACCGGCCCGGTCGGCCGGCGCGACCCGCGCACGGAACACCTCGCCCGTGACGGTGTCGAACGAACTCCGCCGAGATCTGCGCCCGGTGCTGATCTATCCCCATGACAAGGGTCACGCGACCACCACCCCTTCGACAGCCCACACGTCATCCAGCACGTGCCGACCAGCAGCCAGGCGCGCAGGGCATCGCATACCGTGAACCACGGTCGGTACCTCCTGATCGAATGGCCGGTCGCGCGGCTGCAATCCGCGCGTGCCTTCTGATGCCGTCCGACGTGGAGGGCCGGCCACCTTCACCGCCGGGGTCACGCCAACCGGCACATGACATCTTTCGGCGGATAGGAGGACTTTCAGCCGGGAGTCCCAGATGCCTGGTTTCGTGATTCCGCGGGTACGGCAACCCGATGCATCGCCGGGCCGATCGGAGGCTCTGCGACCGGACTCGCGCGCCGTCGGAATGCACCAGGACCAGCAGCCAGCGAGGGGGAAGCACTCGATCAGCTGGCCTCCATGGCACCAGCCGGGCGCGTCGCGGCGCCCGAGGAGATCGCCACCGCAGTCGCTGTAGTGAAATCCCCGTCAGGCGACGGCCTCCTGGGGTTGGATCGTGACGTTGTGTCCGAGCGCTTCGAGTTGTCGGATCAGACGTTTGGTGAGGCGGTCGGGGTTTTGGCGGGTGAAGTAGTCGCCGCCGAGGTCGTGGTATAGCTCGCCGGTTTGGAGCATGTGCCAGGCGGCGGTGAGGATCGAGTGGCCGACGGCGGTGACGGCTTTGGAGTGGCCGCGGCGGCCACGTAGTCGCTGGTATTGGGCGGCGAGGTATGAGTTCTTGGTTCGGGCGGCGGCGTTAGCGGATTCGGTCAGTGTCGCGCGCAGCCATTTGGATCCTTTGCGGGTTTTGCCGGAGCGGCGTTTGCCGGCGGATTGGTCGTTGCCTGGGCACACGCCGGCCCATGACGCGAGGTGCTTGGGGGTTGGGAACGCGGTCATGTCGACGCCGATCTCGGCGATCAGGACCTCGGCGGCGCGTTGTCTGACGCCGGGGATCGTCATCAGCAGGTCGCGCTGGGCGGCGAACGGGGCGATCTGCTCCTCGATCGCGTCAGACAGCCGGTCGATCGCCTCGTCGAGGAAGTCGATGTGCGCGAGGATCTGCCCGACCACCAGCGCGTGCTCGGCCTCGAAGCGTCCCACCAGCGCCTCCTTGAGCGCGGGGATCTTCTTGCGCAAGTGCCCGCGCGCGAGCTCGGCGAGCACGGCCGGGTCGGTCGTGCCAGCCACGAGCGCGTCGAGCATGTCCCGCCCGGACTTGCCGATGATGTTGCTCGCGACAGTGCCGAGCTTGATCCCGGTGTCCTCGAGGATCTTGTGCAGCCTCGCGGTCTCCCGCGAACGGTCGTTGATCTGCGTTTTGCGATACCGCGTGAGGTGCGCAGCGTGCGGATCGGCTTGGGCGGCACCAAGCTCTCGCGCAACAGACCGGCCTCCAACAGCTGGCAGAGCCATTGCGCGTCCTTGACATCCGTTTTCCGTCCGGGGACCTGCTTGACGTGCCTGGCGTTCACCAGCATCAACTCGAACCGGTCCTCCAGGATCGCCCACACCGGCTTCCAATAAACACCGGTGGCCTCCATCACGACCTGCTTGACCCCGAGCGCCTCCAGCCAGTCCCGCAGCGCCAGCAGACCATGGACAGTCGTTCTGAACTCCGCCACGTGCTCCTCGAGCTTGCGCTCCTGCCAAACGCGAACGCACGCGGTAACGCTCGCCTGGTGTACGTCCAGCGCGCCGGGGCGCTCAACGATCCGTTCCATCAGCAGCTCCCTTCGGTCAGATCGACAACGGTCACCGCCCGCGGGAGCTCCGCATTACAAGCGATGCTGTAGCGCGTGCTCAAGGCAACAGTCCGGGGTTCCGGCCAAAGCTCCCACGCCAGACTTACTTACGGGCTCAGAGCACCAAGCAAAAGTCGGCGTCGGCGCGCGGCCCACAGATCGTCACCCACCCCGACCCCGCACGCGAGCCACGCAACCCCGATTTCACCGAGCCGACGGTGGCGAGCCCGCCATCACGACTTACTTGGCCAGCGACCAGGCCAGCTTCGTGCAGGGCATCGTCCTGTCTGTCGACGGTGGCCGGTCGGCCACCTGACGCACCGTTCGCGAGACGGCTGGTCGTCACCCGGCCACCCGTCTCTTCAGCTGCGTCGCCGGATCAGCCGTCGCGCCGCCTGATCCTCGCCCTCTTCTCGACAAGAAATACGCGGTGTCCGCGCCAGCGTGTTAGCGTTAACACATCGGGCGTGAGGGCGCCGAAAAATGGGATATCGCTTGCTCGGATTTTGGCCGGGCGAGCACGAGAGAGGATGGAGCATCCATGCATCACGCCTTACACTCCCCCCGGAGATCCGCGAGCGTCGTGTTGGCCCTTGTGCTGGCCGCCACCGTCGCGGCGGCGCTGGCCGTCGGAGCATCCGCCCGCGCCAGCCGCTCCAACCACCGTTCTAAATCGAGGTCACATTCCGTTCAGAAAGTGGTCCATGGGGCCGGCGTTCTGAGCATCACGAGCCAGCCGTGGGGCACCGTGCCCGCTCATCCACCTCTCAACCAAGCGCTGCCCGCGAGTCTGTACACGCTGTCCAACGCCCATCAGATGACCGTCAAGATCACCAACTACGGCGGCGTCGTGCAGTCGATCTGGGTGCCGGATCGACGCGGCCACGTCAAGGACGTCGCTCTCGGCTTCCCGGACCTGCAGGGCTACGTGACGGACTTCACCAATCCGCCCGCCGGCGGCTCGGGCGACACCTACTTCGGCGCGATCATCGGGCGCTACGCAAACCGGATCGCGAACGGAAAGTTCGCGCTCGACGGCACCGTGTACACCCTGCCGCAGAACAACGGCCCGAACACCCTGCACGGCGGGCCAGACGCGTACAACACGCAGGTGTGGAACGCGACCCCGTCGGCCGGCCCGCACTCCGTTTCCCTGAAGCTGACCTACACCGATCCTGACGGCTACAACGGCTTTCCCGGACAAGTGAGCAACGTGGTCACCTACACGCTCACCCAGGACAATGCCCTGCATATCGACTACAGCGCGACGACGACCAAGTCAACGGTCATCAACCTCACCAACCACACGTACTTCAACCTGGCGGGTGAGGGGTCGGGCGACGTGTTCGGCCAGCTGCTGCAGATCAACGCCGACAGCTTCACGCCGACCAACGCGAACCTGATTCCGACGGGTCAGATCGTACCGGTGGCGGGCACGCCGTTCGACTTCCGCACGCTCAAGCCAATTGGCCGGGACATCCACAGCGCCGGCGCGCCCGAGGGCAACCAGTTGGTCCTCGCGCACGGCTTCGACCACAACTGGGTGCTCAACGGCTCCGGGATGAAGCTGGCAGCGGTGGCCGAGGATCCAAGCAGCGGTCGCGTGCTGTCGACCTACACAACCGAGCCCGGCGTGCAGTTCTATTCCGGGAACTTCCTGGTCGGCGATCTCGTCGGGCCCAGCGGCAATACCTATCGCCAGAGCGACGGGTTCACGCTGGAGACACAGCACTATCCTGACTCGCCCAACGAGTCGACCTTCCCCACGACTCGGCTGGACCCGGGACAGACATTCACGTCAAGCACCATCTACAAGTTCGCGACCGCTGGCGGCGGGCACGGGCACGGGCACTAGCTAGCTAGGTGTAACCGGTACTGCCGTAAGCCCCCCGGAGCCGATACCTGCCGGGCTGAAGTTGTCGGGCACCGCCACGGTCGACGTCTACGACGGGGCAGCGCCGCTGGGGAGGGGCTACTACCTCCCCGGCGGTCTCGGCGCCAGAGAACAATGGGAAGCGGAGCTGAGTGATCTCTCGATGGTCATGAGCGGTCAGCCGTACGCGACGGCGACGTTTAGCTGAACTTCAAGCCGCATCTCCCCAAGAACACAAGCACAAGGCGCTTCAGTGTCTGGTCCCGAAGCTCAGGGGCAAGACTCTGGAGGCCGCGAAGCATGCGCTGAAGCAGGGCCATTGCTCTGTCGGCACGATCACGAAGCACAAATCCTCGACAGTGGGCAAGGGCAAGGTCATTTTCACCACCCCGAAGGCCGGAAGCAAGCACAAGCCGGGGACCAAGGTCGCGCTCACCGTCAGCCGCGGCAAGCACTGACGCGAGAGGCGATCGGTCAAGACGCGCTCGGTTGCCGATCCAGACGCTCCACCGCCGCTAGAAGGCCGGTAGATCGGCGTTTTGTCCCCGCGGCGCGGTTCTATAGTTCGCGAACGCCCACGAAGGAGTGCATCGATGAGGCTCGTCGCGTTTGCAGTGCTTCCGCAACGGTCCGGCGACAAGGCGGTCTTGGCGGCGGAACTGGTCGAGCCGGACCGTTGGCGGGATCAACTTTGCGGGCCCACGCACGGTCGTCCGAGGCTTGGCAAGAAGCGTCGAGTGTGCGTTGTCACGCGGCGCGATTGCAAGCGCGCAGCCCTGCGATTACAGCCGCCGGATTCGGACGTGTTGGACGGCTTGCCCCTGCAAGTCGTCAATTGCGTGAACAAGATCGATGCGGCGATTGCGTATCGCTTCCTCACAGAGTTCACGAAGCGAAAGCTCAGCTGGGTTTTCCTCCGCCTCGAGGAGACGCAGCACGGTTGAGAGGTTCCAGAGCGGCATCTCGTTCGAATCGCGCTGGATCTCGTTCTTCTGGACCGCCTCCAGAAACCCCAAATACGCGGAGATCGCCTGATCGAGGCCACGGAGCCCAGTAACCATGTCTCGGGATCTACGCCAGCGAAACCTGCGGCTCTGAGAAGCGGCCTGAATGCGACCTCGGAGTTCGATCAAGCGAGACACGAGAACATCCTCGTGGAGAAAGTGATGGATCTGCTGGATGAATTCGTCGCGGTTCTCGAGCTCGGAGCCCGAGCCGATCGCATTCCACTGAACCTCCTCCAGCAGATCGACATACAAACGATTCATCCTCGAGACGATTACCCCAACTGCCTCCAGGTCGTCCTCTAGGTCGGCGAGGACGTCCTGTTTGCGTTGCTGGCGGCGACCGAGAATGCCGCTGACCACCTCAGCGATGCGGCCGAGCTCTAGGTCGACCTCGATGACTGGAACCGGCACCACGGAAGGGATCCAGCCTATTTCTCGAGCGTCGTTGCTGCAACACCGTCCCCGGCTTCGCGTCGCGCGATCGCATTGGCGACGTGTGGGTCGTGTCTCCGCAGGTTCTGGCCCCATTACCGCCTCCAGGCCTCACGGCCGCTGGGCCGTCACGGGTGGGGCGTAGGTCAGGCCCAGATGTCCTCAGCTCAAAAGGCTGTTCAGAGCCGCGAGCGGGCGGTGCGGGCAAGGGTTGGGAGGACCGGTCGCTGTCGCGTCGAAGCTAGGTCGGCGCTCCTCTCGCAGATTGTGGGCCCCGCGTCGAGGCTGTAATCCTCGACGCGAAGAACACCCCCGCAGTCTGCGCGGGCGGTGCCGACCTAGTCGTGTGTCTCGGTTTTAGTTGGTGATTGCATCGAGGGTGACGCGTCCGCGGCGGACCTTCGCGAGGATCTGTTCGGTGGTAGCGGTCCAGATGAACGGTTCGGGGTGTTTGTTGTTTGCGGCGAGGTAGGCATCGATCGCGTCGATCAGGTCCGGGACGGTTCTGAACACGCCGCGTCGGATCGCTTTGTCGGTGAGCTTGCCGGCAGGCGGTGTGCTCGATTCAAGCGCTGGGTGCATTGCCACTCGGCTTCCGCCCGACAGGGCCGCCAGCGCGACGTCTTATGCGACCGCACCGAGATCTCGTGGAAGGTGGTTCTCGTCATCGAGGCGCTGCTACCCGCGGTCCTGTTAACGCGAACACTCCGGGACGCTTGGCGCCCCGGAGTGTCGAGCGGTTCGTCTTGTTAGCTGTACCGTCTAGCTTGTCGCGGCGTCCGGAAGTGCCTGCGGAATCTGACCGGACCCCGTTTGTCGGTCCACCTCGGGTGAGAGTTGGTGGTGGATACGGGTCTCGAGGGAAG
>CALAQT010000149.1 GCA_937888775.1 uncultured Actinomycetes bacterium | reverse complement strand
CCACCGAGATCTACACTCTTTCCCTACACGACGCTCTTCCGATCTGATGGCAACGCCGGTGGCTCCGCCGCTGGCGGCGAGGAGCGCCGCTCGGCCCGCTGTGTGACCGAACGACGCCGCCCGCTGCGCGGGTGCGTAGGCGGCGCGGCGGGTGCCGCCGATGGAGGTCACCGCGTGCTCCGCGTGGGCCACGAGGCCGAGCAGCACCAACGGCGCCATGGCCGCGACGAAGAGCACGACGAGGCCGATGACGAAGGTTCCGAAGCCCGTGCCAGGGCCGCCGGATGTCGCCTGTGCGAGCAGACCCGCGGCGAACCAGAGTGCGACGAGGATGACGAACTTGGCAAGGATCGCCGTGATCAGTACATCGGCGAGCCGACGCGCGACGCGCCCCGCGCTTCCCCACACGGAGGCCGCCAGCCCGAGTGGCATGAAGAGCAGCGCGAGGTAGATGACCGCGCCGCGGATCGCCAGTTCAGCGTAGAGAAGGATGCCGACGAAGATTGTCCCGAGGGCGCACAGAGCAACAAGCGCGAGGCCCACGCCACCGAAGTCGGCGGACGAGAAGGCCCCGGTCAGGTTGGTCATGAACTGGGCGGCCGACTGCTGGAGGTTGCCGCCGATGACGAACGCTGTGGCTTGGTCGACAACGGCGAGCGCCGTGCCGGACAGGAAGAGCAGCGCGGCGGTGACCGCGAAGGCAATCGGCAGACGAACCAGCAGCGCCGAGACGATGAGCGTCGGATCGCCGCGCAGCAGCGCCTGGCCGACGGCGAAGAGCAGGAAGAGAAGGGCAATCCCCCCGGCGAGCTGGGCCATCGTCTGCAGCCGGGCGGCGAAGAACGAGCCCGGTGAGAGATCGGGCTGCAGCGTGTTGGTGGCCGCCTGAAGGATGTCGCCCAGCACTGAGGCGGCGCCGTCGGCAAGCCAGTGGCTGAAGGAGTTCTCGGCGGCGCCGACGACGGCTCCGGCTGCGGCGCCGAGTGGATTGGGCAGGGCCTGAATGAGCCCGCCGACCGTGCTGCAGACGGCGTCGAGGCCCGGCACGATGCAGGTCCCACCTCCTGTCGAGGTTGGTGAGGGTACCGGCGCGACGATGGAAGCGGGGCTCGGCGGCGGTGGTTGTGACGCCGCGCGAGCGGAGGGCGCGAGCGCGAGCAGCGCCAGGACGACGACGGGTACGACGATGAGCCTCCTACCCATTGGTCGACCCCGGTTGGTCGGTCGACGGATCGGTGAGATACCCCGGCAACTGCGGCCCGCTGTCGAGGAGAAGGGGTCCCGAGGCGCCCTCGCTCCTTGACGACGACGCGCTGCCCCCGTCGAGCCTCCAGTTGCCTGCCGACCAGCGCAGCTGGAGCGTGCCCGCGTTAAAGGACACCAGCGTTGGCCCGTCGCCGGGGTGGGCGACCACCAATGACCACGTCCGCACGGTGGCGGCGGCTTCCGTGTACGTGAGGACGACAACGCTGAGCGGGAATGCACGCTCATACACGCGCTGACCCGCCGCAACATTGGTGAGCAGGTGGTTGTTCGTCTCCTGAGCGGCGAGCACCCCCTCCGCCGCGGCCCGGCCGGAGCTGCTGAAGTACGTGGGAGTGCACATCTCCCGCCACGCGGCCCTATAAGCGTCGGGGTGTGCCATGAGGTCGCTGGCCTCCACGCCGAGGATGGCGTTGGCGGCAGCGACCGCACCGCTGAGCGTATCGGCGAATCCCTCGGGCACTCCAGCGACGATCCGCGTCGCCCCTGCACTTGGATACGACGGTGCTGCCGTCCCAGGTGACGGCAGGGTGGGCGCAGCGGCGGCGGGCGCGTTCCGGCCGCTCGTGGCACGGCCGAGGGCGATGCCCGTGCCCAGCGTGATGACGACGGCGACGACTGTTCCGCAGCCCAGGACGGCGCGGGAGCGCATGCCGCCGCCGGTCTCGGAGTGCGAGACGCGGTGCCGGATCATCCCTTGCCCGCCAGGCTCTCAGCGAAGCGCACCATCGCCGCGGCGAGGAGGATGACCAACGCCCCCGCGAAGCCGCCCGCGATGCTCCGCTTGCCGAGGTCGCCAGCGCGGTAGTTGCCGGACAAAGATCCAAAGCCGAGCGCGCCGCCACCGATCACGATGGCGAGAACGCACCCGCCGATCAGGACGTAGGCCGTGTAGTTGATGAGCGTCTGCAGCGCGCCACCGCCCGGCCCTCCGCCCGCGTTGGGCGAGACGGTGAAGTCGAGCAGCAGCCGGAGAGTCGCCCGAGTCATGCCGCGGCCATCCGGCCGAAACTCGATCCGGCAGTCGTCGGCGCCATCTGCGCCCAGGCGTAGACATCCGACGGCGACGCAGTCAGGCCGGGCAGTCGGCCGCCGGGGCGGCTCCGGTACCGGGAGGGGCCCGCGCCCGAGCTGGGAGGGCTGGTGAGTGCGCCGGCACGCGAGCGGTGGGCATCGGAGATGTCACCGGCCGCCTCCCGGCGGAGCATGTCGGTGAGCCGGGCCTCCGCTCGCGCGCGTCGCTTTTGAAGCCGGGCCGCGGGCAGCCCCAGGGACGCGGCCAAGTCGGTGATGCGCTGACACTCCAAGCGGGTGCGCGCGATCAATTCGGCGTCGTCGACGGTGAGGGCGCCAGCCCTGACCGCCCGTGCGATCACCTCCTCGGGATTGGTCGACGACACGGCGCAACCCGGCAGGAGGTCGGTTGGCCACACGGGCTCCCGTGCTGTGTGACGCCGGACGCCCAGCGCGCGAGCGGCGCGCCGGTACACTTCCCAGCACAGCCGCGCGGCGATGCGGTCCCCGGCCGGGTCGACGCGGGAGATGGACTCGAGTAGTGCGATGACCACCTCCGGGCCAACCTCCGCCGCCTCAACTCCGGGGGCACTCCGCAGTCGTCGGGCAACACGCTTGAGTCCCGGCATCAGCAACCCGGCGAGGCCCACCGTCCAGAGGCCGTCGCCCGACTGCGCACGGGAGGCCACCAGACCCAGGGACCTGTCTTTGGTCGCGTAGCTCACCTGACCGTGCAGTAGAAGCTGGCGAAGCTCGTCAAGCGGCACGGAACGGCCGGGCAGGTCGGAAGCGACCGCGGCGCCGTCGAGGGCCAGCAGGGCAGGGGCGCGGGTCGCCAACCGAAACGCTCGCTCCATGTCGGCGAGGGGGGAATGCAACTGGGTGGGTGGGTTCATCGGGCTCCTCCTGGTTGGTGCAGGCCGCCATGCCACCAGGGCCGATGGACTCGGGATGAACACGCCGTGAACTCACACGCCCGGCGGCCGGGGGCGAGGCCAACGCGCGCTGTCCTGTCCACGACGTGTCCACCGCGCGTTCACGTCGCGTGTCGCCTCCGGTCGTGGCCGTGGCATCCTCGTCTCGATGCCCCGCTTTCCTGACGCGCTGTCGACAGCTCCGTTGCCGTCGCCCACTTGGGGGGCAGACCGGGATCGGGCTGTAATGTGGTGCCCACTACGTGACGGATACTTGGTGTGGGATCGCTGAAGCCATCGAACGTTTCCGCTCAGGACCACGCCGCTGACGGTGAGGACAGCACCGCACAACTGGTCGATCAGGCGATCGAAGACGGCTACACCGGCACGCGTTGGGAAGCGCTTCAGGAGAGGCTGGCGCGGGGGGCGCTGAAGGACCTCGCCGCCGCCATTCAGAACGGAAGTGTGTTCCAACGCTGCGCTCGCGCCGGCTTCCGCCTATACCCGGAGCCGGTGCTTCAGCAGGAAGCGCTCGCCGAGGAGATCGCCGCCAAGGCCGTCTCCGAGGTGCTGCTCCGTCTGCGGGACGACATCCTCGCCCCGGGCCGATGGGATCCGGCGCTCGGCACCCTCGAAGCTCTCTTCGCTGGCTGGTGCTTGCCCTACCTCGCCAACGCCTACAAGAAGGCCAGGCGCCACTTGTGCCGGCCGCAGACAGCCCTTGACGACGCCGAGGCGACACTCTGCGACCCCGGGCCCTCGCCGGACGACACCGTGATCACGCGCGACGCGATCAAGCGCGCCATCGCAGTCCTGGGCCCCAGCGACAGCAGAGCGCTGGTGATGCAGGCATATGGGTGGAGCCTGAAAGAAATCGCAGCGGAGTTCTCGGTGAGCACCGGCGCAATCGCCGTGCGATTGAGTCGAGCCCGGTGTCGCCTGCGAGCACACAGGGGAGAGCTGATGTGACCACCGCGCCTCCGCCTCACGCAGAGCCGCCGGCGTCCGACCCACCGGACCCGACCCTCGGTCTTGGGGACTGGCCCATCGAGACCCTCGAACAGGACCGGTTGGGCCGGGACACGTTCGCGCACGCCCTCGCTGACGAGCTGTTGACGGTGCCGACCGCCAGCGGCTACGTCATCGGCCTTGTAGGTCCCTGGGGAAGCGGCAAGACATCCATCGTCAACATGACAATTGACGCCATCGGCGATCGCGCCACCGTGTTGCAGTTCAACCCGTGGATGTTCTCCGGGACGGACGCGCTCGTCACCTCGTTCTTCGGCGAGCTCTCCAAGCAGATGAAGCAGGGCCCGTCGAAATTGAAGAAGGTCGCCAGCCAGTTGGCGGCCTACGGCGAGACCCTCTCACCGCTTGCCGGGCTGGTCGGCGCTACGCCCGTCGCGGAGGTCGCGACGAATGCGATCAAGAGACTTGGCGCGGGTCCGTCGCTGCTACAGCAGCGTGCCGCACTTAAGAAGGCGCTCGGCGGGCTCGACCGCCCCCTCGTCGTTGTTGTTGACGATGTCGATCGCCTTGCAGCCGACGAGGTCCGCGACGTTGTTCGGCTGGTACGACTCGTCGGCGATTTCCCGAACACCGTCTATCTGCTGGCCTTCGATCGCGCACGCATGGAAGAGTGTCTGGGCGGCGGGGACCGTGAGTATGGGCGGGCCTATCTGGAGAAGATCGTGCAGGTGACGCACGATGTTCCCACCGCCATCGATGTCAACGTCGCCGAGCTTGCTCTCACTGGGATAGGCAAGCTCGTAGAGACGGCTCCCACTGGACCCTTCAGCCGGCCGGATTGGGAGAACGCTTTCGCCTATCTCATCCGGCCACTTCTCCTCACTCCGCGTCACGTCGTCAGATACTTGCAGAGCCTGCCGATGACCCTGCGGCTGATCGGTGATGAAGTCGCACTCGCCGACGTGCTGGCATTGGAGGCCATCCGGGTGTTGAAGCCGGCGGCGTTCACGGCCATCGTCAACCTCGCCGATACTCTCACCTCGACGCGGGATCCTCAGCCGTACGCCGGGCGACACGGCCATGACCCGAAGGACGGTCCATTGGGCGAGCTGGTGATGGCCGACGAGTCACTCGTTGGTCCCGTCTGCCGCTGCCTTTTCCCGGCTGCGCGACGCTATCTGGAGAACATGCACTTCGGCCCGGAATGGCAGTCCACTTGGCGCCGAGAGCGCCGAGTCGCCAATCCGTCGGTGTTGCGCTTCTACCTCGAGCGACGACTGCCACCTGGCGTGGTGCCCGCAGCGATCGTCGACGCCCTCGTTGGAGCTCTCGGAGAGCCCGACCACCTGCAACAGCAACTGGAGGCACTGACCTCGGCCGAGCTGTACGACGCCTTGACCCGCCTCGCCTTTGAGCTGGAGACCCTGGAGTTCGACGAGGGCAACGCTGTCGAAGACGACATCGCGGTCACGTCCATTCCAAGCGTCCTGATTGCGATGCGGCGCCTCCCTCACCGCCAGCCAGGCATGTTCGGTGAGCCGGTCAGTGTCACCATTGGGCGAGTCGTCATTCGGCTGTTGCGCCGCGTCCCAGAAGCGGCGAGGCCGGCTCTCGTCGCCGCGGTCTTCGATGCAATCCCAGACCCGTCGGCGATGCTGTTCTTCCTTCAGCTCGTCGGGAACCAGAAGGGAGTTGGCCAGGGGATGGTGACCGTTGAGCTCGAGCAGGAATTCGCGGACCGCATTCGCGATCGTGCAATCACGATGCCGATCACGGAACTCGCGGCACATTTGACGTCGCTGGACCTTCCCCAACTTCTCTCGACGACCGAGGACGGCCGCGAATACCTCCGCGTGAGGTGCGCCGATGACGCCTTTATGCGTGCCCTCATCATGGCGGCCCGCGGAGACATCAGAAGCGCCTCCCAGGGGTCGGTATCAGTTACGACGACCGAGGTGCTGAGCTGGAGCTGGCTCACGAAGTTGGTTCCCGAGGACGTAGTCCGGCACCGAGCGAGTGAACTCGTGACGGCCGACCTCCAGAGCGGCCCGGAGACGACCGCGGCCGAGTTGTCTACCCTCATGCTGGCCGTGCGATATGCAACCGGTTGGCGACCCGAAGGTGATCCGGAGGTTCGCGCGGAACGCTCGTCCGCACCAGCCGACGGTGAAGCAGACGATTCCGCGCAAGCGATGTCCGGTGGGGCGGCCGAGCTCACCGTTATCGCTGACGATCAAGGATCGTCGCCGGACGGTGAATCGGACGACTAGAACTGCCCGCCCGGGTAAGCACGGTGTCCGGGTAAGCGGCGAAAGTCGGCGCGGCGTCAGAAATCGTCAGACGCGACGTCGATGATCGGCAGGTGAAGCTGATCTTCGCGGACAGGAGAACGTGAATGAACCGGGTCACCGTCACGTACACGCCCGCCTATGATCGTGGTCCGCGCCGCGTAGGCCGTCTCCTCATCGGCCGCCGCATCATCATCGTTGTCGTCCGATGATGGGTTGGAGGGGGCCTTCCGAGGCGGCGCGGCTGGCAGCGCCGCCGCCGCCCGAGCCGGCAGCGCCAGCATGATCGCCTCGGTCTCCTCGTCGGGTTGGGCGCCGAGTTGAGCAAGATGCTTCTCAAGCTCCCGGTACACGCGCCGCGCCACGTCATCCCGCCCCACGTCGGCGAGGTACCCCACGAGGCGGCGGTAGACGTCTTCGCAATACGGGTCGACGATGCGGGCCCGCTCCAGAGCCTGCACGGCCCCGGCGAGGTCGCCTTCCGCGCCGAGAACGGCGCCGAGTTCACCGAGACCATCGATGGCGCGGCGCCGCAGGTTCTCGCGTACGGGTTCGGCCCACTCATATGGCGCGCCGGCCAGCGGCTCGCCGGCGACCAGCTCGGCTGCTGCGAGCAGGGCCTGTCGGCGGCCCGCCGGGTCAGACTCACGCGCTGCGAGGGCCATGGCGGCATCGAACCGCCAAAGGTCGCAGTCGATCGTGTCTGCGTCGAGGATGTAGCGGTTGCCCATGAGCACTACGTACTGACCGTCCTCTCCGCACAGCTCGCGCAGGCGGCGGCGCGTGCTGGTGACGGCGACGCGGAAGGTGTCGAGATGCTCGTCCTCGTCGTCGGGCCACATCTCGGCGAGCGCCTCCTCCTGGCGAAGGCCCGACCGGTGAACCGCCAGCAGGCACAGCAACTCGCGGGCGGCCGCGCGGAGACCGGTGGTCACCTCCGCGCCCTGGGCGACCACGCGCGGCGGTCCGAAGAGCCGCAGGTCAACAGGAACCGCACGATCGGAGACCAGAGACGTGACCGCCACCGTCGGTGCGTCGTTACCGGGAATCCCGTCGGCCTCCGCCGGCGGGGGCACGGACTGGAACTCTCGTCCACGGCTGGCGCTGGCGAGCGCAAGGAGTTCGCTCGCCTCGGCGTCCGCCACCGTGAACAGGCGCTCCGACACAGGCGCTCTCGTGTCAGAGCCGATGACGCCGTCGGCGGCGACCTCAACCGGCTCGAAGCCCGGGGCCTCGCCGATCACCGCGATCGAGATCCCGAGGCGGCGGCCTCGGTCGGTTATAGCTCTCAGGTTGCTCGCTCCGGCGTCGACATCCGCACCATCGATGACGACGAGAAGCGCCCCGAGCGGGTCCGTTGACGACGCAATCGAGCGGTAATCGGATCCCCCCTGCCAGCGCAGAACGCGCTCGCGGCGTTCGCATTCGGCGTCGAGACGCGTCATCGCCCCGGGGAGTGAGTCGATTACCTCGACCCCGGGGATCGATCCCATGCCGCCGAGAAGCCGTTGCGCCTGTCCGACGACCACCAGGTTCGCGCCATCGAGCGGGGGCTCAACGACGGCCGCGGTGACCAGCGCGCGCCCCACCCCCTCAGCGCCGTCGCCGGTGAGGCTCCGGCCGCTGAGGTCGACGACATCGATGATCGTCAGCGCGTCGCCGTCCCCGGTGACGCCGGCCGCGAGCGGCCCCGCGATAGAAGCCGGCGGGGCCTCCTCGCTGGCCTCAGGCGGCGCCGGGCCGTTCGCCCTTTGATCGTCCTCGCCAGGTGCCCGGCGTGGAGCGATGGCGTGGCGGAGATGACGGACCGTCGGGCCGACCAATCGGTCGACGGCACTGGCCGGGGCTGAGCCGACCCGCCGCCGCCGCCTCTCGTGTAGTCGCGCGGCGGCGAGGCCGGCGATGACGCCGGATGCGAAGGCACCTCCAACCAGGCCGCCCGAGGGCAAGGTCACCCCTGATGGGCCGACGTCGGAGCGCGAATCGGGACGCGCGGCGGGACGGTGCGCAGGTGGAACAGTCGCGACGGGTCTCTCCGTGGATGAGGGCGCAGGCGACGGCAGCAGACTCACGCCGCCGCTGGGCAAGGGCGCGGGGCCCGCTCCCGAGGGTGGCGTCGGCCCAGCGATGGAGGTCTGCGGTGGTGCGGGTGACGTGCTGGCGTTGGTCGGCTGGGTGGGTACGTCGAGCGTCCACCCCGGCACGATCAGGTCGGGATCGTTGAAGCGCCGTCCGCCCGGTTCGGAGCGGTGGGCGTTGTCACGCCAGATGGCCGGCCAGCGACGGGGGTCCCGGAGCCGCTGACCCGCGATCGCCCACAGCGTGTCCCCCCGACGCACGACGTAGCGGTCTGATGTCGGCGCTGATACCGGAGCAGGCGCAGCGACGCTGTGCCCGACGGTCACGGCATCGGACGGTCGATTCGGCACCCGCCCGGCGAGAGCCCCGGCAAGAGCGGCGGCGCGTGGCGGCGGACTGCTCTGCGGGCGGCTGCCGATGACCACCACGGCCACGACGACGGTGGTGATCAGCCGGGCCACCAGCGCCTGCCACGGCCTGGCGATGAGCGGCCGCGACGCGGCGCGCCCCGCGATGGTGGCACCAAGCTCCACCACGGTCGCGAGAGCGAGATCCAGCCAAGCGATCCAGCAGATGACGGCGAGCGTGTCGATGAGAACGACGTCGGGGATACCGGACGTCGCGAGCAGCGTTCGAACCTCGTCCACCGTGGGCAAGGAGTGCGGCAGAGGCCAGCCCACGGTCAGGATCAGTGCCAGAGGCACGCCGACGAGCAGGCCGGCGAGGGCGGTGAATGCTCCGAGGCCGGCTGCCGCGCGACGGCTCCTTGTCATCTCCCGGCCACCGTGCCCTGCGCGGCATGCGCGATTCCTGTCTCGCTGATGGTGACCGTCCCGATACCGACGAGGCTGAGGATGTCCATGCCGAGGGTGTGCTGCACGGAGACCTGCACATCCGTGCCCTGCACGCTGACCGAACCGGTGTCGCCCGTAGCCTGGAGGTACACCTGCACGGCGCGGGACGCGTCCGCCTGGTTGACGATGACGACGCCGCGGGTGTGGAGAGCGGCCTGGTCAAGCTGTTGCGCGCCGACCCGGGCGGCCTCCTGCGCCTCGTCGAGCGCACGCTCGCGGGCGGAGAGGATGCGACCGCCGTCGACGGTCAGTCCGATGAGGAGCAGGAGCGCCAGGGTGATTCCGACGACGAACGCGATCGTCTGGCCGCTCTCACCGCGGCGGCGAGGGCGGGTCATGGGGTCGAACTCCTATACGTGTCGACCGCGGAGACGAAGCTGCCCGACACCGTGCGTGTCCCCGGAAGGGGGAGCCAGGACAGGTCGCTCACCAGCACGTCGCAGTTGACGGTCACCGCGACGCTCCCACCGGCGCGAAAGCCACTCGTATCGACACTCACCTGGTACGTGTGGCAGCTGGCGTCGCTCTGTCCGAGCGTGGCGGCCACGATCTGGTTGGCGGCGAGCTGCGCGCCTCCCACCGTCCGCTCCAGGGAGGCGGCCCGTGCGCCAGCATGAGCGGCGTCGTCGACCCGTGATTGGCTCTCAGTGAGCCGGCCGCCGAAGACGGCGAAGTCAAGCAGCAGCAGGAAGAGCGGCGCGACGAGCACGAGTTCGAGCGAGACTGCGCCCGCGCTGCGGGGCCGACGGCTCACGGGGCCACCGCCCCAGGTGCGGTAAAGCGCTCCACCGGTCCGTTGACCACAGCAGTCACCGGCAGGGACAGGAAGGGCACTACTTGCTCCGCCGTGCCCGACACCTCGACGCGCACGACATCGCCGGCGCGGGTCACCGTGACTGTCGGATTGACCAAGAGGTTCGCGCCGAGCTGGGAGGTCGCGGACTGTGCGTCCGCGTAGCCCTGTGCGTCCGTGCCGCCCTGCAGGCGCGCGCTCTGTGCGCCACGTTGTGCCGCCGCCTCGGCAATGTGCGCAGCATGCTGCCACAGTGCGAATTGCACGACGAGAAGGAAGAGCAGCATCAGCAACGGCGTGACCACGACCAGTTCCGCCGATACCGCCCCGGCTTCGTCCCGAGAACTTCTGCGATGCGGGCGCGCGGGCGTGCGTGGTCTCGGACGCGCGCAGCCGCTGGTCGGTGTCGCAGTCATGTCTCAGTGCGTTTGGATGCCGTTGGCCTGCTGGGTGACCTTGTAGGCGATGATCCCAACCACCACCAGGGCGAGCGTTGCGAGCGCGGCGGTCACCACCACCGCCTCGGTTGAGTAGCCGCGCTCGTCGCGGCGCAACGCTCCAAGGTGCGCCGCCAACATGGCGGTCAGTGCACGGATTGCCTCGAGGTCTGCCATTCGATTCCCTCCTGACTACTGGCCTACGCTGACGATTCGCTCGATCGCCGGATACGCGATGAAGACGATGAAGCCGACGAGAAGCAGCACAACAGGAAGGCTCATGCGCTGCGACGCCCGCCGCGCCTTGCCCTCCGCCTCGGCGAGGCGGGCGCGGCGCATCGAGGTTGCGCGCTCCGCGAGCGATTCGCGAACGCGGGCGCCCTTCTCCTCGGCGAGGCCGATGCTTGATGCCACCTCCTCGAGCTCGGGCACGCCGAGCTCCTGGCCGAGACGGGTCAGCGCCGTCCATGAGGTCTCGCGGCTGTACGCGGTCACCTCAAGGGCTCGACGGAGCTGCGCGAACGACCAGCCGCGGCCGACCCGGGCCGCCTCTGCCATCGCCTCCTCCGGGCCACTGCCCGCGGCGAGGCCGAGGGAGGTCAGGTCGATGAAGACGCTGAGCGCCTCGCGGAATTCGTCGCGGCGCTTCTCCGCCTCCGAGCGCACCGCGCCGTCGGGCAGGAAGAACCCTGCCACCCCAAGCGCGACGCTGGCGACTGCCGGAAGCGCGAACGGAATCGGCGCTCCCGCGGCCGTCAGCAGGCTGGCGGCGAGCGTCGGTGTCAGGAAACCGATCAGGGCCGTGGCGAGCTTCTCAGCGAGGTGGCGATGCGCCGAACGCTGAACGACGAGCAGGTCACGGTGAACGCGCGCGGAGAGGAGGCTTGTGGGCGAGCGGAGACTGCGGTCCAGCAGTCGGACGATTGGGGCTCCCAGCCGCGCAATCGGCCCCCACGTCGCCTCCGCCGGAGTCACGATGGGCTGTGCCACGGTGACCGGGCGGAGCGATGCCAGTGCCTCGGCCAGCGACGGTCGCGCGGGATGCAGAGCCCGCACCAGGCCCCACACCCCCAAACCGACGAGCGCACCGGCCAACGCGGTCGCGGTCATGCCCGATCCTCGACGCCGACCATCAGCCGTGGCGGCGGCGGCTCACCGGTAATCCGGCCGAGCCACGCGTACCCGCCCGCGAACAGGAGGATCACAAAGACCAGCACCAGTTGCCCGGCGACGCTGTCATACGGCTGGAGGTAGGTGCGGTTCAGCAGGGCGAGACCGAGGGCCATCGCCGCCGTTATGAGGACCACGAGCCGCGCGGTCCAACGGGTTCCCTCGCGTTCAGCGTCAACGCGCAGGCGCATGTCGACGTCGTCACGGGCAGCCGCGGCGATCGCCGAGAGGCGCTGGCTGAGTGAACTGCTGCCACGGGGGAGGAGGAGGGCGGCGACGACCCGGTCGCAGGTGGGGTTGTCGACCCGGCCGGCGAAGCGGCGCAGCGCCTCGTCGAGCAGGTCCGGACCGCGCAACTCCGCGGCGAGCACCTCCACCTCACTGCGGATGGCGAGGGGCGCGGCGAGGGCGCTGGCGTGGATCGCCGTCTCGATGCCGAGCCCCGCGGTGAGTGTGTCGCGCAGCATCTCGGCCCACGCCGCGACCCCGCTGAGCCGGGCGGAGCGCATCTCCCGCTCGCGCCGGCTTCCCATCACCGAGGGGAGCGCGATGCCGAGGACCAGGGTGGCCGCCGCCGCCACCGGCCAGTGAGTCACCAGCCCGACGACTACGCCGGCGAGTAGCGCGGCGCAGACGCGCATCACGCCGTGGTCGACTGTCTCGATGCGTGGTCGCCGCAGCCGCGATGGCGAGGCTGACGCGCTCGGTCGCAGATAGGTGATCAGCGCGAGGACGCCAACGCCGACCAACGCGCCCGCGAGCGCGGCGACGGCGGTCACGCGTACGCCCTCCAGTCGGCAAGGTCGTAGCCGATGTCGATGAGACGCCCCTTCAATTCAGCAGAGAGCGGGGCCAGGTGGGTCATCCGTCCGTCGGCGGCGACGCTGGCAACCTCGTTGCTGACGATGGTGGCGCCCTCGGCGTGGCGCACCTCCTGCACCGAGTCAACCCAGCGGTGCACTGAGCCGTCGCGCTGCGTGGTCGTCGAGATGTGCACCACCAGGTCAACAGCGGTGGCGATGAGGCTGGCGCTCGCCTCCGCGCCGTACCGCTCCGGCGCCTGGGCGAGCAGTCCCTTGAGGCGGTCGAAGGTTCCCAACGTCGATCGCGCGTGCACCGTGCACATCGATCCCGCCGCGTTGCCGGCGCTGAGCGCGTCGAGCATGGGGACGACCTCGGGGCCGCGGACCTCGCCCACGATGAGCACGTCCGGCCCCATGCGCAAGGCCTGATAGACGAGGTCGGCGAGCGTGATCGCGCCCTCACTCTGCACGTTCGCCGGTCGACCTTCGAGCGCCACGCAGTTGGGGTGACGACGGCGGTCGCGGTCGAGGAACAGTTCGTAGGTGTCCTCGATGGTCACGACGCGCATCTCGCTGGGGATCGCCGAGGCCAGCGTGCGCAGCAGCGAGGACTTCCCGGCGTTCGGTCCGCCGGCGATCACCACGTTGCACTGGGCGAGGATCGCTGCCTCCAGCAGCGAGCGAATCTCGTCGGTGACCATGCGGAGGTCGACGAGGTCGTCGAGGGACGCGTCCAGGAGACGGTGGCGACGGATGGTGACGGACGGGCGAGTGCAGACGGCCATCGCCGCGTGCAGGCGGCTGCCGTCCCGCAGGGTGAGGTTGACGAACGGCGAGCTTTCGTCGAAGCGACGCTCGGACATCCCCTCGCGTGCGGCCAGTCGTCTGACCATGCCCTCGAGCTCGGCGTCGGACTCGCCGATGGGATCAGCGGGGAGAACCGGCTGCCCAGTGCGTCGCACGTGAACGTTGTCGTATCCGTTGACGAACACGCTCTCGACGCGGGGGTCGTCGAGATACGGCTGCAGGTCGCCGAGCCCGAAGATGTGGTCGAGGACCGACGCGGCCAGCGCGGTCTCATCGTCGGCAGAGAGGCGCTCGCCGCCGTCGCGGATCGCGGCGCGGGCGTGTGCCGCCAACCACTCGTCCACCAGGCGCCGTGCGAGCGCCATCGACTCGTCGGTGGGGGCGCTGTCACCGCCCTCCCGAGCCCAGCTGGCCAGCTGCGCCGAGACGTCGTCCGCAGCCCGTCTGGTCAGCTCGCGCCTGGTCATGGCCCAGCGACCTCGGCGGTGAGGAGGGGCGTGCCGTTGCTGGCGTCCACGGTATGGCGAGCGACGTGACCGGCGGCGCCCTCGAGCTGACTGACGACGCGGTCGGCGATGGCGGTCGCCGCCCGGAACAACGGGAGCCGTGCCGCCCGGCGGCTGTGCTGACGACCTGCGAGAACGTCAGCGGAGACGGCATCAAACGGTAGCCCTCCGACGACGTCAACCTCCAGCTCGCGTTCGATCTCCTCGTTGGTCCACACCTGAGGAGACCGCACAAGGATGCTGAGGCCGGCGTGGCGGGTCTGCAGCAGGGGGAGCAGCGTTTGGACGTGACTGAGATCGGCGAGCTCACCGACGGTGATCAGGAGGATCAGGTCGGCGTGCATCAGAAGTCGGGCAATCGGAGGGACGGTGGTGCGGGCGCCGGACTCGAGCGTGGGGGAGACGTGATCTCCCGTCTCCAACCGGCCGCAATCCACGATGAGGTCCACGCTCTCCGCCTCGGCGAGTCCGGACAGCGAGTCGGCCACGATCTCCAGGGCTGATCGCGCCTCTGTGCGGGAGACCGGTTCGACGAGCACCCGCACACCGCCCGGAAGCTCCTGAGCATGCTGCGTCAGCGTCCCTGATGTGCCCGACGAGCGCTCGTGCCGGAGACCGGTCGCCAGACTTGCCAGTCCAGGATCCGGGGATATCCCGAATCGGGCCGCAATGTCACCTCCGGCCGGGTCGGCCTCGACCAGGACCGCTCGACGGTGGACTGGCCATGCGCTGGTGAGGGCAAGGGCTGCCGTGGTCACCCCAGGTGCCCCCTTGACCGAGGTCATGGCCACGACCGCCATCGCCTCAGCCGCCCGGGGGAATGAGGATCAGACTGATGCGCCCGGCCGCGGCGGCACGGGCCACCGAGGGGGCATCACCGGTCGAGACGCGCAGTGAAACGATGGTGCCGACGGTCGCCGTGTCCGTGGGCGTGTCGACGCCGAGCACCGTGGCGGTGAGCAACCCGACCGGGGTCCCGCCCGTACCCGAACCTGATGTGGAACCGGAATTCGCGGCACCCGCCGATCCGCCGACACCGGTGTCGATGATCTCCACGGTGTCGCCCGGCGCGAGGGACGGTGGGAACTGGCCTGCCTTGCAGAGAACACCCACAACCGCCTGACCGGGGCCGGTGGCGGCTGGAGAGCCGACCTCGCTATTCACCACCGGTGCGCCGCTGGCGATGGGGACTGCCAACGGGTGACCGAGGATCGAAGCCTCGGCGCTGGCGAGGACGAGGTTGAGGCCGCCATCGGTCGACACGTCGACGACACGCAGGTCGCCTGCCGTGAGGATGTGTCCGGCGCCGAGATTCTGCGTGGCGGCGAGCACGGACTGGCGGGCGCTGCCGGCCTTGAATGCGATCACGCCGGCGAGAGCACCGCCGGCGATGCAGAGGACGGCGACGATGGCGGCCGTCGTTCTGCGACGGCGTTCGATCGATGGCGGCCGCAGGGGCTCGGGCCGACGCGCACCGTTGCCACCCACGCGTCCGGGGAAGCGGCGGGGCGGTGCGCTGGTCACTGGCACGACGGTTACCGCGACGCCGTGTTGAGGGCCTGCACTTCATCGACGGCAACCTGCGTGGTGGCGATGTCGCCCGGTATCTCGCCGAGATCACCGCCGCCGAACGCGCCGACCGCGATCCAGGTCACGTGCCAGTAGATGGTTGCGGACGCGGTGTACATGTTGTTCGGCTGGCCGGCCGAACTGCTCGCGTAGCTGTAGCTGCAGTTCGTCGACTGGTCGCCGGGTGCGGCCGCTGCGTTGTACGGCGTGCCCGGACCGCTGCACACCACCTGGCTGCCGTCCCCCATGTCGTAAACGACTCGCTGCGGAGTGGCCGTTGCGGTCGCTGCCACGGGCCCCGCCGACGCCGTGGCCGAGATGGGATGCCACATCGAGGTCGCAACCCACAGCCAGTCCTGGAAGTTGACCACCTCCGCCGTATTCGGAGGGGACATCCCGACGCGGGGCGCGGGAAGGTGCATGGTCGCCAAGGCCTGCTGAGCAAGGGCCGCGGGCTGGGCCAGCGGCGCAACCGCTTGTCCCGCTGACGCCCCCTCGAAGACGAGCGATGGCGTTGTTCCGGGGCAGGTGATCAGGTACCAGGTGCCCGCACCGGGAACCCCGTTTATGGTGATGCTGGTCGAGTTGTTCGTATTGATAAGGTTGGTAGCCGACTCGCCGTCGATTGCTTGTGAGCTGCATGTGACACCGCCGCCGGTCGTGACGGTCGCGCCACCGTTGTGGCTGCCCGTGCCCTCTGTGAGCCCGGCGTTGACCGTGACGTCGCTTCCGTAGACGTTCGCTCCCGACGTAACTCCCTGAGCAAGGGCGTTACCCGTGCCGCTGGACGGCACACCGTCGGCGGAAACGGGTCGCGCATAGGCAATGCTGGCTGCCAAACTAATTAGCGTAAGCGCGAGCGACGTTAGTAGCCGACGGGGCATGATCCAAACTTCCCATCCTGAGTCGATTCCTTCCAAGCTCCGTCGATGTACACAAGGGTGGCGGTGATTCCTACGTTCTGTGCCCCGTTAGCAGAGCCGGGCGCGGAGGCTCCGGTCCTGGCGTCAAAGAGCAGCAAGGCGCTGTAAACGCAATCCCGCACTACGGCTGTGCTGCCGTCGTTCGACACCACATGCGCATGCATCGATGTGATGTCTCCGCGGGCGACTATCCCGCCAGCACGGTCGATGATTAGGTTCTTCTTCACCGTTGACAACTCCTGCCCAGTCATCGTCGCGGGCAGCAGCGGGTCGTTCGGGTTCATCGTTACCCCTGCGTGGACGAACGCCTGGGTGGCGCTGCTGTAGGCGGCAAGAACCGCTGCGTTGGCGGGGTCGGCACTCGGGGAGGGCGTGGCGGTGCGGGTTTGGGCACTCGTGGCGCTCGCCGAAGCGGGCGCGCCACATCCTGCGAGGGCCAGCGTGGTGGCCAGCACGAGGCAGCCTTCCAGACCCTTCGGTCTTGTGCCCATTCCCTTCATGGCCCTAGGAATAATCATACGAATGTCCCTCCGATGTCCAGTGGGAAAGCTGAGAAGTAGCGTCGGCGGCATCGAGGGGTAGCGTGGTAGCGGCGGGCGTTGCATCTCATCACCCTCTTAACCGGGAGGCTGTATCGCCATCGGACACAAGAGCTCGATACCAGTGGTTGATGCGAACACACACATCAGTGTAATATCACATCATGATCGCAGTACCGAGCCCTTCAGACCCAGCCGGAGCCGAGGTCGCATGGGCTCTGATCGCCGCGGCGGCCGTGTACTTCGCACCGACCCTGCTCGCCGTGGCCAGGCACCGCGGCGCGGCTCCGCTGACCTTATCCGTCAACCTCCTATTGGGTTGGACCGGCGTGGGCTGGCTATTGGCTTGGTTCGTCGCCGTAGCTGACCGTCGGTTGCGCATCTATGTGACGAGCCCGGCGACCATGCGAGCCGGCGTTCCACCGGTGCAACCCCCGAGCATCACACTGGCACCCGACGGTCGCCATTGGTGGGACGGCTACGGGTGGCGAGACGGCTGTGCAGTCGCGCCCCTCGGAGCCCTTTGGTCACCGGATGGGGCGCAGTGGTTCACGGGCGCCCGGTGGGTTTCGGTGGACGCCGCGGCCCCTGTTCCCACCGCCTCCTCCGACCCCTCAGCGGATGGAGCGACGGACGCTGATGAGCCGGAGTGGTGGCGCCGCGTCGGTTAACCGGCTGCTAAGAGCTGCCCGTAGGCGTCCTGGGGTAGTCCGTCCATGTCCCGAGTCGCGCGGCGACGCGACCGCGTTAGCGGAGATCCAGGGACCATCCAGCGACAGACAGGTGTCCTCGAAGACGCTACGCTGACTGTTGTGATCACCGAGCTCCCCTCGATACTTTCACCTTGCCGGGCCGCCATGACGTCCCCAGTCCAGCAAGCTCAGCCGTCCTTGGTGGCCTGCGCTGAATTCGGGCGCACTGCGGCCACCGCTTGACAAGCTCTACAGCGATCAACCCGGGTCAGATCCTCACCGGCTCGCTATTCAACGAGCCGATGCGCGTCGAAACCGTCGAGGGCAATGGCGCGTCGAGCTGGGTGGTCGGGCTGGCCGGAACACGATCCGAACGGTTCCGGAGAGTCACCCTGACTGCTGACGATCTGGCAACCCTGACGATCCTTGACCCGCAGCACTCCTATGCTGGCGATGGCCGTCTTCTGCGTTTGGGCCTTCAAGCGTACGCCCTCGGTATTGCGTACGAGTTCGACCAGCCCGCGCGGCTGCTCGGTCACAGCGGACTGCGGATGATCGAGCAGGTCTACGCCCACTTAAACGCTGCCGACGGCTACGAGGCGGTGATGCGGATGCTGACAACCGAGCGTTAGACCGATTGCTCGCTTGTCGGCGCCCGAGAGGAGTGACAGTCCGAGACCGTGCATTCAAGGCGCGCACGACGAGGTTGGTTCAAATTCGTTCTCAACCTACGTTAACCTACACCGCATCAGGTCTCGGTAAAGGAGAAAGGTGAGTCGCGGCATCGAATGCTCCATCTCTCAGAGTTCGGACTGCAAGTGACACGGCGGCCGACGCGCGTGCTCAGCCCGACAGTCGTGCTCGAGCGGCGCATCCGATCGAAGCTCCAGCGGCACCTCCTTCTCCTCGGGTTCGAAACAAGGCGCGACGGCTCTCTCAGCCCGGTGTCGCAAAGCAAAGATTCCATACGCGCCCTACACGCCGCACAAAGAGTTGAGCGGCTCCAGGCGGACGAAGCCTTTCTCGAAGCCCGCGGACGTTCCCTGCTGGGGGCGTTTGCGGATGGTCGGGACGTGCGCCCCGAGGCGATCGAGCCGCGGCTCCAACTAGTGCGCTCCGGAACAGATGAAGCCGACCTCTTCCGTCTTGCCAGCCTTCTTTGGAGTGTGCCGGTCTCTCGGGGCTACGGCCGGCGCATGCGCTTCCTGGTTTGGGACCGTAGCAACCAAAAACTAATGGGGCTAATCGCGCTCGGCGATCCCTCCTTCAATCTACGTGCGCGGGACGCGTTGATTGGCTGGAACTCGGAGCAAAGGGAGCAGAGACTGGTCAATATCATGGACGCCTTTGTATTGGGTGCGGTCCCTCCTTACAACATGCTGTTAGGTGGCAAGATGGTGGCGTGCCTCGTACGGTCGCATGAGGTGGTCAAACATTTCCGCGACCGTTACGGCGACTCCGAAGGGCTCATATCCGGGCAGCACAAGAAGGCGCGCTTGGTTGCGGTAACGACGAGTTCCTCTTTAGGCAGATCATCAATTTACAATCGTCTGCGCCTTGACGGCGTGAGCTACTTCTCGCCGATTGGTTTTACCGGCGGCTGGGGCCATTTCCACGTTGGTCAAGAATTGTTTGAGGATATGAGAAAGTACCTGAAACTTAGACGTCATCCATACGCATATGGCTACGAGTATGGCGACGGACCGAATTGGCGTATGCGCACCATACGCGCAACGTTAGATCTTCTTGGGTTCGACGCAGACATGCTTCGGCACGGCATCAATCGAGAGGTATTTCTTTGCAATGTCGCTGACAATGCCGGGAGAATTCTGCGTGGCGAATCACATCGGCCGCTGTACGGGTCCCTGAAGACGGTGGCACAGATCGGCGAGCTCGCCACAAGCCGCTGGATGCTGCCGCGCGCGTTGAGAGACTCCTCCTTTAGCGATTGGGACGCGCGCGATCTGGCACCTCTGCTTGAGTGGCGCTTGGTCGCAGATGCAGCAGCCAAAGCGAGGGTAGGGACGCGTGGGGCATAGCCTTCCGCCCCTCGGCTGAGCAAGCATGGTGTACCGCGACCTTGCTCAGATATCGGCCGAGCTTGAGCAACACTTCGATTCCCTCAAGGTACGGAGACAGGGCCAGCCAATATATGCGCTGGAACACGACCTAGGTGCGGAAGCCATTGCAGAAGTTGCCACATTCCTCCGTGCAACTGTTGCGTCGAACAAGCTGACGACTCAACACTGGCTACCGCTGGTCGTCTACGCTACAGAGGTCGGGTACCGATACGAAGGCGAGGAATACTGGCAGACGTTTGCCAGTGAGACGCCGGGGTGGTCGGTGTTCGGTGACCGCGCGCTTGTGAGGAGTGCATTTCAGAGATTCGCAGCTAGTTTTGGTGGAGCGCTACCGGCCGGCGCGTGGGCTGAGTGGTTCACCATCATCTCGTGGCCGATCACTCACGCGGTTTTGCCCACAGACTTGCAGACGCAACTGGCCCGACTCCTATTCGAACTGCGCTACTCGTTAACGTCGGAGGTCAGGACCAACCCGATCGCGTTAGGGAACTTGATCGCATCAAGAGCTCACGGGGGGTCGAAACGTTTCCAAAAGTTCGCAGAGAATAGAGCTCTGCTCGGGCTGGTTGCAGCAGCGCTGCTCCTGGGCGAGCATGAGACTTCAGAGCTGCTCCTTCGGTCAACGCTTACCCGCATCGTGGCGGACCTCGAGAAGCATAGACAAGCACGGCAATGGTTGAGGGACGCTCGTAGAGGCGCGAACGATCTCCGTATTCGCGGATTGCGCCGGCCATCTAGGGGAATCCCTTCTGGCATTAGATCGCCGAAAGAGCGGCTGTCAGGAGCCCGACTCCCTAATCTCATGGTCCAACGCGGCCCGAACGGAAGCCTGCGGGTTGCCTTGGCTCTCCCAGACTTGACCGACCTGCTTCAGATCTATCCTGGTTTGGAGGAGGCGCTCCAGTCTTGTCGATGTCGGGTGGCGGGGAGCGAAGGCCCACCGTTGGCCCGAGGGCAACTTTTGTACCCGGAGCAGCAGCGCGTCCTTGAGGCATGGCCGGCAAGAGGTGTCGCGTTGCTCGAACTCGAGAACGGAACGGAGGCCATCAACCACGTCTTGGCCGAGGAATGCGCTCTATCTCCGGGCCCGACCTGGGTGTTTGGCAACGTCGAAAGGGATGTTGTCAAAGAGGTGCGCGGCAAGACTGTGCGTCCAGGACGCTCGTACTTGCTGCTTGCTACATCCCCCATTGACCCATCGCTCATAGGGCTCCGAGCCACCGAGGTTGCATGCGCTGGGGTCTACGCCTACACGCTAGATGTTCCTGCGCGCGTCGACGACGATGGTGCTGCCCAACTAACAGCGTTGGGGCTTACCGTTGTTCGCGATCTCGACCTTATGCCGATTGGTCCGGCGCCCGCTGAGTGGGATGGCGAGGGCGGGGCGGAATTCCTCGTCGGGGACGAACCTCTGATTCGAATCTCCTCAAGCTTGGACGTGGATACGTTCGAGCTCAGCCTCAACGGAGGTCCGGCTGCCTCTGTGCACGTTGGTCAAGCTGAGGGCGGCCGACGCGTAGGCTACGCCACGATTCGGGATCTTGACGTAGGTCGGAACGAGATGCGTGTAGTCGTGCGCCCGCGCGCTGGCGGTGGCCGTGTCGTCGAAGGATCACTAACGATGAGTGTCCGTGAGGCAGCTGCGAGCAGCGAGCTGGGATCGAGTCGATACCCGATGCTGTTGATGGTCCTCCCTTACGGGGCGAGCCTGAGTGAGCTGTGGCAGGGAGACGCGACGGTCTCCGTTCTGGGCCCACCAGGCGCAGGTGTCAAGTTGCGTGTGAGTCTCGAGGGAAACAAAGGTCGTACTCTGGTGGAGCGGCAGATTGGTGCGCTCACCCTACCCATCAGCTCGCAGACATGGCGCCGGGCGTTCGACCAAGGGTTTCGAGAGGTCGACCAAGTATCGCGGTACGTCGATGAGGCAGCTGCCTGCATTATTCAGGTAAGCCATCCGGACTTCGGACTCGCGGTGCAACGCGCTGAGCGCGAATTTAGTCCGCTGCGATGGGCAGTCGGATCGGACCACAATGGTGACTTCGCCCGGTTGGTGGATAATCTCGAGGCTGCGGACCCGGTGGTCACGTCGTACTCATTTCGGCGCCCTGATGTGGGGGTCGCGGTGCAACTGGATAAGCAGAACACGTACAGGTCCGGGACCGGGGGCCTTCTCATCGCTCAGGAGGCCCAATGCCAGACGAGCATCGTTCTGGCACCCACGGTCCGACGCCTGACAGAGTTGGGTGCACTGAGACAGCCCCCCGCCTTGGCGACCAAGCCACGATCTGCGCAAGCCTTGGTTGACTGGATGAGTGTGTCTCGTTTGTGGGCCAGCGCCCAGTTGCCGGGGAATGTACTAGCCTACCACCAGCGAGACGCCACGCTTAGGTGGCTGGCGATCACGGTTGCATCGAGTATCGGCGGCCCAAACTGGGGTACGTTTGAACGTAGAGTTGAAGACGAGCAACCGGAGACGGTATCCGAATTGAATAGGCTTGTCTCGCTCGCCGGGGTCTCGTCCCTGGTCGACGACGGGCTCAGGCGGCGCGCGACTGCGTTGGCCGAAGGAGGCGTAGGGCCACGAATTGATGCTCTCGCCCGGGTGCTTAAAGACATCCACGCCCGCCGCGAGGTGATGTCGAACGCCGATTGGTTGGCGAGTTTCGTTCTGCGTCTTGCGAGTCGGCCTGACACTGCCCTTGGTTGGGCGGGCGACGGCGTGACACGTGCCCTCACGTTAGCGTTGGAATTTCCGGTATTGGTTCGCACAGCTCGCTTCCTCGTTCTCGCCTGCCACCGAACATCCCTCGACACCGCAACGAGCTTCCCGTATAGGGGCTTTCCGTGGTTCTAGAGGTCGTGGAGCGCTCAGCCGCAGCGCGGCTATGTGTGGAAGGGCTCGGGCTATCGTCCGATGCCTTCCCAATCTCGTCCGGCGAAGTTTACGCGGCCGCGATACGGCGGGCGGCCTCGTTACGATGCCCTGTCCGCCCGCTGGCACTCCTCAATGAAGTTGAGGGTCTGCTGGGGGATCTAGTTGAAGAGCGCGAGGGTTTGAAGCAACGGGTCCAAGAGACCTTAGATGCACTCGTCGGCTATGGTGACTTGCTTGAATACAACGGTCGACCCGAGCGGACAATTGCTAGGGAGTTGTATCTCGGGCCGCCTGGATTTGTTAAGCGCGGCGGCGGTGGATGCGTGCTGATTGGAGTCCGTCCGGACTCGGTGCCGCTGGTCGGCGAAGGACTTTGGCGTTATGTGGAGTACAGAGGCCATACAAGGCGCATTGGCCCAAGGCCCGGCGAAGACTTGGCCGCCCTCTTGGCTGATTATGGGTTGGTCGAGATACCAGAAGATTGGTGGCTTCGCGCACCGCGGCCCGGTGCGGCCGCTGCGTGCCAGGCGATGTACGACGCTAAGTTGGTGGCGGCCGGCGGCTGTGACGATGTCCCCGGTGTGCGGATACTCGACGTCAGTAGGCCCATCGACTACTACGTTGGTCGATGGCGCGTTCCCGAGCCTCGCGACAATGGTAGATTTGTCGCCCGACGACCGCAGGAGTTTGGCTCAGACCTATGGTGCTATGCGGCGATTTCTGGCGGACGCGTGGGAGGACTCGTTGACCTGCCTTTGGATCCGGATATGGGACGTGGCTGTGATGAGGCGTGGCGCTTAGCGGCGGCGAAGGACAGCTTGGCGGGTCATCCGCAGCGGTTGACGGTGCGCCCTGCCGGCGGTGACGACCACCGTGTCGTCCTCGAGGTTCAGACGCCCCTACCCAGATGGCTCCAGCGCCGCTGGGATCTATTTGGTGCAGTACTTGAGCGCGGAAGAAGCTCGTCGCTGCTTGCGTACGAGATGGACGCCAACGAGGTGGAGCAGGAAATGAAGTTTGCTGCGCAGTCGCTTTGGCTCCAGGTGGATGAGGTTCCGAGCGGTGGGGTGCGCGGTGATGGCTAGTCAGACAACGATCACCGAGACCATTGGGGAGATCCGTGAGGCGCTACGAGAATACATTGAGGCCGCTTACCATATTGGCGCCCCTACTCTTGTACAGCAACGGAAACGCCTGCTTGATGAGGAAGGTGTCACGTACCAGGTTCCGTACTTAGAGAGCACGCCGCGGTACGTACCAGGCAAGGCTTTCCGTGATCTTGAGCTTCCCTCAGCTGCAACGGATTTATTTGAGGCGATGTCGGCTAGCGATGCGGAAAATGGCCCGCTCATATTCGACCCCCCGTACAGCCATCAAGCCGCAGCTCTGAGGTCGTCACTCCGCGGGAAGCGCAGTTTGGTCGTGACCACTGGTACGGGATCCGGCAAGACGGAGGCGTTTCTCCTCCCGATACTGGGCAAGCTGGCGGTTGAAGCCAGAGACCGCCCCGAGTCGTTCGGAATGCCAGGTGTACGCGCGATCCTGCTGTACCCAATGAACGCCTTGGTCAACGATCAACTCGGCCGTCTGCGCCTCATGATGGGCGATCCACGGATGGTGGCCAAGTTCACTGCGTGGGGCGGTAGACCTGCACGCTTTGCACGCTATACAAGCCGAACGCTTTACCCAGGGGTCCGCACGGCAAAGCGCGACCAGGAGCGGCTGCTGCCGATTGAGCGGTTCTACCTTGACCTTCTGGAGACAGCGGCTGACAGCGAGTCGACTGAATTCGACCGAGCTCAAAGGCTGATTAGCCACTTGAGAGCGAAGGGCAAGTGGCCCGCGAAGGCTGACCTGCGTGCGTGGTACGGAACGAAGGGGAGTCGGTGGCAGGGTCCGCAAGGACGCTTTGTCCGCGCGGTCACGCTTCCGGAGGACTCCGAATTGCTCACCAGACATGAAGTGTTGGAATCGCCTCCGGATGTGCTGATTACCAACTACTCCATGCTGGAGTACATGTTGATGCGACCTTTAGAGCGTCCCATCTTCGATGCGACGCGAGATTGGCTCGCAAGACATCCGGATGACACGTTTGTGCTGGTAGTAGACGAGGCACATCTGTATCGAGGGGCGGCCGGCGCTGAGGTTGGGCTACTGCTCCGCCGCCTGCGGGCACGACTCGGGTTGACCCCCGATCGGGTGCAGGTGATATGTACCAGCGCGAGCTTCACAGATGACGCACGTGCCAAGGTGTTTGCTGCGGAGCTTTCAGGTAAACAGCCAGCGGATTTCGAGACCATCGGTGGGGAACTGGCTTTGCGACCCGATTCTGGAAAGGGCTCCGCGGCAGACGCCACAGTACTCGCAGCCATTTCGTTGAGCTCTTTCTATGACGCAACCACTAATAGCGAAAGGCTTGAGACCGTTGCTCCCCTCCTGCGTTATCGCGGCGTGAGCGAGGAAGGTCCCGTCGAACGCGCCCTTCATGACGCACTGGCTGAGTTCCCCCCGATGTCTCGATTGGTAAATCTCACGATGCGGCAGGCACTTCCGCTTGCCGCACTCGCCGGAGACGTGTTTGAAACGCCCCGGTCCGAGAGTGTTGACGTCGCATTGACCGTATTAGTCGCGTTGGGCAGTGTGGCGCGCAGATCCGATTCGGAACCGGGCCTACTGCCTTGTCGTGTCCATAGCATGTTTCGTGGTCTAGCCGGTCTTTGGGCGTGTCTAGACCGAGCGTGTACGGGCCTTCAGGAGGAGGAGCGGGGGGGACCTGTTGGCATGCTCTTCGCGCAGCCGCGGGACGTGTGCACGTGTGGCGCGCGCGTGTTTGAGCTCTACACGTGCCGCCAGTGCGGTTCCGCTTACGCCAGAGCCTACACAGACGATCTCGCCACCCCCCAGTACCTGTGGGCTGAACGCGGGCGCGCCTTTGCTTCCTCAGGCAGGTCTGCGGACGAGTTAGAGCCCCTCGACCTCTGTCTGGAGGATCCCCTTCGCGATCACGTCGAGCCGGCCGAGCTGGATCTGATTACGGGGCGGTTGAATCCGAGAGCGCTGGGGGAGCGGAACCGCCAGGTGTTTCTGCGACTTGGCCGGGCCCCGGCGGTGCCACCTCGTAACGACGACCATCCCGGAGAGTTTCGGCCTTGTGGTGTCTGCGGCTTGGCCGCTGGCTTCAACCGTACTTCCGTACAGGATCATCAAACTAAGGGCGATGAGCCATTCCAGGCGCTAATTACGCGTCAGTTGCAGGTTCAATCGCCTAGTCAACCAAGGACAGACTTTGCGCCATTGCGTGGGCGCAAGGTCCTAACCTTTTCGGACTCCCGCCAAATCGCTGCTCGACTTGCGCCAAACCTACAGAAGTACTCCATGCGAGACGTGCTGCGTCCGCTAATCGTCGTGGGGATGCGGGATCTGCAGAGCGTCGAGGACCAAAACATGGTGGCGGAGTTGAGCCTCGAACATGTATATCTGGCGTTATTGGTCGGGGCCGTGCGGCTCAGGGTAAGGCTGCGGCCGGAGCTAAGGGCAGGTGAGTCTCTTCAAGCGCAGCGCGATGTAGAGGAAATACTCAGGGACGGCGACCCCGCGCTGCCGGCTGTGATGCTTCGACTAATGATGACGGTGGCCAACCAGCCACCCCCCGAGTCCCTCAGACGAGCGCTGAATGACGCACTGTTAGAGAGGTACTACGGGCTCCAGGCGCTGGCGTTGGGGTCGCTGGCGGAGCGCACGAGTATCCGCGACCGTCTAGTCACTGAGCTACCGCAGTTGGGGTCGCAAGCGCAGACCTCGGCGCAGAAGTTGGCGCTTGTGCGCTACTGGCTCAACGAATGGTCGGATCCAGGCGTGTGGTTTACATGGATGAGTCCACCCAACTGGTGGCTCGTTCCCCGGGGCGTGGGCCCGCACTCAGGGAAGTTCACCCACCTCGGCAGGTGGCTCGATGCTTGTGGCATCAAGCGGGACTTCGAGCGCACGTGGCTGCCGCCCCTCTTACGCTCCTTTTGCGAGGTAACGCCTGACCGAAAGCACCGCATGCTGGCCCGAAACCTGACTCTGGACGTGGCGGATGGATGGGCGACGTGCTTAGTATGCCGGGCCACGCAGCGCCCGTTTCCTGGCCCATCGCGTTGCGTTAGCTGTGGCCGAGACACCGTCGAGGCTATCGACCCTGATGCGGATCCAGTTTTTTCCGCGCGCAAGGGCTACTACCGGGGAAGTACACGGAGAGCCCTGGAGATCCCGCCGAGGCCGCCAATGTCCGTCATCGCCGCTGAGCACACGGCACAGCTGAGCGCGGCAAACCCGGCAGAGGTGTTTTCCAAGGCCGAGGAACACGAGTTGTTGTTCCAGGACATCGACCTTGGGCCAGGGTCAGCCGGAGAGGATCGGTTCGCGATTGACGTTCTGTCGTGCACCACCACGATGGAGGTGGGCATTGATATCGGCGCCCTCTCCGGAGTGGCGCTTAGAAACATGCCGCCCGGTAGAGCTAACTATCAACAGAGGTCAGGCCGTGCTGGACGCCGTGGAAACTCGGTAGCCACGGTCGTCGCTTTCGGTAGTTCAGACACGCACGATGAGCACTACTTCCGCGAGCCGGACGGAATGATTAGCGGCGCGGTGGACGACCCTTTCTTGACGCTTGATAACGAGGAGATAGTCAAGCGTCATGTCACGGCCTTTCTTCTGCAGCGATACCACCAGACTCAATTGCCCGACATCAGGCCCGACGCACAGTCCGCCTACCTGTTTGAGGTGTTAGGCAAGGTGAAGGACTTCTTAGATGCTGAATCGCCGCTTAGTCGACGTGGATTCGAGGCGTGGATGCGGTCGGAGGAACCTCAACTGAGGGCGGAGCTTGACGATTGGATCCCTGGACAACTGGCCGCCCCAGAGCGTAAGCGTCTATTAGAGAGCTTCGTCTCCGGAACTTTGGCAGCCGTGGATGAAGCATTGGGTAACGAGGGCGAGGCGAACGAAGCTCCTTCTCCAGGCGATCCGCCAGTTGAAGATCCCGCTGAGCGCGACGAGCAGGTGCCTGAGACAGGCGAGGAACGGCAAGATCCGTCCCGTGCGAACACGTTCCTTCTCGACCGACTCTTGTACAAGGGAGCGCTGCCGAGGTACGCGTTTCCGACGGACGTGGTTGCGTTTCATGTGTTCGACATCGAGCGGTCTACCGGCTATCGCCACGCCTATCAATATGCACCCTCGCAGGGACTAGCAACAGCGCTTACGCAGTATGCCCCGGGTAAAGAGGTATGGATCGACGGCAAGCTTTGGACGTCAGGAGCACTTTACTCACCAATTTCCTCCGACCGTCGAGAGGCATGGATGAATCGGCGCTGGTATTTCGAGTGCTCTGTGTGCCATTTCGCTCGGACTGTGCCGCACGAGAGCGCGCACGCTGGCGACACGCAAAACTGTCCTGCATGCAAGGGAATCGCAACGTTCGGAGAAGCCAAGAACTGGGTTCGCCCTCCAGGCTTCGCGCATCCTTATTCGCTCCCGGAGGGGACTTCTCCGGATGATGCCCCCGCAACGAGTTACGCTACGAGGGCCAAGTTGGTCGCTTCGGGTCCGTCGGAGGGAGGCGAATGGACCCAAGTCGCAGACGGTCTCCGGCACCACTACCGACACGATCGACTCCTGGTCAGCAACACAGGTCCGCGACAGGAAGGGTATTCGTATTGCACGAGGTGCGGTCTGATCGAGCCAACTGCAAATCCGGTGGGGCACGTGTCTGCGCCGCACACGAAGCCATATCCTGACCGGCGGAACCCCGAGTGCCCTGGTGGGGGCTCTACGCGTGGCCTCGTATTGGGCACAGACTTTTTCAGCGACATCTTGTTGGTCTCAATGACGGTGCAGCGACCACTGGTGCTGCGACCTGGATATCTCTCGAATGACGTAGCCTTGCGCACTCTTTGCGAGGCGCTAACCATTGCGTCGACGCGCGCCTTAGGTATCGCGACGGACGAGATTCAGGCCGAGCATCGGCCAGCACTGACGGAAGGCGGCGGAGCGGGCGGAGAGGCGGAAATCTACCTCTACGACACTCTTCCCGGCGGTGCTGGTTTCACTCGGCGAATAGGGGAAATGGGCCGCTCGCTGTACGACGGAGCACTTCGGATTTTGGAGGACTGTCCGGCGAACTGCGACCGCTCCTGCTACCGCTGCCTCAGGCGATTCGGGAACCGATTTGAACATGAACTTCTCGACCGACATGTGGGTGCGACGCTTCTTCGGTACCTGCTATTCGGCGATGATCCGGGCCTGACACCGGAACGCGTGTCTCAGGCCGAGGATCGGCTATTTCATGACGTGTTAAGGCTAGGTATGGAAGGCGTGCGGGTAGACCGCAGAGTGCCATTCGACGTGCCCGGGATCGGGCGAATCGAAGCGCCAATTCTCGTTAGGACAGGCTCTCGTGAGCTGATTGTTGCCATTCACGGGCCCCTTACCCCGGGCTACTTGGGTACGAGCGAACTGCGCGATGCCGCCGAATACGGTTCGACGCGTGTGGTGCCTATTGATGAGTTGTTGGTTTCAAGGAACCTGCCTCAGGCAACTCTCATGGTTCGCAACGCGCTGAATTGATGGACGGCGGAGATCTGCTCGAAACTGGTGTCGCTGATAGCGACGGATACTGGCCCGAGGAACCGGCGCTCATGAGTTACGCGAGTCTCAAGGAAATCGAGGAGTGCCCTCGGCGCTGGGCATTGCGGCGTGCACGGTACCCAGCTCTGTGGAGGCGCTCCGGCTATCCACCCAGCGTCCATCTTGCCGCGCTTTGTGGGGACATCGTTCACGATACGCTCGAACAGTTGGTCGGTGCGCTCGTGTCCAACGGATGTAGCTCGCTGCGGACCGAGGACGCTTTCGGCGTACTAAAAGCGTTGGGCGGCTACTCTGCTGTCATCGGAGAGATGATGGAAGCAAGGCTCAAGGTACTGACGGACAACCCAAGGGCCGTCGCGCAACTGCCGGCGGTGCGGACCAGCCTTGTCAACCGGATTCCCCTGATGCGCGGACAGGTTCAGGATCTGCTATCGCGGACGGAGATTTTCCCGGCGGCCGGATCGGGGACGGTACCGAGATCGCAGGACCGAGCGGAGCGCACCGACCTGTCCGTGGGTTCGCACGCGGAGGTAGCGTTACGGTCCATCGGCCTTGGATGGACCGGCCGCGTCGACCTGCTTACCGTGACCGCCAGCGGCTGTGAAATTGTTGATTACAAGACAGGCGCCGAATCGGAGGCGCATGTGGAGCAAATCTTGGTCTACAGCCTCCTATGGCGCGAGGACGCGGAATCCAACCCGGGCCGGACGAGCGCGACGCGTTTGCAACTGCGGTATCCCGGAGCGGACCTGGATGTCCCGCCGCTGACTAGCGCTCAGCTCGATGGCTTCGCCGTGTCCCTCACCGATAGAACGGGCGCCGCTCGTGACGCTATTCGCGCACGGCCTCCGGAGGCACGACCAGGTGTCGAGCGATGCTCCTTCTGCCCAGTTCGACAGTTGTGTCCCGAGTATTGGGTGTTTCTCGACAGCGCGACAGATGTTGCTGCGCGCGAGGGGACTGACACGTCGGAGCCGGTAGTGTCGGCTTACGGCGACATCGAGGTCGACATCGGGTCACGGCGCGGACCCCGTAGTTGGGACGGAGTGGTGATCCACTCGTCCGTCCTAGCGTCAGGCTCCACGATCGTGTTGCGCAGCTCTGAGGATGGTCAGGTATCCGAGGGCACTAGGGTTCGCATCATTAGGGCCTTGTTGGAAGCAGAGGGCGGTGGCCTAGGGATCGCATCGCTAACGCCTCTTAGTGAATCCTTTCATTTGCGCTCTGACCGCGACCTGGAGAGCACCTTTAGGTAGCTCCGAAGCGCTCGGCGAGATGACCTCGGAGGAGGTTCTTGGCAAGCGCGAAGCTGCCAAGCGCTGGGCTAACTACGTCACCGCCGACGGCGGCACGCACGCTGAGTGCCGGTACCTGCTGGTGGCTGAGTCGGACGTGAAGTCGGCTAAGCGTTCGTGGGCGGCGCTGGTGAAGCTCGGGAGCGGAACCAAGGCCTGGTTGATGGGCGGCTGATGTAAAGTGGGCCCCCGCCCTGGACGCTGACACGTCACTGTTGGGCGAGGGCCCGAGGTGCTAGCCCTTGTGGATGGCGGGCTTCACCGGCTTGTACGTGGTCCCCTTGGGACCGGGCGGCATCGGGTGTCCCTGAGTTGAGACGACCTGCTCACCGTCGGGGCGCTGATAGATGCCCGACATGGGCGCAGGCTTGCCAGGGCGGAGCGGTTGCTGCTTCGGCATGTGTGATTCACCTCCTTTTCTTGAAGTAGTTCGGGCGTGCGCGTCGCTCACCCGGGTTGTCACACCACCGGCTGGTGGTGCGGCGTGATGACGTTCATACCCACTGTTATGCACGTCGCGTCGTTCATCCCACGACGAGATCCTCGCCACCGCGGCGAGGATGCCCGCCACGACATCGCGGGGGGTCTTCGCGCGGAGACGCCGCACGACCGGGCTACCCATCGACGACCTCTCGATGAGGCTGTTTACGTTGTCATGCAACGGCATCGCGACCCTCCAAACGTTTCCGGTACCGGTACAACTTGCCCTCGACCGCGCGGGTGGACATGCCCAGCATCTCGGCGATCGCCGGCTGCTCGTAGCCCTCGGCGGTGAGGAGGACGATGGCCTTCGTCTGCTCGTCCATGTAGTGAGCGAACCGGCCGATGAGCTCGCGCTGGACGAGACGCTCACCGGGAACGACGACCGAGGACGCGCGGTGGGTAGTGAGGTCGAAGCCGACGCCGGCGGCGACGCGATCCTGGCGGCGCTCGGCGAGCGCCCAGTACCGGAAGGTGTTGCCGAACTGGAAGAGCGCCTGGCCGATGAAGTACGTCTTGAGGCTGGCCCCACCGGCGGGCGACCACTTTCGCGGGATGAGGACCTTCTCGCGGAACTTCTCGATGGCGAGGCTGACGGTGTCCTGCGTCAGGTCGGCGATCTGGTGGTCGCGAGGGATTGGGCGCCGGTCGTCGAGCATGATGCCGAGGGCGATGCGGCGCTGAGCGCAAAGCACGTAGATGTGCCCGCTGATCAGCCAGCCGCGCACCACCTGGTAGCCGTACTCGGCGAACGTGGTGGCCAGCTCGTCCCAGGCAGGCCCGGTGAAGCCGCCGAACTGCAGGACCACGAGCAGCTCGGCATCGGCGCGGAGCCGCTCCTGGTACTCGTCGACCTTCTGGGCGTCGAAGCCGCGGAGCCACTCGTCGGGGACGGCAGCTTCCTTGTCGTGGACTGGTTGTACGATTTCAGGAGCGCGCGCCAGCCCCGCCTCACCCGTCAGGCTTGGGATTGGGCCGCGCTGCTCGGTCAAACGATCGCTCCATGAGGGGGAGATCACCCGAACAGCGTTCGCCATTCGGCTGCCACCCCTTCATATGCAGGCCGCCGCCGTTACCCCACGGGCAATTTCCAGCGGCTCTGCGGTTGGGATCGAACAAAGGTACGCCCTTCCGAGGGTTGCCCGCCCGGCCGCCCGTCGGCGGTTCTGGATCTCAGAGAAGGTCGAGCAGCTCCAGCCGAGATCGTGCGGATGGATAGACAGAATTGGGCTGTCTATGCCGCTCGTGAGGCGATCGCGGAGGCGTTGCAGGTTGCTCACGCAAGCGGCCGCAACGGCGTGAGAGACCGTGCGCAAGACCTGCAGAGCAAGCTGCTGGCCGCCGGGCGGTTCAACCCCGACTGGTTGACCCAGGGAACAAGCAGTTAGTCTCCCAGGCGCTATCCCTGCGCGAGCCACTCCGGAGCAGGTGCCGGAAGTGGTCTCTCCCAGTCAAGCAGCGTGGCCGCCGTTAAGACTTGCGCCGGCGGCCACGCGGCGCTGGCGCACGGCGGATACAGCGGCAAGTGATCCGGATTTGGACGGCTCGCTGTTGTCCAGTCAATGGCTATTCCGAGGCCGTGGCACACTTGGAGGACCGCACAGCCGAGGGTGAAGGTCGTACAAACCGCCAGACCTTGTTGGAGGCCGTTGGATCCGACGTTGTAGACGACGCGTCGCACTGAGTTGGGCAGTCCGTCGCGCTCAACCGCTCCGAGCCGCACCGGTGCGGCACCGCGCGGATACCCGTGATCCATAAGCGCTCGCCTCTCATCAGGCGTCGCCACGATAACGTCGCCCATTGCGTACTCGAGGACGTACGCCTTCATGGCCGTCCACCCTGCCAGGGCTATTTGTTCAGCAGGGTCAAGGGTTGTGGGGTTGCCAAGAATCATCGGCCTCAATAAGGGCTTCGCGCGGCTTTCGAGCCTACTCATCCACCCACTGTTGCAGGACGCGCAAACCACGCGAGCAGTGGCGGACGCGACGTCTGGGGCTGTCCATCGCTGCTGCTCCGCCCGATCGGCCCATTGTCGTGTCCGCTCTACACTGATTTCCGTTCCTACGACGGCGGGTGTCAGCACGTCGACGAGCCAGCGCGGGAAGATGTGCTCTTTGGTAAGGCCGGTGCCGGTACAGAATATGCAGTCTTGAGAGATCGTGGTTGCCATTGGCTGGCGATCAGGCTTGATGAATTGGCTTATCATCGCTGCCGGCAGGCGCCAGCTTCCGACCCGTCAGGTTGACCGCGGGCCCGGCGACGTCTCGCGGCACTCCTGCGAGGTCCCAGACAACGTCCGGCACTGCGCCGGGATCGAGTCCAAGCTCGGTCAGGCGCGGGGCGATCATGCCGAAGAAGTACGCCGCCCATGGCGCGAACATGGTGCACAACTCTGCGATGTCATCGTCAGAGAACTGCGCCACCCCGGCGGTGTGGAGGACAATAGGTGCATACCGCAGCATCCACGACGCGATGTCCGCAATGCGCTGGAGTGGCATTGTCCGGTACATCTCCTCGCGTGCCGCCGGGTCAATGCGTACGGACTCCATGAAACCACCCAGGGGCTCGCCGAGTTCGGCGGGATCTAGGTTGGCCACCGCTGCCATCGCTTCGACGTTGTAAACATCGCCCCCAGCCATCTGCCATGCGATATTCACGAAACACGAATGCAGGATTTGATCAGGGGTCTCATTCAGCCGTGACGCGTGGCGGGCCGCGTTCTGTTCGAACAGGGCAATCGTTTTTGTCATGAGCGGCGGACTATCGGCCGCCGGAGTTCGGGCGAGCCGCGCAAGATCCTCGACGTATTCGAATAAGGGATCGGCCGCAGCCTCACTCGACAGGTCGCCGCTCACATCCACCGCAGGGATGGCCGGGGGCTGGCTCGTGGGCTCGAAGCCCATACGTCTCAGTAGGGCTTTCCTCAGCCGTGGGCAGGCCCGGCCGCGGGATGCCAAGCGTAGCGCCACCGGATCGGCATACCGTCCAGACCGCGCGAGGTCGGCTAGAACTGAATAGTGGTCAACCTGGTCACCGAAGGTGGCATCGGGGAGTGGACCGAGTCCGTCCGCCGTCCATCGCTCCAATCGGCGCGGACCGACCGTTAGGCCGCGCCTCGAGAGGGCTGTGGCCAGGGCTTTTGCGAGTTGGGATTCCCGGTGCATGCAACGATCGTATCGCCCCATGTTCACGTTCGCGGCGCCAAACGGGTAGGCACGGGGTACCCGTCTTGGGCGGCTGGCCGCGGAGCGGCGTTGGATCATCTTGGTGATGTACCGGGGTCCATACGAAAGAGGAGGTGATGAAGAGATGCAAATGTTCGTTGAGTGGCTAATGCTCGTGATGAGCGCATTCGGCGTTATTGCGGCTGCGAAACAGTTTCTGCAGCGCGGCGCCAACCTCGGCCTGTGGGGTTAGTCCAAACGGGCTGGGGCATAACCAGCGATCCCACGCATTGGGAGGGAGCGATATGCTCCCTCCCACCCGTACGCACTAGGCTTCGGCAGCTGCGAGGTTCAACGTTAGGACCTGGGCGAGGTCCGACTGATACTCGCCGTCGGTCCAGTGGCCGGCAACCAAGGCAGGGCTCGCAGAGACGGGCATTCGAGGCTGCGCGTACGCCGGTCCGATCTAGCCGCGCAGCGGGATGTCAGACCGGCGAATCGGCACAGCCTCGAAACCGTTGCGGTCAAGCAACTGGCGGATTGCGGCTTCGTCGGACGTGTCTTGGGTCGGTCCGAGGACAACCTCGGTCATGGGAGTCGAGCTGGTAGACGCATCGGTCAGCGCCATTGCTTCGTAGGGCACCTCGATGCCCCTGATCGTTCGCGTCCTGTCTTGTGGCTCCCAGAGACCTGATATGGCCACGCGAACCAGGCGCCATTCCCGTTCATCCCTGAATGCCGGATTCTTGATGGACCAGGTTGCGACCGTGAAGCCGATTCCAAGCGAGAGCAGCTGATCGATCGCGGGCGGCGCTGTTCGAGGATCAGCGCCCCATTTGGCGACGATGGGAATGCTATCCCGCAGTGCCGTCTCAAGTTGACCGATCTGTTCATCCCGCGTGTACATCAGTCGGACCAAATGGAAGCCCTGGGGTTGCGCGAGCAGGCAAGGGCTTCGCGATCAAAGCCGATCGCGAAGCCCTTGCCTTGATCGGCGTAACCTCGCCACTGGCCCAGGTTGTCTCCATCGTCACACAAGGACGCAACAAATGTGTCAGGTGCACTGGGCGCGCTAGCCAAGGCGCTCGCGGCATCGCAGACCACTTTTGCTGCCCAATCACCCGGGAATTCAGCCCGGACCTGGACAGACAGATCCGCCAAAATCCTTCGCGAGTACGGAATTTCGCAGTGCCAGCCATCAGGGACGCTTCTGCTGAGCCGCCCCAGGCGAGGAGGTGTAGCTTTAGCCTACGAAGGCGCTCCTATGGGATTGGTCTCGACAGCGGGGAGGGAGGGCGCAGGACGGGGTGCCCCTCCCGCGCCAGGGCGGTTATTCAGCTCGTATCGAGCACCCCGAGGTTTTGGTGTCTTCGGTCATCCGTGCGCGAAAGTCCTTATGGGTCAATGGTTGTTTGACACCATTCCTTCCAAATCGTGTGTCAAGCGGGAGTAGCTCAGTTGCTAGAGCGCGACCCTTCCAAGGTCGATGTCGCGAGTTCGAGTCTCGTCTCCCGCTCTCCACGGCGTGCGTGGTCTTGCGTCCAGTCCAGTAGCGACTCCGCGTCGAGTGTATTGACGATCGACCCGGGTTGGTTGCCGCAGAGTGCGGAGCGCTCGCAGCCGTTGATCGGCCACTCGAGCTGACCCGGCGCGTGGGCGTCGGTGTCGATGCTGAATCGGCACCCCATCTCGTGAGCGACACGCAGCAACCGCTTCGGGGGGTCGAGCCGCTCCGGGCGCGAGTTGATCTCGACGGCAACGCCAAAGGCCTCGCAGGCGGCGAAGACGAGCTCCGGATCGAACTCTGACTCCGGCCGCCCGCGGCCGACCACGATGCGGCCGGCGCAGTGCCCGAGAATGTCCATGTGGGGGCTGGCGATTCGCCGCGATCTCCTGTCCATCCCGCACCCTCAATTGAGGGACGGCTTGACTCGCTCGTCGCCGCGGGCCAGCGTGACGCCTGAGGTACTAGTCTAGCTATCAATGTCGCTAACGCCCGATGATCTCGACCGGATCTTTGACCTGGGCCACGAGGCTTCAGGGATCGAGTTCAAACCTCCGTGCCGCGTTCCACGAACCATCGATTGGATCTTTGCTCGCATCATTCGTGCGGCGATCGGTATGGCCAACCGTCGCGGTGGTGGACACATCGTCATCGGCGTCAACGAAGAGCGCAAGCAGATCTTCCCCGTGGGGTTATCCGACGACGAGTTGGCGACCTGGGTCCATGACGATGTCACGGCCAAAATCAAGAAGTACGTTGCACCGTTTGTCACCATCGAGCTCGAGCGAATCGTCGTCAGAGGTGCGACGTACGTCGTCTTGTATATCGCCGAGTTTGAAGAAGTTCCCGTGCTCTGCGACTACGATTACAAGGAAGACCTGATCAAGGGCCGCATCTATGTGCGCTCGCGCGGCAAGCCGGAAACCTCAGAGCTACCGTCGCAGGTAGAACTCCGAGAGTTGCTGGATCTCGCCACCGACCGCGGGGTGGAGCGTTTCCTGCGTCGCTCTCGGCGCGTTGGCTTGCCGACCGAACTGCCGCAAGGACCCTCCGCCGGCGTGCAGTTTGATCGCCAACTGGTGAATGAATCCTCCACGCCACTCGCGGACAAGATTCGCTCACGTGGACACTGGGAAATCACCCTTCGGCCGAATGCATTCCTGCGTCGGCGCATTCCCTTCGAACAACTCGAGCCGGCGATCAGGCAGGCGCATGTGTCGATACGCGGGTGGGATTTTCCCCACTTGGAGCCATCCGGGCTGGTGCCTGCTATGGACTGTCTTCGGGGTGAGACCGAGGTTGAGTACTACCTGGAGTCGTGGCGGTTGTTTGAGAGTGGCCAGTTCCATTACCTGGCGGGGATTCATGAGGATTGGACGGACGCCACGCAGCGTGTTTTCCACTGGCGCCCACCCGAGGGGATCGCGGCGCTCGGTCCACTGCTCGGCGTGACCGACACGATTGGCAGGGCGACCGAGGTCTTTGAGTTCGCCGGTCGCCTGGCGTCCACGGTGGAATCTTGGGAGGGAACCGTCATCACGATCGCGCTGCGAGGCCTCCGCGGTCGGCGCCTTTGGTTCGAAAACCCAGCCCGGCGTACCACTCGAGACGCGGTGACCGAGGCGCACAGCTTTGAGTTTCCGCTCGAAGACCGAACCTACACTACGGCTGAGTTGCTCACCGACTACCGCGAACTCGGCCGGATGGCGGCCGGCGAGGTCTTCAAGCGATTTGGATTGACGCTCTCGGACAACGTGCTTGCGGATATTCAGCGCGAGGCGCTGCGTTTCGGATCTGCCTGACCACAGGGATATCGGTGCCTCATGAGCGCCGGCAACCACGGCGGCTTTAGGCACAGGCCTACCCACAACCCACTCGGTTATATCTCGCGATGGAGATATAACCGGAAGTTGTGGATGAGGAGCGAGATGAAGAGCGTGGCGTACCCTCCGGTTTGTTGAAGACCGAGGGCGGCGCGAGCCGTCCAACAGAGGGCACGCCAATGTTGAGGATACTGTCTGATCAGGCCGACCGGGAAGCGGTCACGACCGATCTGGATGCGATCGTGCGCGAGGGCGCGCGGCGAATGCTGCTCACCGCACTGAACGCCGAGGTGGCGGAGTACCTGGATGCCCACGCTGGCGAACGGGACGGCGAGGGCAAGGCGCTCGTGGTTCGCAACGGCGTTGGGCAGAAGCGGACCGTGGTCACCGCAGCTGGTGGGCTGCAGATCGAGGCGCCGCGAGTCGATGATCGACGTGAGGGACGCCGGTTCACCAGTGCAATCCTGCCGCCGTGGGCGCGACGCTCACCCAAAGTGTCCGAGGTGCTGCCCCTGCTGTATCTGCGCGGCGTCTCCACCAAGGACTTCGTTCCCGCGCTCGCGGAGTTCTTCGGCACGGAGGCCGGCCTGAGTGCGTCCGCAGTGCAACGCCTGACACGTGAATGGAGCGAGGATCGGGAGCAGTTCAACCGTCGTGATCTCAGCGGCGTGGACTACGTGTACATGTGGGCGGACGGGGTGCACTTCAACATCCGGCTCGAGGAGGATCGCCTCTGCTGCCTCGTGCTAATCGGCGTTCGTGCTGATGGGCGCAAGGAACTCGTCGCGGTCGGCGATGGGTTTCGCGAGTTCGAAGCCTCGTGGGCCGAGGTTCTCCGTGATCTCAAGCGGCGCGGGATGCGCGCACCGCGGGTGGGGATTGGCGACGGAGCATTGGGCTTCTGGGCGGCGCTGCGCGAGGTCTACCCGGAGACCCGAGAGCAGCGCTGCTGGGTGCACAAAATCGCCAACATCCTCGACGCCGTCCCCAAGAGCATCCAGCCCAAGGTGAAGGCGGCGCTCCACGACGTGATGAACGCCGAGCACAAGGAGGCGGCCGACCTCGCCGTGGACCGGTTCGTCGAAAACTACGGTGCCAAGTACCCGAAGGCCACCGGGAAGCTGCTGAAAGACAGGGAGGTGTTGCTGACCCACTACGACTTTCCCGCGGAGCACTGGATCCATCTCCGCACCACCAACGCCATCGAGTCGACGATCGCGACGGTGCGGCTGCGCACGCGCAAGACCAAGGGAGCCGGCAGCCGGGCTGCGGGACTCGCGATGGCCTACAAGCTACTCGACGCCGCCCAGGCTCGCTGGCGCTGCGTCAACGCACCCCACCTGGTGGCGCTCGTTCGCGCTGGCGCCACCTTCGTGGACGGGATCAAAGTTGAGCGCGAAGACCAGAGGAACGCCGCGTGATCACGTCGCAGCGATCCACGACTATTGACAATATCTCAGTCCGGTCACCGCCGTGGAAGTCCGCGTCATGGTGCTCATGATATGGCGACCACTCTTAGTAGTCCATCGCGGGAGAGCGCCAACCCGATCTGGACCCGCTCGTCAATGCAGGACAAAGGCTATCCGACGGCGACGGAGCCGACAAAGGCGCCTGCGGTTTGGTCCGTCGTCCCGGACGAGAACACGGCACTCAAGAGGATACCGCTCGAGACCCATAACACCTGGGCGATGGCACCGGCGGAGGTGTGCACATAAAGGACTTCCACACCAGAGGGGAGAACGCTCACCGCCAGATGGTACGCCGATGCATACCCGGCGAGCGAAGGGTGACCGGTGCTTGGCCGCTCACTGAGCGCGATGGTCAAGCCGCCAGTCCGGTACGTCAGCAACATGGTGGCCGGAACGCCGATAGCATGCGCCTTGAGCAACATGATCTGGGACGAGCCTTTGCCACGCACCGTGAGCACCGGGTAGCCAGCGAGCTGACTGGCCGCGCCGCTCGGGACGGGGACGCCCGTATCGAGGGCATACCCGTCTACCTTGATCAGTGCTGCATTCGAAATCGCGCCGGCATCGTGAGCCGTCGTCGGGGTCACAGCGGGGAGCGACGGTGACTGAGTAGAGCAGCCGCTGGCGGCGAGGGTGAAGACGGCCGCCGCGGCCATTCGACCAGCGTTACCCCTGAGTGACATCGAACGTCTCTCCATCGCTTCCGACACCGCTTGGATACAGGTGTCCGCCATACGGGTAGTTGAGAACCACGCGCGTCAGGGTGCCCGATGGACTGTTCATCGCCTGCGGCGAATTGGTGTTGTCCGAGCCGTCCGTGAACTCCGAGGCCCAAAAGTAATAACAGCATTGGTTCGGGACGGCCTGTGTACCACCGGCATCCTCGACGATCCACTCTGCGGAGGTTTGATCGGGGCTGTAGCTGTACTCATTGACCCAGTAGTTACCGGTGGTTTCATCGTCAATCTCGACATACCATTTACCGGTGCCGTGGTCGTACGAAATCAAGCCGTACAGGTAATCTCCGTCATTCACGCCGAAGAGGTAAACGGGGCTCTGTGGAAGCATCTCCACCCAGGTCATATGGTTGTTATCGTCCACGCCGGTCTGGATCAGGTTCTGACCGTTCCACCCGCCGATGCCGAGCCAGGAAGCCATCTGGTCCGCACCGCTAGGCTCACTGGTTACAGAGAATCGCCCCTGAACCTGCTCGATCCCCGCACTCGGACCGTTCTGAACATACCCGCCCCAGTTTGACGACGAGCTCTCGGCAAACCGCACGGAGGGTGGTTGGATGTACGAGGTGATCCTGGTTGTCATGTGTTGAATCAATTCCGGAGCCGCGTGCTGTGCGACCACGAACGCCTTGGCGTAGTTATCACTGACATCGTAGCCAGGCGGCGCGCCGTACGCGGCAACCTCCTGTCCAACCGAAGAGCTGGCGATGCTCGGTGAGCAGGCTAGGCTAAGCAGTGCGGGCGGGACGGGAAGCGTTGCTGCCGAGGCGCACGCGGCACTAACGCAGGAAGCGGCGGCCCCCGTCGGATCCCGAGAGACCTGGGAGTAGCACCCGCCTGGCGGGTTGACCTGCGGCGGCGGCGGCGACGCTTGGTCCGCCGCTCGGACCGTCGCCACGGACTGACTGAGCAGCGCGGCGAGGCCGAGCGCAGCCAGGAGGGCGGTCCGGAAACGTTCGGAGGAATGACGGGGACGGCGGTGGACGAACGGCATGGAGGTCCTCACTCTGACGGGACCAGTGCCTTCGGAGAACCACTCCCCGCCAGCGCCAGTGGTCTCGATGTATGAAACGTTGGCCGCGTAGATTTCTTGCGGCGCGGTGCAGCATGCCTAGCATTGGTTGCACGGTGGTCATCAAGAGTGATGATCCAGTAGAACCGTGGACCGCAGCCGCCCGGCGCCAGCCTTACAGCTCACCGCGGTCGAGGCTGGCTTGGAGCTCGCCGCCCGCTGGTCGACGTGGGACCGGAATCCCTTCCCTGGCGATGGCAGCTACGCTGTTTCGGTGCACCGCCGCCCAACCACGCAACCGCCCACCGGCGGCAACGGGCCGGAGTGGGAGCGACAGGAAAGTCGGCCCTCACGGGGCTCCTTGGGGGGATGCCAGACGACTTGATCTTCATCAAGGCAGTGACGGTACGCAACCTCTCTAGTAGGCGGGATGCTACGTGTCGCGCGCAGATCACTACGGTGCGACCAATGCAATCGTGGGTCCAGTTGCCGCTGGATCTAACCTGGTTGAGCAACAAGCGCAAGACGATCACAATGGCCCCCGATGGCCACGCCCAGGTGAGTGTGAGTGAGGCTCGCCAAATAACCCGCCGACCGCTCGAGGGACCGATGCAGGTGCTCGGCCGGAGTTGGCTCACCACTCCCGTAAAGGACACCCCCGACCACGAGATCGAGATCACCGTAGTGGCGTGGGCGGAGGGTGGACCCAAGAGTGAGGTGCGACTCAAACTCAGTGGACTTGGGGATCCGGCCTGCCTCTTCCCTCATATCGAAACCGTGACGCCGTGATGGCTGGCGAGCGCGGCCGCGTCAGTCGGCTTCTCACCCCCGCTGCCGCAGGTACGTCATCACCCTCACTAGATCAGGGGTTCAGGCGGCGACAACGTACACCCCAACTTCCTCCCGCATCCACGGTCGCCGTACCGGACGCTGCACGAACCTGAGAACCAGGGAGAGGTCGTCCAAGGCGCCGGGACTCACGGACGGCCCACACGCACGCGCGTTTTCCGGGGTCGGCGGTTGGGCGGAACGTTTGGTGCGAAAGCATGCTCTGCTCCGCACAATGGGAGCGGTTGCTTATCGCTGATTCGTTTGATCAGCCCGGCGACGAATCTCCGCGTCACGATGGCGTTGCGCCTCCGCCTCAGCACGCCGCTGCTGCTCTTGCTGCCAGTTCGCCAACTCCTTGAGCCGGTTCTCATCCTGTATTTGCTGGTGATGCGCGTAATCTGTGGGTGGCGGGTGACCAGACATGGCATCCCCTGAGTGCTCGGCTGACAGTTCCCAAAAATATACCGCAGACCAGCCCAACCCGCCAGGCGCCTCTTGCGCGCCAATTCCCGGTCCGCGGTGCAGCACTTCGTGCTGCTACCCCGACACAGACGTGCGCTCTAAAGGCCGAGCTCGACATCCAACTCTAGGTCCTCCTCCAGGGTGGAGAGGGCGATCTCCGCCCCCTTCTCGAGGGCCCTCGCGATCAACTGCTCTTGGGTGTCGGCGCGGAGTGTCACGTCGGCTTCTCGGGTGACAGCGGCCAGCCCTCGCTCAAGAGAATGCTGGAGCGCCTCCCTGACGAAAACCTCACCGGGAGTTTGGACGGCGGCAGACAGATCTGAGGTTCTCCGGGCGCTCACGCGGGTGCGGACAGGTCCGGCATCGGATTCACTGACCACCGAGATGGCGGGTTGAACCACCGGTGCCTTGAGGCCGAGGGCATCGAGGTAGCGCTCCCAGGTGGAGACCTGGGGGTCGGTCGCCCCACTCTCGAGCCTGCCCACGACAGACTGTGGCACGTCCATGAGGCGCGCCACGTCGGTCTGGGTCAAGCCGAGCGACCGCCGGTGGGCGGCGAGACGGCTCATTCGCCGTACCCAGGGGACTCGGTCCTCGAAGCCGGGGTACCTGGCTACCAGGCGCGCTCGTAGCTGATCGATAGCCGTGGCGGCGTCGACGGCGTTCTCCGGGAGCGGCCCCTCCCGCGTCTCGCTCGGGACGGCCCGCTGGTATCTGCTTCGCATGGCCCGTCCAGTATAGCGGAACCGCTATTTAAGGGCCAGCCATCGCTGTTCCGCGACTGCGATGTCGCCCTCAAGTGGATCATCGGACTCCACGTCGAGAATTGCGGAGTGAAGCAGGTAGATGACGTCCTCCGATGCGATCCGGTTGAAGCCGAAGAACAGCCAGAGCATGCCTCCGTGGGATGGCCAGGCCCAGACCCCGCTCTGGGTGACGAGGAGTGCAAAGGGCTGGCCTTCCAAGATATCGGCGACAGCCTCGTAGAGAGATCTCGCCAAGTGGGGGTCGTTCCGGTCCTCGACATTGTCGTACTGGGGTTGTCGTCCGTCAGGGGCCGTCCAGATCACCAGTTTGGTCATTACTTCGTCGATGCCTCGAGCGCCTGGACAACGCTCTCCAGCCGCTTCCGCAGCAGCCGAGCCGCGCCGGCTGTCATCGACCCGTTGGCGTCGTTGCGATCGCGGATCACCTTACTGAGCTGGCTCAGGCCGGCGCGCAGGGCTTTGACCTGATCCGGCTCGAGCACATCGCACGCTGCGTCGGCGCGTGCCTGGTACCCGTCGTCCGTCAGGAGCGAGGCTGCTGCCAGGTGCCCGTTCGCGACCTGGGTGAGCGAGGCGATAGCCGACTGCAGGTCCAAGAGTACGGGCTTGAGTAGCGCCTTGGTCCGCCGGCGCCGTTCACGCCCAGCGTCCTTGTTCTGCAATCGACGCGCGAGCAATACGCTCAAGATCACGACAAGCGCGCCGAATAAGGCGATGCCGATTGCGAGTTCGACGTCTGCGGCCTTGACGTCGGCAAGGATCGGATTCGCCGCTGTCGAGATAGCCACAGCGGTCACACGCGAGTGCCTGTCACGTGCCGACTAGCATAGTGAGACGGCGAGGGATTCATTCGTCCGCCCCAGTGCCAGCGTCCACCCGGGTCCCACCGCTGGCTACTTCTGGCGGTCGAGCGAGGCGAGGACAGTGCCACGCCCGCGGAGTTTATGCGGGGCATCGACCTCACGGACCGCTCGGCCCGTCCCATCTGAGCGCTCCCCGACCTTCCGGCTGAGCGAACAGACGTACGATGTATGCGCGATGGACGTGCGCTCGGCTGGGAGCCCAGCCCCAGTGCCTCTGGTCCTGGATCCGGCGGTGCGCGATGCAACGGCATCTGACCCGCTGCGCTACGGCACGGAGATCCTCGACCTCGGCAACGCGCTGTACGACGAGGCCGTGGCCGCCGCGGGATCCGACGACTTGAGGGTCCGGGCGCTCGGTCTGGAAACCGCGCTGTTCAGCGCGGTCCCGTGGGATCAGCTTGCGTCGAGCTTCACCTCTACCGAAGTCCAGGATCTCCTCGCCGAGCGGATGAGTTCGCCGAGCGCACTGATCCGCATGCTCGTAGGTCAGTACCTCTGGGGGTACGGCGCCCTTGCCCACCGTCGCCATGGTGCTGCCGCTGCCGGCGCTGCCCTGCAATGGGGCCGCGAGCTACTTGCGGCTCCACCTGGCGACCATCAACGCCACGACCTGCGCCACACGATGGCGACCCTCATGCTGGCCCAGAGGAGCATCCAAAGGTCGTCAGCGAGCGCCTTGGACATGCCACCGTCGGCATCACCCTCGACACCTACAGCCACGTGCTCCCGGGTCTCCAGGCGGCCGCCGCCGAGCGCCTCGCGACCGTCCTGGGAGGTGCCCGCGGTGGACCGTGGCGGTCGCTCGATAGCGACAAAACCGACACTAACTGATTTCGGGCGTCGCGCCGGGCCGGTGGCTTTCACCACACCGCTTTTCGAGAGCGATAGTCGTCGTGACGTACCTTGCCAGGCTGGGCCGTGGCGGGTCGTTTTGAATACGGATTTCGGCTCCGTCCTGATGGGGCGGGCCACGGCGTGACGCCACAGGTCGCCGACGCTGGCGCCAAAATGGCGCCCGTATCGGCCAATGCTGGCTGTAACTACGCGGGGCGGGGGCTGAAGCGAGCGTCCGGGGCACGGCCTGCGGACCGGATTACTTGCAGTGGCGAATACGCCGTGATGTAGTAGCTGATCGGCCCGGGGGCGGGGCAGCCAACCACATCGCAACCTTGAGTGGGCTGAAGTCGTCTCCCGTTGTCCCGACCCCAGGCAGTGACGGCGTCCGCGTCGTCGGCACGGTCAGGCCCTCGCCAAACTCGTCGATTACTGGCGCTGGGCACAAGCGAGGGAACCCGAATCGGTTGAAAGCAGGGGGATCTGCCGGAAGTCGGGGCGCCTAGACTCGAACTGGGAGCAGCTGCTCCCAGCGTGGCTTCAGCGTCTCGCCGAACCCCGACCCGAATTGAGCGACTAAGGCGGGGCGGAGCGCCGGCATCCTGACTCGTGAGGACTTCGCCAAGTGACGACCGTTCATCTCAGCGCCTTCCAGGCAGCGGTGACCGCGCTCGCAATGATCACCGACGCGATCACGCTGAAAACGAGGCCAGCGACGGGATCGTGCCTCGTGTAGCGGTGGATGACCTTGTCAGCTTCGCGCCCGAGTACGGTCTCGACGATGATTTCGCCGCATTGCGGGCAGAACATCATGCTTTCTCCTTGGGTGTTATTGCTGAACGGCCGCGTAAGCGAGCAGGGCAACTGCGATTCCGGCGATGAGCCACAGGGCGGCGGAGTCACGCGCCGGTGGTGCACCGGAGAGCGCCCCATTGCACGCTGAGCATCGCCTTGTGACAACGAACTCGTAACCGCTAGTTGGCGCGCGGCAGGTCGGACAGGTTCCGACGTCAGCTCGTTTGAGGTGCTCCTCGAGGGCGTGGTAACCGAGCCGAAGGTGCTGAAGCTCGCCGCGCGCGGTCGCAACGTCGGCGTCTCGCTTGGCGAGCTCCGCTTGGAGTTGGAGAACCTGGCGCTGTAGGTCACTCACGGAGGGCCCGTCCGAATGAGCCTCGAGCCCAAGCGCTAAGAGCTCGACCACTGCGGCGCTTAGCGTCACGCCCCTCTCCAGGCGGAACGCCTCCAGCGCCTCCCGGAGATCGTCGTGAGCACGGAAGTAGACGGCAGCGTTAGTCATCCTGGCGGAGATCATAACAAATGTTATGCGAATGTCAAGCGTTGTTCAGACACCGGCGCCGCGGCGCTCGGTGGCGGCTTGTAGTGCGTCGGAGGCGGGGTGCGCATCGGCTGAGGTAGCCCGTCACGAAGCCGACACCTCGTCGCAGGCGACCGCTCGTCTCTGGGGGGTTTTTCCGCGAGGAGCGACCGCGGCTGCGGTTGCTCCGAGATAGGCGTCGGTAACACCAATCCCACCCGCCTCGTAGGATTGAGGCAGCCGGCCACGCCGGGCCTGGCAGTGCTGTATCGTCACCGAACATGGGTTCGCTATGCGGATCACCCTCCATCCATTCCGGGCTCACGCTGAGCGCCTCCAATGGCACCAGCTCCGTCAGCATCAGAAGACAGGCGAGCTTCGGCTCTACCTCGACTGCCCCGACTACGTGTCCACGCAGGTGGAGACCGTGCTGAGTTCGCGAGGGATCCACCGCCTGCCCATCAAGGGACTCCAAAACGCGAGGTGGACTTACCGATACTCCCTCAACGCGCTGCCATCTACGCGAGAGCGGGACTGCCTAGAGCTGCTGGAAAAGGTCGTCACCATCCGGCCGCCCTCGGGGGTCAACATCGCCATTGCCCTCGACTACTACAAGGATCCCGACTCTGACCCGGATCCGATGCAGTGGAAGAACACCAAGGCGGGGGAGCTCGTGTCGCGCGCCAAATACAAGAAGGCCCCTGGCGCGCTCGATGACCTGACTCGAGAGTTAGTGAGCGTAGTTCGACGTCATCCTTTGCTCAGCGGTTGTGACGCTGTCCTCTCCATCCCGGGTCATGACGCTCTGAACGAGAGCTTCAGCGAGCAACTTGCCAGAGCTGTTGCAGCCGACCTGGGGATCCCGTTTGAGCGCACTGGAGCGCGCCGAGTGACGCGTCCGGAGGCCAAAGCGATTGGAGAGTCGGACGACCTCTCCAACGAATTCACCGTCAACTCGGTTGTCCGCGGCCGGCCGGTTCTCATCGTGGACGATGTGCTGATGAGCGGACGGACAATGGCGGCGGTTGCGAACGCAGCGCGCCGTGCCGGCGCCGTGGCTGTCTGCGGCCTGGTCGGAGCGAAGACGTTGAAGAAGCAGGCTCGCAATGACGCGTGAGAGCCGTCTGCGTGCTGCGCTCGGTCTAAAACCGGCAAGGAACCAGGAGCATGCTGGGTGCGACCCCGAAGTTCTCGACCAGCTGATCAGGGGCGGCTACGACGCGTTGCTGCCGGACAGTGAGGGGTACCCCGAGGGGCTACGCCCGCAGCATGGCGCACCACCGGTTCTTTTCACCTGGGGAGGCCGCGGTCTGCTGGCACGTCCGGCAGTGGGAATGTGCGGCTCTCGTGACGCCTCACCGAGAGGGCTCGAGGCCGCGGCTGCCTGCGGCGAAGAGGTGGCCAGTGCCGGGTTCGCCGTAGTGTCCGGCTACGCCCGCGGAGTGGACACCGAGACACATCTCGCCGCACTCCGCGCGGGAGGCGTGACCGTGATCGTCCTGGCCGAAGGAGTCCTCCACTTCAAACCGAAGCGCGTCTTCAAAGGCCTTCCTTTCGACGAGGAGCATGTGCTCGCGGTGTCGCAGTTCTCGCCGACGCAGGCGTGGACCTCGTGGGCCGCTATGACGCGCAACAAGGTGATCGTGGCGGCATCCCAAGCGCTCGTCGTGATCGAAGCCCGCGACCGCGGTGGCACACTCGACGCCGGTATACAGGCGCTGCGAGTTGGACGCCCGCTTCTGGTTCTCGACTTCGGCACCGATGCTCCGGCTGGCAATCGTCGGCTTCTTGACCAAGGTGGCATTGCTGTGCGGACGCGCAGCGAGCTGCGTACCCGTCTCACGGAGCAGGTCAAGTCGCCCACGTTCCACGGAGAACAACTCGCTCTGCTGAAGAGCGACGCTGGCCAGACGACGGCGTTGGTTCCCGAGCATTACAAGCGCTGCCAAACCTGCGGTCTGACAGCGCGCTACCCAGAAGGCCAAATCCGTGAGTGCATCGATTGCGGTGGAGCACTAGAGGATGAGCCGGATGCGCCAACCGATGACACCGGCGTCATCCGGTATGCGGTGCCCTTCGCACTGATCGAGTGCGAGTCATGTGGGCAGGCCACTCTCGTTCGTCGGAGCAGGAACTGCACCCGCTGCGGTGCCTCGCTTGCTCCTGATGCAGTGGACCCAACGACCGAGAGTCGGAGATCGGCATTCAAAGGTGCCATCAGTCGTCTGCAAGACCGGGTGCGCGCAGCGCACCTCGATGAGCCGCGCTTCACCAAGAGCGGAGTCGGAATGTCGCCAGCGGATTACGGCCACACAATCTTGGACCGCGCACGCATTGATATCCCAGCCATCCTTGCTCCGATCAAGGACGATGCGCCACACACAAGCTGGGATGCCGACGAGAGAGAGTGTGTCGAAGCACTCACGCGGATAATCACCAGCATTGACACCGCCACCACCGCTGTAGCGGTGCTCATGGGCGTGCTCCCCCCCCTTGACTACCGGGGCGCGCATCACATCCTTGTCCGCACCCTCGGCTCAATGGTGGCTGGCCACGCGGCGATGTTGCGTTCGCTCATCGCGGCGGACGTTGACGAGGCGCGCGAGCGCGAAAAGGACGGCCAGCACGTACTGAACCGCGCCAATCGCACCGCCGGTCTCTTGGTCGAGGTTCTCCATCGGTCGAAATCCATGGTCGCCTCAGATGGGTGGAGGTTGGGCCACGCCATCGACATGGCTGCCGTGGCCTGGGAGGGCGTCAGAAACCAGCCGGCGACCATCTGGGATGCAGCCGGCCTGGTGCGTACCGCTCTCTCCGGTATTCCCGGCGTCGCAGATCTAACCGACGCCGATGCCATCGTGCTGTTGCCGGCTACGGTGTTGCCGGTCCCTATCGTGGACAGCGTGCTCGTAGAAGCGCGTGCCCTGCTCGCCCGGGGCGTACTGGACCAGGCTGATGCCTCGGCGCCAGATTGGCTCGATGACAAGGCCGAGCTCATCGAGAGGGTCAGCTCCGCGCTCCGGACACTTAACGATCAGGTGGACGTCCTTCTGTCCTTGCCTGAGGGCACCGAGGGCCGCCGCCTCCAGGCGGAGGTGCTGACCGGCGTGTACAAGACATTGATGGAGGGGCCACTGCGCGATCTTGGTGGCGTGCTGGTCATTGCTGCACGAGCCACTCGCGGTAGAGATCACGCATCGTACGCGCACAACGTCGCCCTCGGCGTCCAAGCGGGCGAGGTTGTGCAAGAGCTCCTTCGCCTCGGCAGCCCGTGGCATGAGCCTGCCGAGATGCTCATCCGAAACGCGAATGCTCATGCCGGCATCGTGGTGCTAGACCATGGCATACAGCTGACTGAGCGCACCACCCGGGACCACGTGCAGGTCAGCGAGTCGACCATCACACTGACGGACGCAGAGTTCGCCGAACGCTTCGCCGGCCTCTTTGAGACCGTGCTCGCCTTGCAACTCGCGATCCTGCCATGGATCTTTACCCATCCTGATCCTGCGCTCGCTGCTGCGCGTCGTGCGGTTGTCCCGACTCAAGCCGAGCTCGGGATGACCATTCGGCTGCTTGCGGGGATCTTTGGACTCGTCGGAGTGCACATTGAGCGCAGCGCGCACGCCATGACCGTCTCTGCCCAGCCAGCGAACGTCGAAGTAGACCTTCGGGCTCTTTCGATTCCGAGTCTGCTCCCGGGGATTTTCCACGTGGAGGCCGATGTGGAGCGGGTGACGCTCAGTCTGGCGGAGCGCGAACCTGTGACCTTTGCACGCGAGGAGATCGTCACAGACGAGGCGCTTCCAGAAGACGAGCGGCTGGCGTCCGTGGGGCTGGTGGCTCGCCGCTGGATTGGCAGCATTGCGGGTCCGGAGGCTATCCGGGCTGACCTGACCTGGGTTTGCAGACCGCACATCGACGCACTCTCGTCGTCGATGCTGCGCGTAACGAAACATCTCTCGGGTTCCAGGTCCGATATCGAGGAAATCATTGCTGCGGAGAGGTCGCTGGACCGTGTGACGGCGCGTTTGTGCCGGGCCGATCTCGCGGCCGTGCGATCACCACTCGTTAGCGGGGTGCGAAACCTGCTCCAGGATGGCTCGCACCATCTGCACGCGCTCCGCAACGCCTTCTCACGGCGCAACAACAAGGGGGTGGCTCGGGAACGGCAGGAGTGCGCAGCGGTCATGAGTCGTGTGGCGCGAACAATCGAAGAGATCGACAAGCGGCTGGCTGAAGCTCCTTGACGACCCGAAGCGGGTGCGCGTCGATACCAAGCAGAGCTTGCGTTTGCGGTTGCCGACGGTGTGTCAGGAGTGCAACACCAGCTGGATGAGCCGTCTCGAGGACGAGACGAAGCTGATGATGCGGCCGATGCTGTCCCTGCACCGCCTCGGGGTGCCGATCTCCGTGGTCAGCAGCGGACCCTGGCCTTCTGGGCGGTCAAGACAGCGATCATGCTGCAGAACGCGAACCGGGAACTTGGACTCCCCATACCCCGGGAGCACATCACCGCGGTGTACGAAGCGCGTGATCTGAGGCCCCCTGTCCTGCCCGATCAACTCACCGTGTGGCTGCGCCAATCGAGCCGACCCGGGCAATGAGGCTCCAGCTGTCGATGGGCGCCTTGAGCTGATCCATGAGGGCGACCTCCGCGCTCGCCACGACGATGTTGAGGTGGGGGCCGGTAGTGAACCAGGGCCCGCGTCGGGTCGCCGGGAGCATCTGGCCAACCACGTGGCAACCCGACACTGAGCGGCCCGATGGTGGCTCCGTGGGCCGGGATGGCCGTGTACGTCGTCGCGGGTACGCTTACGCAGAAATGGAGCCCAGCCAGGCAGTCAACGTGGTCGAGTCCGTTCTCCGTGAGGCAATTCGCGGAGTCCTCGGGGACGAATGGTGCGACGTACCCGGCGTCGACTTGCCGACCTTGGAGGAGCGCAGAGTAGAAGAGGGCAAGCGTCGTAACGGTGCAGTGGTGGACGAGGATCTACTGGCTTACACGCATCTTTGGGACTTGCAAGAGATCGTGCTTCGACGGTGGGATCAGTTCAAACCAATCTTCAAGGACCAGTCAAGGTTCAAGGTCTACATGGGCCGGCTGGAGGACTTTCGAAACGCCCCGATGCACAGTCGCACCCTACTTCCGTTCGAAAGGGATCTGCTTTCAGGCATCGCGGGAGAGTTCCGAAACGTGCTTACGCTCTGGCGAAGTGAAAGGGCACCTGACATGAGTTGGTATCCGCGCATCGAGTCGGTCACTGACTCGCTAGGTAACTCCCTCGCTCTCAATGGAGTTGTCGTCGTCGTCCCAGCGCGACTTCAGGTAGGCGACCTTTTGACATTTCGCTGCATTGGGTGGGACCCTCAAGATCGGGAGCTGACGTGGACTCTGAACGCGCAAGCTGCCCAAGGGCCTGAGCTAGATCGCCAAGCTGGTGGCGAGGCGACCCTCACTTGGAGCGTCCAGGAGCAGCACGTTGCTGAGTCCAGCATCATCGTCATTCAGATGACGTCCACTGGGAGATACCACCGGCACCAGACGGGCGTCGACGCCAGTGTCACCGCCTTCTACGCGGTGGAGCCGCCTCACTCAAATGGCCAATGAGTGGACCAAGGGCGGCGTTGGGTTAACAGGGTGTGGTTACGACCAGGGTCGCGGCCTCTCCGCTAAATGTTGGAACACCGTTCGCCGAGACGGTCGCGTTCTCCACAAGCGTGGTTAAACCGCACGGAAACCCGCTGGTGTCGATTCGAACCCTGAACAGAAAGAAGGCATCTATGCCCGGGTTGTAGTTTCCGATTCCGAAGCCGTCCCGAAACGCGCTGTCAGATGAATACGGGAAACCGGTCGGGTAGTTGCCATTTATCAGCGTTACGCTGCCCGGCACGAGATTTAGCCCAGCGGGCAACACGCCGGGGTGGACTATCGCTCCGCCGACTTGGTGGTTGCCGACGTTATTGAGCGATACGAGAACAGAAACAAGGGCGCCAGGTTGAACCAAGGTTCTCGAACTCCAAGTCCCATTCGAACCCGTAAGCTCAGCTTTCGTCACCAGCGAGAGACTCCGCGTAGGGTCCACGTAAAGGCTCGGCGTCCCGCTGGGCAGAGCAGGGATGGTCGCCGTCGGGGCCGTGGAGGTTCGACTGCTCCAACCGAAGCGAAAGGCGAGCGCTCCCAAGACCAGCAAGGTGGCTGACGTGAATGCAGCAGTTGCGATCCACTGCCAAGCTGTACCCCGTCGCCAGAGGAAGAGGGCTAGGAATGCAGCATCTACGGTGAGGGCTATGAGACCCAGCCCCGTACCTTGACTAAACGCCCCGACCGAGGCGATGACGCCGCCGGCTGCGGTGGCCGCGAATCCCGCCTCCTCCCATGCCGACCGGTGGGTCTGCGGCGCGGCGCGATCTGATGGGGGAGCCGGATATCCGAGCGGTAGGTTCGGCGGTCCCGGTGGTTGGGACGGCGGCCCTGAGGGAGGGCCTTGGGGCGGCGGCTCCTGCGAGGTCATGGAGTTCCTCCAAGCGATCGCCGGATCTCCGAGTGTCACTGGCTGTCACGCGCGATCCGGCGATAGAAATCCCATCTTACGCTCGGATTCTCGTACAGCGAAATCGACCCCAATTCAGATGAAGTCGGGCCGATCAAGCGAACTCGAAACGTAGGGAGCGGCCGCCCCACCAGGGCACCGCGACAGCAGGAACGCTACCGTGGCCGCAACGTCGTCGAACGCTGCTTCAGCAAGCTCAAGCAGTGGCGCGGCATCGCCATGCGCTCCGACTAAGCCCGACATCCCGTGCATGTTTCGTTTGCTCTTCGGTACCGTGCCCGGGTTCGCGCAACGTAGTGTGAGCAAGGAGCCTCCAATGGCACCTGCATGGAGATCGCCAAGCTCCTGCACACGCCGTTGGCCTGGGGCCCTTCGCGAGTAACCCTCGCAGTCATCCCTGTCAGCGGTAGCCAATTCACCCATCATCGCGATTCGTCGGCCTGTCCCGTTCCCGTCCCGATAGGTCAAACAGGGAAACCCGGCTATGGATTCGGAGCAGCCCCTGTTGCATAATGCTGCCACTTCTACCGTACCTTGGAGGGCGCCCACAGCCATGGAGGGTGAGCCGGCACCTGAGTCCCAGAGAGGGCTGCGGCGCCCAGACGGCGAGCGCCGAGAGCAGGACCACCTCATGAGAGCACTAGCCCTCGAGGCAACTGTCCAGCTGAGTCTGCCCGAACTCTTACAAGGCTCGGAGTGGGTCGACACTGGCGTTGGCGCTCCGGTCACGGCCGCCGACGTTACGCCAGATCTGCCTGAACCAATCGACGCGGAGTTATGGGGTAGGCGATCGACAGACACCCAGGCCCAAGCCTACCTGGCTCGGCCGAGCGCCTTCGCCTATACGTCCTCCGGCGCGTAGGGCGGGCCGCGCCGCACACTGCACGCGGCTCGTCCTCGTAGCGCGCTCTTATCCGGTGAAGCCTCCGCGTCGGGGTTGGGGGTTACGTCGAACCTCGTCCACCCGCTGACGAATCAACTGTTGCGCCCACGCGCGGTTGGCCTTCGATGCCCCTGGATCTTGAAGCGTCGCGAGGGCTAATTGAAGTTCTTGCTGCTCGCGCCCTTGGAGCATTTGAAGTATCTGCGACCCGGCTGCGAATAGTTCTATGCCCGTCATGGAGCGATGATGCGCGCTCTGGCTGCGGCGCGTCCAGAGCCTCGACACCCCGGTAGTAGTCCGCGGCTTTCGGCCGAGCGCCGAGCCGCCAAGCGCCCGCAGCTACCATGTCCGACCATGGGTCACGATCCGCGCTGCCTGCAGGTGCGCTACTCCGAGTTGCCGTCCGAGGCTCGCGAGAACTGGCCGGTAGGGTTCAGCAGCCGCCGCGAGCTGTGCACGTGCGACGAGAACCCCGGCTCCGAGGCCAAGAAGGCAGAGCACGCCGAGCACCGGAAGGACCTTGAGAAATGGCTCGACATCGCGGAGCGCCCCGGCTCGCGCTGACCCGTCTCACCTCCCGCGGTGGTGATCGCTCCTCAGATCGTCGATCGGCCTGCCTGTCCAGAGCCACCCGGCTGACCGGTGTCAGCCGCGATCTCTGACGCGCTGAGGGGGTGTTTCTGCCGCGGTCTGGTGGTCACCCGTCAACTTCCGGGTTTTGCGGGAGTCTCTCGGGAGTGAGTGCCGGCACGTCAGCTGTCCAGCATGTCCCAGTCCTCACCGAGCACCCATCGGATCGCTGAGACCTTGCCCGAAAGCATTCCCCAGGCGAACTGGTCCTTCACGTGCAACAGGAGTTCGTCTTTGCCGTACTGCTCTTCCATTCGACGCTGAGCGGCGCGCATGCCGCTCACGATCTCAGGCTTCCAATCGGCTGGGACGGGTTGATCGTCGGCGGGCTTACGGCCATACCACAGCTTGTCGGTCAACTCGGATTCGGCCGCCAGGAGTTCTGACACTCGCCTCAGGGAAGACGTCTCGACATCGTGTTTGAACGCGATGTCCATGTGGTCCACAAGGAGACGCCGAATTTGTGGCATCTCCCACACGCGGATCCGGAAGGGTGGGTTTGATGACTGTTTCAAGGTTGCAATCCAGTCCTTGGCTCCATTCGTCAGATACCCAGAAGCGATAAACAGGACGACGGAAGGCCGCTCTGCCTGTGCCCACGTGATGGTGCCGTGAAGTGCCTCTGGTGGAACTCCTCTCTTGTAGTGCTTGCAGTCGACAAACCAGGTTTCTCTGTACGTGTAGCCGTCCACATCCTCGCGTTCGAGATGGGCCACGATGTCACGGCCACGATCGGCTGGCGACGAGGCCATGGGCGTGCCCTTCCGCCAGTCAAGGTCAACGAAGCCGGTATCAGCCAGGAGGTCGAAACAGAATTCTTCAAAGTCGGTAGGGCTCAGTCCATCGAAGTGCACCGCCCCAAGAGTCATTTCAGCCGAGTCCTCACGGGCGGCCTCGTCAGAACCCTGTCCTTCGGTGACCATGGCGGCCATCGTAGGACCCTGGCCAACTGAAGCGGGGACCAGGTTGGACCGCGCTCACAGCGCGGCAGAGGGGGTGCTCGGGGTGGTCGACGGATCCGGTACGATGGACAGAACGACAACCAGCGCCCGACGCCGGGATCGAGCCCTCTGCAGGGCCACGGGGCGGGAACGCTCATCCGAGCCGCTGGAGGCCGACAGGGGCGGCGCACCTCGTGAGGTGCCTCCATGCCCATCCCGAACCCGGATCCCGGTCAAACGCCTGAACGCGCCTCCACTCGCGGTGACATGGAGGTGCGCCTGCGCTTCCTGGGTGTACGGCTGCTCGTTCGCGGTCCGGCGAGGTGGGTGTTCGCATTGACGGTCGTGGTGGTGCTCGCGGTCGCGGTCCTCACGATCCTGGGCCACTGACCCGGTTGTAACGATCCCATGTGGCAATTGCGCATTGACGGGTGTCAGCGCTGCGATGGGCGCCGTTACACGCCACGCGCCGGCAAGCATCAGCGACGGCTGCCTGGGGCCGAAACCGCGCACGCCAACCAGAGGATCGGTCTTGACGCTCAGGCTTCACTCGCGTTGAACCCCGATCACTTCGGCATCTATCGCTAAATGCAACATGCTCGACGCCGCGCGGTGGAGCGATTTTTCGAAAGGTCAGAGCAGCTTAGAGGCTGGTCGGCGTGCCGAGCGGGCGTATTGGAGCTCGTAGACCAGCGCCTCCTCGATGACCTCGCGGCGAAGCGGAGTGTCGCCGCCGCCTCCGAGCATCTGCATGTTCGGCACATCCCACACCAGCCCTGCGCAGGACTGGTTGATGAGCAGATGCACGTCGATGGCAAACAGCGGCCAGCGACCGAACTGGCCTGCCGGGCCCAGCCCCTCGCGGACGGGGATGTCCTCGGCGATGCCATCCAAGCAGATGAAGACAACCACGCCGTTCACTGTCTTGTGAAGGCGCTTTGCCAGCGCGTACGCAACTTGAAGGAGCTGTGCCGTAGCAGCGAGCGCGACATCGGCGTCAAACGCCTCAATCGCTTTTGACGCCGGCTGCAACTGCCTGCGACGTAGGCTCGTCGATCTCGAGGTGACCCGCCAACTGCTTGAGTGGTCGGATCCATTGCCACGCATGGTTGAACTCGCGCCTTGCCTTCTCTAGGTCGAGAGGGCCGTCACCGATCAGCAGCGTGGTGACGATCTCGATGGCGATGGCGTCGGTCCGCACATACACGCAACTCCGCCTGGGCACCGCGACGCGACGCCATCGGGGCGTGGCGCAGACAGTAGCGCGCCTGGTTGGGACCGGGAAGTAGTGGGGTTCGAGTCCCGCCGCCCCCGACTTAGAGCCTGCGCCAATAGGTGATTGGCGCGTTCATGGGCAGCGCCTCGGACGAGTGTCCCAGCGGTAGCGTTTCCACGCCTCGCGGACCAAGCGGCGGACGATGATGATGGCGTTGGCCAGGGCGACGTAGAAACGGATCACCGCGCCGCGGCGTTCGGTGCACCAGGCCAGCTTCTTGAACGCGTTGTGCCAGGCGTTGGTCCGCTCCACGACCCAGCGCGAGGTTGCTCGCAGCGGCGCCGGCTTGCCCAGCTTGGCAATGCACGACACCATGCCGCGGCGATCGAGCTCGGTGCGGGTCTTGCCCGAGTCGTAGCCACGGTCGAGGTGCACGGTGGTCTCTCCGGGTGGCAGGGCACGATCGGCAAGCGTGTCCAGCGTGGACGCGAGCAACGGTGAGTCATTCCGATTGGCCGGTGCCTGGACGACACCGAGGGGAATCCCTGCTCCGTCCACGAGAATCGAGCGCTTGGTTCCCTGCTTGCCACGATCGACCGGGCTCCGCCCGGCCATCTCTCCACCGCAGGGCGCCTTGGTGATGCAGCCGTCCACGACGATGTCCTCGAGCTGCAAACCGATGAGCCGGTCGTAGCCCGCCTCGGCGATCTGGGCCAGCTGCTCCATCACCCCGAGGCCGATCCACTCGTCGCGACGACGGCGCAGGGTGGTGGCCGAACAGGTGGCGTCAGCGATGCGCCAGTAGGCGCAGCCGAATACGGCCACCTGGAGGAGCTTGTCGAAGACGAGGCGGTCGGAGACCCGGGGGCGGTGGCAGCCCAGCGTGTGGCTCCCCGGCCGGCTCGGCAGGAGGGCGAAGAACTGGTCCCAGAGGGGCTCGATGAAGCATGATTGGATCGCAGGCATGGACGCTTCCCTTGACGGGGTTGGTTGAGATCTCCCAATCATCGGAAAGTCCATGTCCTGCATGTACTTTCAGGGCCGAGACAGGCATCCAGACGACTCAACTGAGTCATCCGACTCAATCACCTATTGGCGCAAGCTCTTAGCAAGTGGCCAAGCGCAGTGACCGTGAACGGGCCACCTGACGCCGATGCACAGCGTTCGACGGGGCAACCGCGACGGACTGGCGCTGTGGCTGACCGAGGAATCATTGGCCAAGGGCGTTTGCTCGATCGCTACGGACCGTCTCGGCTTGGGCGAGCCGCAGTCGTGCATCCAAAGGACTTCGCAGCCGGCGTGGGAACTGCGGGAGGATCCACCGTCAGAGCCTGGTGCGGCGCCTGGGTTCGAGCGCCTCGTACACCTTGCCGCGTATGAAGAGCAGCAGGATGATCAGCACGACGAAGGTCATAAGTGCCATTGCGAGCACGGCCACCCAAACGCCACTCCACACCACGATGCCGGCCGCTACGGCGACCATTAGTGCCACGGTCAGCGCCACCGTGAGCGCCACCGAGATCGTGCGGGGCGTGCTTGCTCCGACCAGCGCCGTCGCTCGCGCGGCCAACCCCAGGGCGACCTTGGCGGGCACAGATGGCGGGGTGCCGCTCGGTGCGCCCGCGGCGATTCCTTGAAGAAGGTGGCGTGTGACCGCGAGGCCGCGCCTGGCGTCACCCCGTACGGCTCCCTGGTCGAGAGTGAGGTCCACAGTCCAGCTCCTGTGGATGCGATCCCAAAGATCGGCACCACGCTCGGGCCAGCCGAGGAACTCGCCGGCCTTTTCGTCCTCGAGGATGGCGATCTGTGCCTCCTTGACGATCGCCGCCACGAGCGCCTCCCGGTCGTTGTCGCCAGTCGCGGTGGGCACGAGCCCCTCGATGAGGCGCTCCGCGCCGTCCAGCCGTCCCCACATCATGTCGTTGCGGCGCCACCTTTCGGCAAAGAAGCCGCCGAAGTGCCCGAATTGGACGCCCGCCAGCTTGTCCCCTCGGTCTTTTTCGTCAACGAGGATGCGCGCCGACGCGGGGCTGACGCGCATGATCTGGACCCGTCCCGCCTCTCCCACGCCGGAGTGGACGAACGGAAGGATCACTGCGTCGTAGTCCTCGTAAGCGTCGCGATAAACCCGCATCGCGCTTTTCGCCAAGACTTCTCCAGGCGACGCTCCTGCACTTGGCGTGAGCGCCTCGGCGAGCCGAGCCGCGGCCGCTTGCAGCGGAGCGGACAGGGCGGTGTCCACGGCGCGGGCGAGGTTGCTGAGCGACGCCAATGCCGCATCATTCTTTAGGAGCGCCGCGGCCTTCGCCTCCGCCTCGGTGGACGTGCGGGTGCCTGCGAACACAGCCTCCGCAAGCGCGACCGCACTGGTAATGCCGAGGGTTGTCCTCACCGCGTCGACAGTCTCGACGGGGATGGCCGACTGCGAGACGGTGTCGGTCCCGGGGGTGGACCGCAACACCCTCCCGGCCCGACGCAGGTCGATGAGCACGTTGTTGAGTTCGGGCTTGAGCGTGCGGAGTGCGGCGCGGAAGTCGAAATCCCAGGCATCGACCGCACCGAGGGGTGCTTGCGTTCCGAGAGCCGCAGCCAGAGCATCGTCAGGCGCGGAGAGGAGGTGGTCGATGCGGTCGTCGAGGAAGGCGACGCGGCGGAGGCGGTAGCCGAGGTCGTAATGGAGCAAGAAGGAAGATTGCGTAGGGCGGCCGTCGGTGGCGGTGAATGTCTCGTAGACGAGGCCGAACCAGGTTTCGATGAGCACGCGGACCGCCGCCTGCGCCTCGGCTGCCGCGTCGACGTTGAAGAGGCGCGCAATAAGCTCGGAGAGGTCCTCGAGGACGTCCGCGATATGAAGCTCGTGGTATGCCGCCCATTGCAAGCCCCTGGCGTCCACGAGCTCTTTCAGTGTTGCCGTCGCCCAGTTTGGGAGAACGGGGAGCCTGTTAGGAGCGACCAGGTCGATCACCTCGAGGCCCTTGCTCATCCACTCCAGGGCCTCGTTGCGCGCACGTAGGCGGGCGATGTCGTCGCGGATGCTGTCCTCGCGCGGCAGTGCTACCGACTCGGCGACTACCTTCAGCGCGTGGGGCGGCACCGGCGACACGGCTCGCGCCGCGTCGGGCGCCGGCTCGAGGTAGATGAGGTGCCGGTCGACGGGAACGTCCGCCCTGCGGCGGGTGAGCGTCGAGGTTGCCCAGGTGAAGGGACGGTTATCGAGGATACCGCCGTCCCCGAACGAGCGCTCGGCGAATGGGACGTCACCGATCCCTTTGTAGTCCCGATAGAACCGCTCGAATCGGACGCCGATGTCCGCGGGGTCCCCGTTGTACGCACCCCCGAACTGGCTCATGAGCATGATGGGTTTGATGGCGTCGAGCTGCATGGGCTCGAAGGCGAAGGGAAAAGATGAGCTGCAGCGCGCCGCGAATGCCATGAAGGGGTTGTCCCTGCGCGAGAAGTCGGTTGACATGGTGCCGTCGCCGCTGGCGTGGCTGGAGCGGTAAAGGAGCCGGAACACGTTCTTGAAGCGCGGCTCCTGGACGACCTCGCCGTCGAGCCTGATAGGCAACATGAGCCCGTACAGGTCGGTAGCCGTTACCCAGCAGTCGAGCTCGTCGACGAGGCACGATTCAGTGCCTGCAGCCTCCGCCGTCTCCAGCGCGTCCATAGCGTGGAACGCTTCGAGTAGCTCGAACGCCATCAGTTCGCCGTTGAGCAGCGACAACGGTGGATCCTGCGGAGGCAGCCCCCTGATGCTCGCCGCCGAGGCGGCATCGTTGACAAGTAAGCCGATGTCGCCCTTGCAGATCCAGAGCCGCTTGATGCGGTCCATGTCGGAGGCCCCAGTCGCCAAGGCTTTGGCGAGCGCCACGCCGTTGATGCCGCCCGCTGAGCTGCCCGAGAGGATGTCGACGACGAAGCGCGTCCTGATCGGGCCCGAGTGATCGCGGTCCATTGGCGCCGAACGGTCGACCCCGCGCAGCGTCAGGAACTGGCCGAGGCGGCGGTAGACCCTTTCCGTTCCCTGGGGTCTGTCGACCAGTGCCGTCGTCGCGGCTTCCATGGCGCTGGTGGGTACGCTAGGCGCCGTCGCCCGGACCAGGTGGAGCAACTCCTGGACGATGCCGTTGATGTAGATGGCCAGCGACACGCCGCCGTAGAGCACCACAGCGAAGCGCACCTCGCGTTCGTACTCGCAGTACGACACCTCGACCGGCGCAGCCTCTCGCTCGGTCGCTACCTCGTCGTCAGCCATCGGCGCCACCTCGGTACCTGGAGCGTCGCTGCGGAGGCCCGACACCCAAGGTGCGAGTTTAGTGCTCTGGATCGCAAGTTCGATCACGTTCGGCACACATCCCTTCCTTCGCCCTGGCCCCCTGAGGGGGGCCGGGGCTCTACACGCCGCCGTCGTGCTCTAAGAGGCCGGCTCCCGATGGCAATGTCCGAGCGACGCGGCTGGCGGAACGAGTCGCCACGAGTTCGGCTATCCGGCGTCTCAGTAGATCTCGCCCTAGAGCCACGGCTGGCCGGACTCGTGTTAGGCGTTCAGGCTGCAGTCGGAGCCCTGTTCGGGCTGCTTGTGAGCTTCTTCGCATGGAGCGGTGTTGTCGCCTTGCCGGGCGGTTCGCACCAAGCAACCTGGGTGACGCTTGGCATCTACGGGCTCGTCGGCGGCCTCTTGAGCGCGGCACTTGCGCCACCTGCGGAGATTAGCGTCAGCCATTGACTCAGTGGCAATACGCGCAGAGACTGCGCAACAACCGAGTTGAGGAGGAGCTAAATGACATCTCAAGACCAAGGTGGGTCGCAGCCTGCCAACCCGACTTCGGGACAAGGAGGAAGCGGTGCTACGGCGATCGCGTCGTGGAAGAGTCCAGCGCTGTGGGTCGGAATTGGGGTCCTAGGCCTGTTCATTGGGCTAGTGATCTGGACTATTGGCAATCGTGCCGACACAAACTGGGACCGCATAGTCTTCGTCTTCGGGTCGGTTGAGGCGATCGCCTTCGCCGCTGCAGGGGCGATCTTTGGAACCCAAGTGCAACGGCAACAAACGCAGCAGGCCCAGCAGCAGGCGAACCAAGAGAAGGTCCGAGCTGACGCGACACAGGGTCAGGCGCAGGAACACGCAGTTCGCGCCGCAAAGGGTGAGAGCCTGGCGGCAGCCGTCAAAGCAGCAGCACGAGGTGCAGCCGCGGAAGGCGTACAGGCTGGTGGACGCGGGCTCACCGGCACCACGCAGACGCCGGTACTCCAGCAACTGGCTGCTATAGCAGACGGCGTTCTACCAGACTGACCTTTAGTGTTCGCTGGAGAGCTTCAGGCCGTACGAAGGCGCCTCGACACGAGGAGTCCGGGCGAGCGCACCTGAACCGCCCCGGTAAAGTTGTCTCTACAAAACCCGGGGAGGTTCAGCGACAACATTGACGCGGCATCGTCGCCCCAATCAGGTGGGCGGGGAACTCGTGGGCCGAGGGAGTATCGACGAGCTGTAGGCCCTGGCATGGGCGACACCGAAGGCGGCGTCAGCGGTGAGGTTGGGATCGGGGGCGGACGGCATGTCGCGGGGCTCCTCAGTGGTGGTCGGGAACAGACGTTCGGGGCACCGATACGGGTACCACCGTCCCCGCTGGGCGTCACCGTTACGCGTCCGGCCTCGGGGCTTAGCTGGAGCCGCCTGGTGATCCACGTTATAACCCCACACTGAGCGGGGTGATGGCCAACACGGTGATGTGGATGGCGCATGCGAAACGATTGCGGAGTTTAGGGAGAGCCACCGGCTTGTGGTTCCTCGCGGGCGGCAGCTGGACCGGCACCGCCCGCGTGCAGAGCGTGGTGGTTGGTGGGGTGGCGCGCATCGTCTCGCACCGGATAATCGGCACCCACACCCGACGCGCCTCGCCATCGATATGGTCAACGAGAGTTCTTCCTGTAGCGCACTCGGCAGCGGCGCGTCCGGATGTCTGACCGACGAGGACGCGCACATCATCGACAACCTTCCTCATTGCCCAGCGTAGCTACTCGCTCGGCATCTTCACGTGACAAGATGGACACGACGATAGACGTTGCTCGCGGTCGTACCGGCTGCGGTGAAGACTGTGAACTACCATGGTCGAACACCGCCTGCATCTGCTCTTCTCCAACATCCCAGCATCGGAACGACAATGCCGATCGGAAGGGTGTCGCCGAGGTAACGTATTGGCTGACTGACAATGCAGTTTGGCTGCCCGTGGACGGCGACCATGAGGAGCGGTACCATCACGACGCATCGGGCCTTAGGAGAACGCTCGTGAACGCTCAGCAACTCGCAGCGCGTATCGACCACACCCTGCTCAAACCAGAGGTCACGGCGACCGACATCGTCCGCCTCTGCCAGGAGGCAAGGGAGTACGGATTCGCTACCGTGTGCGTGAATCCGACCCGCGTGTCCCTCGCGCGCCAAGAATTAGAGGGGTCCACTGTCTCGGTATGCTCCGTCGTCGGTTTTCCTCTGGGCGCCAACATCAGTGCCACCAAAGCCAGGGAGACTGAGCTAGCTATCCTCGACGGAGCAGTCGAGATCGACATGGTGCTCAACATTGGCCTCCTCAAGGACGGATCCAAAGATGCCGCCGCGAAGGATGTCGCGGAGGTGCGGCGACGTGCCGAAGGGCTGGTACTCAAAGTGATTATCGAAGCCGCCATCCTGACCGACACAGAAATTGAAGCCGCGTCCCGCATCTGTGTGGACGCCGGCGCTGATTTTGTCAAGACTTCGACAGGGTTCAACCAGGCGGGCGGTGCCACCGTCGAGCAGGTGCGCAGGATACGGTCCGTCATCGGAGACCACGCCCACATCAAAGCGGCCGGAGGGATCAGGACCCTCGCTGACGCCTTGGCACTCATCGCCGCGGGAGCGGACCGACTCGGAGCCAGTGCGGGCATCTCCATCCTGAGCGAGTTGGATGTCGAGGTGGCATCGCCCTCGCAGTGACGCGCCCTGATCCCGGCTCTCGACCAGGAGCCGTCTTGGTGGTATGTCCCAATCCGGCGCTCGAGTTGACCTACTTCGTCGACCGGATCGATTTGTCGGCGAGTGTGCTGACCGCCTCGCAAGTCATCTATGAAGCTGACGGCAAAGCGGTGAACGTGGCTCGTGCTCTGGCGAGATTCGGTCACCGGGTAACGCTCGTCCTGCCGCTCGGCGGGCCTGTCGGTCAGTGGCTTCGCTCCCGCGTGCCTTCATCCATTGACTGTGACGTTATTCCCTCCAGCCGCGAGACAAGGTGCTCGACCGTCCTCGTCGACCTCCGAACCGGGCACGCCACCATCGTCCGCGGTGCAGGAGAAGCCGCTGATGACGACCTCGACGTAGCGCTGATAGCGCGCTCTCGTAGTCATATTTCTGACGCCCAGTTGCTCGTCTTATCCGGCAGCCTTCCGCTAGGACTGCCACAGGATTTCTACACCCAGCTATGCGCTCTCGCTGTCTCATCCCACGTCCGAACCGTTGTTGACTGCGGTGGACCGCCGTTGGCGGCGACGTTGGCGGCTCACCCCTACCTGGTGAAAATCAACCTTGACGAGGCCGGGTCGGTACTCCAGCGTCAGGTCACACCCGGCGATGCGCTGACGGCTGCGCGCGAACTATGTGAGCATGGCGCGCGTAACGTAATCATCACGATGGGAAGCAGCGGCGCCGTCGCCTGGTGCGACGGCCGCGGGTTGCGTGCCACTGTGACGCCCCAATCGGCGGTCAACGACGTCGGAGCGGGCGATGCCTGTCTTGCCGGAATCGTCCATGGGCTTCTGAGCAAGTGGTCGTGGATGGAGGTCCTCACCTCGGGGTGCGCGGCCGGTGTCGCCGCCTTGGGCTCAACATCCTCGGTCGACATCGACCTCTCTCGCGTTGTGAGCTGTATGGATGCCGTAACGGTGAGCACCGCATCGTAGCCGAGATGCCGCCGCCTGATCTAGAGCGCGACTAACAGGGTGCCGATCGGCGGCAGCGCTTGTGCCACGGTGCGCATCTGTCGCGGCAGATCAGAAATGGTTTGCACCGTGACGACGCGGCCAGTGGCCGCCTGACCAGTGACCTGCTGGTCGCGGGGCACCCAAAAGGCCGCGCGGTACTCGGCGCTCAGCGCCGCCTCACAGTCGAATTGCAGGTTGTCGCCGACCATCGCGCACTCGTGCACAGAAAGCCCGAGGCGCTCCGCCGCTTGCCTGAACGCGACCGCATCAGGCTTCGCCACTCCGGTCTCGTCGCTGATCAGTACCGCATCGACCAGCGAACCGAGTCCTGCCGTACGTATCTTCGCGCGTTGGCTTTGCCCGAACCCATTGCTGAGCAGCGCGAGCCTCATTCCGGCAGCTCGCAAGCAGCGCAACACCTCCGGCGCGCCGACTTTAGCCTCGGTTGGCTCCGTATACCACCGGTACAGTACTTCAACTCCGTCCACGTCGTCGTCGGCCACCCCTAAGTCTCGCCATCGGCCCCGACGGACTTCTTCCAAGGAGCGCTTGCCGGCCGCATACGCCGACCACCACTGACCGTCGACCACACGAAAGGGTGCCATCGGCACGCCGCGAGCTGCCAGGGCGTCCATCGCCCGCAGCTTCAATGTTTCAAGGTCCACAAGCGTGTCGTCGAGGTCGAAAACGATGCCGCGGAGCGGACAATTGCCGGGGTAGGGGAACATTTGTTCGTAAAGGATAGCACGTTGGAACTCCCAACCCCTATACGGCCGGCGCTTTGTCACCTCGCCACCGAGGATGCCCGCGTCTTCCTCATGGCGGCGCCAAATCCTCCCCGCGCTTGCTGTTTCGCCAGGCGACTTCGAATTGGCTGGCCAGGTAGTCCAGGACATTGCGTTCATCCTGGGTCTCGCCGCGCAGGTAGAGCATTGAAACCATCCAGGGTGATCCACCCTTGTACGGTGATCCTCCCTCGAACTCCTTCCAATGGTAGAAGCTGATGAAGCCGGCTCGGCGTCCCTCCCCACTGAGCAACATCGCCTTGATGACCGGACGCCCTGCGTAGAAGCGGACCGCAAACGCCCGACTACTAGCCGCCAGCGCCCTGAGGTTGTCGGCCTTCCTCCACGGTCGTAGTTCCGGTCGGGTCTGAGCGAGGGCGGCGTTGTGAGCCTTCTCCTCGATCTCTTCGTCTTTCCAACTCCTGTTCAGGACGAACACGTCGAGCCGCTTGCGAAGTGCCCACGAAAGAAACTCCGGAACCATCTCCTGGGTGTAGCCAAAGATCCGTAGCTGATCGTAAGCTCCCAACTCGACGAGCTGCTGGAATACCACTTTCATCTCGTCGTAGCTAATCGCACAGGTGGTGCTGGTGGCCTCCGGCACGGTACCGCGCGCGGAGCGACGAGTCCAGTAGATGCCCACAGACAGCCCGACCAATGCGCAGGCAACCAGCGCCAGGGGCACGACCCAAGGCTTCAGGTGCTCCGCCCAGTCCGTCGGACTGAATTGCAGCACCGCTGCGAGCGCAACGATGGCCCCAGCTGCCACGGCCGCGGCTTCGTTGACCCGCCTTGGCTTATTCGCTTCCACCGTGTCACCTCTCGCTCACTGTTGGATCCCAAATGCGACCCTTGTGCGTGACCGCGTGATGTCCCCTTTTCGCCAAGAGACTTGCCGCCTCAAGGACACGAGCGGTCGCGGGGAATCGGCGACTATATAGGCCGAGCCGGCCAAGGCTCACCACTCCAACGATGGTTCCTACGGATCGCATGACGACGAGGCGGTCGTCAACTAGATGGTTGACCCCCGCTCGACACACCTGCGCCGGCAGGCGCCGGCGTCTTCCCCCACTCTCCAATCGTCTCGAGCAGCTTATCCAACGCAGTAACGTCTAAGGTCTGACCCGCAGTTAGACGCGCTTGCGTCGCGTTGAGTGACGCCTCGATCATTCGCACGGCAGCATTCGCCTTGGTCTCAAAAACGTCTTGCCGACGCTTATATTCGTAGAGGCTAACCGCTGCACCGGCCAAAACGAGCAAGACTGAGAATGCGAATGCTACGGCGAACTCACTCCCATGCAGATCGATGTGAAACGAGCTCGTAACAACTGCAAGAACTAATAGAAATCCCAGCGTCTGTAACGCCACCCCACTTCCCCTCCCGACAATTTCTGCGACCTTGCTTATCGGATCTCCCTTTAGGATACCGACAAGATCCGTCACCGTTGATGCCGGGAGTCCTCGGGTGTTATCGGCGTCCGCCCCTGCCACAGTGGTTCGCCCTCATAAGCTAGCGGCGTCGGCGTCGGCCCTTTCAGCTCGCTTTGGATCCGTGGCAGCGAGACGGACCATTGCTTTGAGAGCAAGATCCTCTGCTTGTCAGGGTTGCCAAAGAAGTCCTGCAGCGCGTCCGCCGTCGTAGAACTCTCCAGTATAAGGCGTTGTGAACGGGGTTTGGGCTCCGCTCCCGGCGGTGGGACGGGTTGCTGACCGCCCAGCCCAGGCAAGCCTGGCGGACCGAACCCGGTTAGTCCAAACCCCGGAGGCCGCCAGACACCCAGAATGCGATGAGCCCAGCCGCCGTGGGTTTGGCTCCGTAGCCGCCGCGGCGTCGTAGCTGGCAACATGACGGCCTTCCAGGCCCAATCCGGCTGACGCAAGCCTGGCCGCCAAGTTATGGGTACCTGGCGCTGATACAGCCAGGACGGTCGAAGCTGGATGCATGCCGGGGGTCCTAGCTGCCACCCGTCGGCCGAGTGCGCGCCCCCGGGCATCCACGTTGCAATTCGACACTGAGCGGGCTGAGGACGGCCATGTGGGAGATCGGCCCTGAAGCGCGGCTGGCTGCCGAGAACCGGTCATCTCGGTGGACACGAAGAAGAAGGGACTGGTGGGCCCGTTCAAGAACGGGGGCAAGGAACTTCGTCCCCAGGGCGACCCCGAGCGAGTGTGCGTTCATGACTTCAAGATCGAGGAACTCGGCCGCGCCAACCCCTACGGGGTCTACGACCTCGGGCAGAACTCCGGGTGGGTCAACGTCGGCGTCGACCACGACACCGCTGAGTTCGCCGTCGAGAGCATCCGGCGCTGGTGGCAGACAATGGGCCAGCCGGCGTATCCGACTGCGACCACGCTGATGATCGCCGCCGCCGGCGGTGGCAGCAACGGCTATCGCCTTCGGCTGTGGAAGCTGGAACTGCAGCGGCCGGCTGACGAGACCGGGCTGGCCATCAGCCTTTGCCACTTCCCGCCGGGCACTAGCAAATGGAACAAGATCGAACACCGCCTCTTCTCGTTCATCACCCAGAACTGGCGCGGCAAACCGCTGGTCAGCTACCAGGCCATCATCGATCTGATCGCCGCCACCACGACCACGAAGGGCCTCAGGGTTCAGAGTGTGCTCGACGAGAACCGATACGAGAAGGGGCGCAAGGTCTCCGGCGCAGAGCTCGCGACCGTCATCCTGCAACCGGATGAGTTCCACGGTGAGTCGAACTACACCATCATCCCCCGCGCCTCAGTGTGACGACCGTGTTCCAGCACGAGTCCTCCAGGGTGGGCCGCGGTGTCCTTCGCCTCGTCGCAATGCTACTACGGGTGCCCTTGCTTGTCGCCGTGCTCATCCTGTGCGCCATCGCGCGGACGGCCCCCGGCGTCCTTCCCCCAGGCTTCGTTGGCAAGCTCATTGTGGGCCCGATCATCCGCCGGGAACGCCAGCGGCCCGAGCCTACGGGCGAGCGGCGGGGTTTCCAGCCCCGCCAGCCGAGAGCGCAGGAGCCGCTCGATCCATTTGCCCGCTAGCTCGGCCTCCGTCGTACCCTCATCACGGGCCATCTGGACGAGTTCCTGCATGAGTCGATCATCGAGGGAGATCGTGATCGTCGCCATCGGCCAATCATGACTCCGATCGGCGACGCGCGGACTCTCCAACCTCGGTCCGTGCGGTGCCGACTTCGGCATGCGCGCGGTCACGCCGTCTCAGGCCGAAGACCTGTACGAGCCATCTGCGAGGGCGACCGATCAGCTCGATCATGACCACCTCCAACCGCGCCCTGGCGGACTGGTATGCCCTCTTCCCCACCGCCGTGCTCGCCGAGAGCGCCCTCGACCAACTGGTCAACCGTGTCCACCACGGCATCTTCCGAGGGCCGACGCACAGGCCGCCGCGTCGACCGGATGGTGACGGCCGCCCACCGCCCTAACCCTAAGCGACACCAGCCGGTACGCAGCTCAGACCAAGCGAGTGCGCCGAGCGCGTTCTGTAAGGGGACCAAGCACGCGTCGCCCGAGTCTCCTGGACCTTGGTGACTGCGCCCTCGGACCCCGCCGAACCTACTGGCCGAAGGAGGTGAGAGCGATACCATCCATCCCGGCGGGGCACCGGGGTGGACATGTCACAGTGACCCTCAGTGAACCCGTGAGTTAGCCGTGGCTTCTTACTGCATGGCCATCGACAGCGCGACCGCCCGCCTTGCCAGCCTGGACGAACCCCTGCGAAGCCTGTCGCGTACGATATGGCCCTCACCGCTCTTCACGCACGAGGGTTGGCCGATGGATGCCACGACTGGGCGTCTGCTATGTCTGTGCGTTACAGCCCTGGTGGTCGGCTGTGGCGGTTCCGCGTCACCGTCGGCTCCATCCATTTCGTCCACATCCACCGCTGCATCCACAACGTTCACGCCTGCCCCGCCAGCGCAGACGAGCGTACCCACGACACCCGGCAGCGGCGCCACGGGGTCGGCGACCTTGTCCGGGCTGAAGACGACGGTGACGGCCCAGGGAGGACAGTGTGGGGCCGCCACCGATGGAAGCGGAGGGTTTGCTGTCCTCTTCCATCCCTCAAGAAATTCCGCAGCTGGCGGCGGGGTGCTGTCCTTTGGGGTCACCGTCAAGTCGTTCGGTGGCGCCGGCGACTACGCTCTTGCCACCGCTGGGCCCAATTACGGGATCCTCCAGCTGGATTCGGGCGTCAAATTGGCCACTTCGGGAGTGGCCACGGTCGCGAGCGACCAGAAGAGTGGATCGATCAAGGCTAGCTTCGACGGTGGCATCCACATGGACGCGACGTTCACCTGCTGACGGCGCGCAGCCTGCTCTGTCACCTCTTTGCAGAGTAGGCGATTGGTTATCTCAAACTCCCCAGCCGCCCCTCATCGATCCGTGCATGAGGTTAGCGCGCTCTCCTCGAGAACCGTGTGCAGGCCTCGCGGTCGCGGCGTAAAGCCCAACGCGAGGGGGCGTCAACTCGACGCTCCCTCGCGTGCCGCCACGGCATTGCCGCCGATGCTGGGGAGACGACTCGTCGCCCGTGGTGCCACGGGGCACGCAGACCACGGGGCGCGCATGGCTCCGATCGGTCGCTGATTAGCAGTTCACGATGTACCAGCTCGTATCAGCAGCCGTGTCGTAGTAGTAGCCGTACCAATATGCGGAAACACTTACGCACCAGTTGAAATGTATGTCAACCGCGTAACGCCCTGCTCGGGGAAGGTAGACGGCAAACGTGTGCGACGATCCGCACTTGTTGTAGACGGTGTACTGGTAACGTCCGCCTCCGACAAAAGTGGGTCCGTCATGGCGAACGCCGCAAAAGCCCGGGTCGTCTGGGACGGGCGGCGCAGGACGTCCCGTGCTTGTACCAGGGTGGGCGGCCGGGACGACCGTCGACGTGGCTGCAGAGGCAGTGGTTGATGGAACGACGGCCACGCTAGACAATATTGCGAGCGTGATCGCAACTGCAAGAGCGGCACGTTTCAAAGCCCTCACCGAAATCCTCCTGTAGAATCGAATAGCGCGTGATAGATGCCAACAACGCACGCTGATGGAGGACTGCGGCTCCGCGCCGGACCGCACCATTGCCCCAGAGTCGCACCCTGCTCGGCAACATCACCGGCACCGCGCGCATTCGCGCAATGGCACGTCACGCCTGTAAGCATCCGCAATGGACCTCGGGCGGTGTCGCTACCCTCGCGGCTGCACTCCGCCTTTCTCTGGTGGCCACATGCTACCCCCGCTGAGGTACTCGGTCAAGCTCAGCTCAGCTCAGCTCAAGTCAGCTCAGAGGTTTCATGGAATCATGGACCCAGGGAGGCCAGACGGCCAACTTGGTGTTGGCGATCGAACATTTGTGCGGTTCTCCCGCACGGATGGACGCGAGGTTAGTCGCTTTCCCTTTGTCTGTGAGGAGCGCGTACATCCGACGCCGCGGTCCACTGATCCATGTGGCAACCCGACACTGAGCGGACCCAGATCGGTGATGGTCGGTTCAACGCCTCGGTTGGGCAAATGAGGGTCGCACCCGCCTGGCTGGGCAGCGGCGCTATTACGGCGGTGGTAGCCAAGACGTCATGTCTGGCCGCTGAGCAGGGGCCGGCGGTATCGCACTTCAGGAACGACGACCCCGAGGACCTCGGCCTCTCGCGTCGCTTCGTCGCAGGTCCATCCGGCCCGTTCGTAGAAGTGACGCGCGCGCTGGTTCTCTGGATGCACCCAGAGGACGGTCTCGGTGAAGCCAAGTTCCGCCAGCTCGCGATGCACGGAATCGATCAGCGTCCTCCCGGCGCCCGCCCCCCAGTGGTCGGGATCCACGTTGATGGAGAACAGCTCGCCCACGTCCTCAGCATCGGCGGGGCCGTCGACGGGACCGATGGCCGCTAAGCCAACGGTGGCCCCGTCCCGCTCCGCCACAATCACTCGCGAGCGGTCCCGCGGACGGCTAACAATTCGGTGCCACATGGCTTCTCGGTCTTCGGCGCTGAGGCCCTCGAGGTAACCGGCTGGCATGAGCCCGCGGTAGGCGGCACGCCAGGCCCGCACATGGACCCGGCCCAGAGCGGGAGCGTCCGCCAACTGTGCAGGGCGCGCGCGGATCATGCGGTCCATCATGCAAGTAGTCGAGGTCGTGTGGAGAAGGGTAGGCGTCCGAGAGCCAGGCCGCCAGGCTGACACCGTCATACCTTGACAGTCAGCGGGCTGAAGTCGTCTCCGGTTGTCCCGACCCCGGTCTCGTCGTACCCCTAATGTCCGCCTGCTGCTGGCCGATGCAGACGCCGCGTATCCGGCCGAGTCCGCGAGGAACGTTCGATCAGCGTCAGCCCGTCAGTCAACTGCAGGGCGCTTCGAGCGCTATCTCAAAGACCAGTTCGAGGCCATCCTCCTCGTCCCATTGTTCCCCGGTCTGTGTGAACCCGAAACCCTGGATCGTCGCCAGAAAAGCGACGTTGTCGGGGCTGATCGTGGCACGTACGGTCTTGACACGGGGATCGGTGTTGGCACGGCGTAGCAGCTCGCGGAGCATCGCCCGGGCGTAACCCCTGCGGCGATAAGCGACGTCGACTGAATAGCCGATCTCGACCATGCCGTCCTTGTCAGGGGGACCGTGGTAACCGGCATGCCCGACGACGACTTCTTGCGTCTCGTCGACGACCGCCCGGGCGATCCACTTCTGGCTTTCGGGGTCTGTGGCGAGCTGTGCGAGGCGGCGCTGCCACAGCCGCCGCGCCTTGTCAGTGACGAAGTAGTCGGTGAACTCGACCCCGGCTTCGGCGCTTGCCCTGGAGAGGTCCCCGTCGAGCAGTGCGCTTAGCGTTTCACTCGACAGGACCACCATGCGCAGGCTCTTCGCACCTGTGGAAGGGGTCGGGCCATGGCTGGGCTGATCGGTCATGAGTGGATGCTGCCAACTGATGCGCGCCAGCTGCAACGGGCGACGCTGTGCTACCGGACCGGATGCGCTGCAAGGTTCGTCGGCCCTCCGGGAAGGCGGCCGAGGGAGGCCGGCTCCAGCTGATCCACGTGACAACTTGACAGTCGGCGGCTTCACGGTGCCGATGCGTTTGCGTCCGTACGGCGAGTGCCGCTGCGACGCCGGCGTGCGACCCTGTCCGCCAGCATCCGGCCACCGAACCTCTTGCCACCCTGGGAGGCTCTGGTACCACGTCCCCGGGGGAGAGCCTCCGATGTGCCCACCGAGGTGTGGCATTCTCGCAGTCTGTCATGTCGCTGAGAATCGTCACGCTTGCCGACCGCCCGGACCTCGCGGACGCTGTCGACGAGATGAACACCGGCTGGCCCACCTTCATGACCCAGGACCCGATGGGATGGAACCTAGCGACGGTGTCCCACCTCTTCCCCGGCTGTCAACTCATGGCCCTCGACGGTGACGTCAACCTCGTGACTGCCTGCTGACCATGCAACGCCTCAAAAGGCTGACCTCTCGCTGGACCAGCTTGGCTGGCCGTCGCCTCGGCCTATCCCTGACGCCGATTGGGACGGGCTCATCACGCTCTATCGGCGGCTGTGGATTGCGGCTGGCAGTCCAGAGGTAGGCGGGCACCCCCGCTGGTTGGTCGCGCTCGGCTGTTAGAGCCTGCTCCGACGCCTCGGTCCCAGCGGCCGGTCCGCCGCTTGTTGGATGGCGGAGCTCTGGCGAGCAGGGCTTGCCCCGAGTGGCACCAAGCATGCGTAAGATTCTGATATCTCAGAATATTCAGCAAGGAGGTGGACCTTCGTGGATCGCCTCACCGCGCTGTTCGTCGAAGGCATGGGGGCCGCCGCAGCGACCTCGGGGATCCTCACGCAGCTCCAGGGGCGCATCTTCGGGCTGCTCTACCTGCAGCCGGGGGCGATGTCGCTGGACCAGCTCACCGACGAGCTCCAGCAGAGCAAGAGCAACGTGTCAGTCAACGTGCGCGGGCTGGTCGACTGGCAGCTCGTCCGACAGCTACGCGTTGCGGGATCGCGCAAGGACCACTACGAGGCGGCGACCGACTTCTGGCGCGTCATGCAAGAGATCATGGAGCGCCGCTTCCGATGGAACCTGCGGCAGGTGGTGGCCGCCGCCGAGGAGACCGAGCGTGCCGTGGCGGCGACGAAGCCAAGCGGCAGGGCCGGCATCGAGCGAGCCGACTTCCTCGCACATCGTCTGTCGGTGCTCCGCGATTTCTTCACCGCGGTCGACATCGGCCTGAGCGGGTTCAGCAGGGGCGAGTCGTTCACACCGCAGCCATTGCGGCGGGTGTTCCTCACCGAATCCCCGCCGGCGCGTCGCAGGGGCGGCGCGTCGTGAATGCGTTCCTGGTGGCCGCCGGCGTAATCAGCATCCTGATGGCCGCGGGCCACACCACCATCGGCGCGCGCTGGGTCCTGCCGCGACTGGCCGACGAGTCGCTTCCCCATTCACCCTTCGGCGGCGGTGCGATGACGTCGGTGTTCATCAGGGTGACATGGCACGTCGTGGGCATCATGCTGCTCACCGTCGGGGTCGTCCTCTCGGTCCTCGCCCGCGGCTCGCTCGGGGCCGACGGTGCGGTCGCGGTCCGCGGCGTCGGCGCGATGTTCGCGGCGTCGACGCTCATGGTGTTGTGGCTCGTGCGACGCCGCCCGCTCGATCTCCTCCGTGCGCCGATGTGGGTCCTTTTCGTGGCCGAAGCGGGACTCTGCGGGGTCGGGGCTTCGAGATGAGGGGCTCGGTGTGCGCATCGTGACGACGGCCGTTCGCACGCGAGTCGGCTCCGACTCCGCAGCGCGGCCGCGAATGCTCATCGACGAACTACGACGTCATCGAGCGACACGCGACGTTCGTCGGGGCGACGCCGGACCGCGTCCACCGCTGCGCGCGCGAGCTCGATGCGGGCCGGCTGCCGCTCACGATGGTGCTCATGGCGCTGCGTGGCATTCCGCATCTGCTCACCGGCAGGGTGCGTCCGTCGCGGAGGGCGAGTTCGCGGATTACGCCGAACCGGGACACGCTCGCGCCGCCTGGAACTTCCGTCTAGCATGCCCCGTCGGGCCAGATTCAAACTGACCCACTACCCAGAATCAGGCGGTTCTCGCGGCCAACTTTGTATGATGTCATACTTGGCTCTGTTAGCGTCTCCTCCGGCTCAAGAAGGGATGTCCAATGCCAAAAGGGGAGTCCACCATCGCTTCGACGACGCTTGGCGTGGCCGATGTGAAGGGCATCTTGTCATCCGTGCTATCTGGCGCCACGGTTGAACCGCTTAACCAGGGTCCACTTGACGCGGACGCCGCTCTAGCGATCCTTGCAAGCCAGCGCGGTGGGGTGGTATTCAGGAGGTCGCCATTTGGCCCCGGCAACGCAGTTGCGCAGGTCATCGTCGAGGACCACGGATCTACACGTAGCGTGGAACTCATCGCCATGCGGAACACTTTCGCTGATAACTGGAATAGGCAGCGTGCCGCTGGCAACGCCATAGCCGGATTGTCGGCCATGAAGGAAGCGCCCAACCCGAAGGCCGGCCGCAACATGGTCGGCGCGATCTTGCAAGCACTCAAAGCGGCTGATCCGAGCATCCGACAGACGCAATAACCGTACAGACTCTGCAGGTAGCCCAGATAATCACTGCTGACCTTCCCTGCCGTACGTGGGGTGCCTCGCGCCAACGCGGCGCTCGGCCTCCACTCGTATCGCTAGCACCACTCAGACCAAGACATTGGGGAGTCGCAGCATGAGCCTATTTGGTAGAAAGAACCGCGCCGCTTGTCCAGTGTGTGGCGGTCCATTGGAGCGAAATGTGGCTGCCCACAACCTCCACCATGTAATTCCCGCACCTGACGGCGGCCCGGGCTTCGGCTGGCGATGTGGCTGCGGAGAGCAGGATGGAGTATGGGATCAGCAAGCAGGCGCGGCCGCAGGTCTCACCCTGCACATGCGAGATAAGCATGGGATTGCCGCCTTATAGTTCGCACTAGCAGGGTGTTGATGTTCGGTTCGCCACGGGCGGCGGAGTAGTCGAAACAGGGGATGGCCACGGGCACCCACCATATTGGCGGGGATTAGGTGGCAGCCCTCGCCAGGGGAGCTCTTCCCGGCTCCGGTCAGGCGGCTTGGGCGTCCAGAGCGGTGATGCGGATGAGGTTGTAAACCGCTCCGGTCATCAGGAACCACGCTCGGTTGCGCTGCAATCCGATGTAACGCAGCTTGCGTCCGCCGGCGATCGTCTTCATCCAGCCAAACGGTTCCTCGATTCGTTTGCGGATGCGCAGGCTGGTGACGTGTCCGGCGTGCCGGGTGGTCCGTCCATCGATGGCGCTGCGCCGCTTGCTGGTGTTCTGGGAGACATGCGGGGTCACCCCGAGCTCGCGACAGCCGGCGATGAAGTCCCTTGTGTCGAAGCCCTTGTCGCCACCAACCGTCCGCCGCCGGGCACGTGTCGGCAGCCGCCGCAGCAAGGTGAGCGCCGTCTCCCGTTCCGCGTAGCCGGTCGCCGAGCTGAGCTCCATGTCGGCGATCAGCGCGTTGCGGTTCTCCATGAGCAGGTGGCCCGCGTAGCTGAGCTTCGCGGCAACCCCATCGCCCTTGCGGGCCAGGCGCGCCTCGGGGTCGGTGGCGGATTGGTGGGTCTCGTTGCTGCGCCGCTCGCCGTGGCAATTCACTTCCGCGTTGCGGCCCGGCGGCGGTGGGCCGCCCTTGCCATCGTCATCCTTGGGCCGGAAGCTCTTGTGCGAGGCCCAGGCCTCGAGCAGGGTGCCGTCCACGCTGAAGTGCTCGCCCGAGATGTAGCGGCGCAGGTGCGCCTGCTGCACCACCGCCGCGACACGATCGACCGTTGGCGCGCGGTGCTGGCGCCGCCCGCACCGCTACTGTCCCTGGTGCGGGAAGGGACAGCCGTTCGCCAGAGCCGGGTAGCTAGTACGGAGAATCTCGGATTCTCTGATCGCCTCGCCACGCGAGTCGCGCGCGTCCAGCCTCGCCTCACACGGCGAAACGGCTGCCACAGACAAGGCAGTGCCATTCGCTTCGCTGACCGACAGGCACCTTTATCGGTTCGTATGCATGACAAGGTGAGCTAATGATTCCCATGTCGTTGGGTTCTGTCAACGGTGGCGGCTCTTCTGCCTCCGACTCCTGACGGGAGCTGACAGAGATGCCACTCACCCCGCGAAACATCTTCTCGATCTCGTCCAGCGCGAAGCTGGCAAGCGCCGGCCCTGCCACGCCCTGCGAATATTCCAGTTGTTCGCGGGTCCACCACGACTCTGGGCCTGCTGGCATACCGCAGAAGGGGCAGTAGTACTGTACCGGCGGCTCCTCCCGCTCCGCTTCCTCGTTAGCGGGACCGTTGTGCCACTTGAACTGCTGTTCGCACGACGGGCATTCCCGTCTGAGGAAGCCGTCGGCGTCGAGCGGAAGTGCAACTGGAACTTCCATCGCTAACTCACGAACAGCTCTTGCTCAAAGTCGACCCCGTCCACGGTCTTTCCCGTCACCTTGAAGGTGAAATATGACTTGGAGCCGCTGTGGGCTGCTCGGATCAATTTGATCGACTTACCTACAGGCAGTTTGGCCACTGGCAGATCAGCTGCATGCACGAGTAGGTCGGTGCTGGGATCGGCGTCGACGTTTAGTTCGTAGACTTCTCCCGGCCCATGGTTCGTGATGTGCACGTGGCCGGAGCTCCCGCTCCCGCTGAGGAGCCGTGCGTCTAGCTGTGGAGTTACCCGCGCTTCCGTCGACGGAAGGCGACGGCCGAGCGGGAGGCCACCCTCGGCCGGTGGTGTCAAGTCGCCAGCCAGGTGCCAGTCGTGGCCCGATGTGTTGACATCGCATCCGATCGTCTTCAAACGGTTTGCGAGCTCCTGTCGCATGGCCATGCTCCCGTCCATTCGTACGACGTGTCGGCCGTGAATGTCGCTGAATGCCCTGACCTTACCCATCTCGACGATGACGGTCCGGTCTTCTGCCCTACCGATTGCCATCCCAGCCTCAAAGAGCACGTTAGGGCGGGCCTGCGTCATCGGCTGGCATTCGGGGTCGTCAGGCGCCGCCAAGCTTGGATGCAGGTACGCAACATCGTCAGGCGTCTGGAGAACCACAATGGCCTGCGCAGCGGCCAACGCAGCGTCCAAGACTTGGCCGATATATGGACTTCCTGCGCCGGTCATCGCGATTGCCTGCGACCACTCAATGGGGTCCAGACCAATGGCGCGGAGGAACTCGAACAGGCCCCTCCTTGCCGGCTCATTGCGCCCATGAATTACAAAGACCTTGCGCGGGTCCGGGGCAGAGGGGGCCGTCTTCGGCATCACATCGTTCTCCTGCATCATCGCTGCCTTTGGCGCGTCCCGCACTGTCGTGAACCCGTTCCACGAGGTTACGCCGCGATACTTACGGACGCCCGGCTTACTGATGTGCACTGATGACCAACGGCCAGGCATCTCGGGCGCTGAAGCGGTCGCGCCGCTACTGACATCCCACGCCTGCGTGAGCATCTCGGCAGCCCGCGCCGCACTAGAAATGTCGGGAATCTGAGGACAATGCTGCGCCAACTCCTCCACGGCGACAGGGCAGTCGCCGTCGTTGCCAGCGTCGGTCTGGCGCTTTTCCTTGTCCGCCGCGTATGCCAGCGCGGCGAGGAACAGGCGCAGCTCGTCGTCGCCTTCTGACGCCAGCGCCATCCCGTCGAGCGTGAGGCGCCACTCCATTTCGTTCCCCGCTGGAGCGGTCGCGTGTTCCAGATACTGAGAGCTGCTCCACCCGCCGAACGCTTGAATCGCTGCGTCGCGATCGCGGCCAGCCCGGGCCATCTCCCCATCGAGGCGTCGGTCAGACAGCCACATGCCGGTGTCGTGGTAGTGACGGCACAGGATGTCGACGAGCGCCCGCTGGTCGTCGGTCAGTTCGTCCCGACTCATGGTCCAGCACCCCGAGTGGCTGAGCCGGCATAATTGGCGGCGACGACGTGCTCGCCCGCACGTGTCCGTCCAGCTTGACAAAGCGCGCACATATGGTCAGTCACTATGGCCTCACGGAGGGGACTCCCGGAGGTAGATCGCGTCAACCTGGCCATCAGCCGGGCGATCGAGATCTACCGAGAGGCAGTCGGGGGCCGAGGCGATAGTCGGGTCGATTTTCGGTCCCCGAGCCCACGACCCCGGAGCTTCACCAACCAGATGTCGGGCGCCACCGTCGAACGGCCGAACATCCAGAACCGAGACCGCCGTCCGCGAGTGGGTGCAGCGGGCCGACGTCGACGGTGGCAAGCGCAACGGCCTCACCACGGCCGAGCGCGACGAGCTCTCGCGGCTGCGGCGACAGGTTCGGGTGCTCGAGGAGGAACGTTCGATCCTCAAGAAGGCCGCGGCGACGCTTGCAGGGCACCCGCAGTTCGTCGCCTGGAAGGATGTGGCGGGGGAGACCGAGCTCCGAGCGACGGTGCGCTGGCCGGGCGACGAGGAACGTCTCGCCGAAGTGAACGTCTTCCTCGTGCACACGACAGCGAAGGGTTAGCGGCTGGGGCTGACCGGGCGCGGCCCATCTCAATCACTGCGCGGGTTCCGGTTCAGGGCGCTGCGACGGTCCAACGCGCGTCCCGGCACCTGCCGGACCCGGACCACCACGCCCGCACGAGAGCCAGCCACCGCGGCTGGAAAGAAGCTGCCCACACCGGTTGGCTCCAGGTCCCGCGTGTGAAGGAGATCCCTGTCGAGGGTCCTCAACTGGCCAGAGCCGCCAACGGGGGCGTTGACCCCGGCGCCTTCCGGAGCCGGGCGGTTTGGCGTTAGCCTACGAAGGCGCTCCTATGGGATTGGTCTCGACAGTGAGGAGGGAGGGCGCAGGACGGGGCGCCCCTCCCGCGCCAGGGCGGTTATTCAGCTCGTATCGAGCACCCCGAGGTTTTGGTGTCTTCGGTCATCCGTGCGCGAAAGTCCTTATGGGTCAATGGTTGTTTGACACCATTCCTTCCAAGCTGGATGTCGAGGGTTCGAGTCCCTTCTCCCGCTCCATCGGCCCCTCATCGGGCCGTTGTGAATACGAAATCAGGCCGTCGCAGCCCGTCCGTGGGCCGTCGACATCCCGTCAAGCACCCCTCAAAAAGCGTGTAGTTTTGGTGTCTCGGCGGACCCTGGCAGCTCCAACTGAACGTCGGGAGTGCGTCATGTCCGCCGCAAAACCGCCCACCCCACACTGACCGCGCCCCCCGGAGCAACAAAGCCGTCGGCTGGCGAGGCATCGTCGTGACCCTACCACCGGTGACTGGGTTCTCGGGCGCAGTCGACCGCGGGGGCGTGCGCGCGATCCCATCGTTTTCGCCACCCCGCCCCGCCACCTCGCCCGCACAGGCCGGTACATCCGGTCTAGGCTGAACCAGAACGTTTACCACGGAGGTCACACAATGGGTGGCGACAGCGACAAGGTTGCGGGCAAGGTGAAGGAGGCCGCGGGCGACCTCACTGGCGACGACCACCTCAAGGCCGAGGGCAAGAAGCAGGGAGTGGCCGGTGACGTGAAGAACGCCGGTGAGAACGTCAAGGACAAGGCCGAGGAGCTCGGCGAGAAGATCAAGGACTGACCGGCCTTCTCGTTCCGAGCGCCATCCAGTCCGGATCCAGGGCCTGGCGGCCGAGCGTCAGACCCGTCGGCACCTCACCTCGACGAACGAGTGCAGACCATAACGCGACGAGCCCGACGGCGAGCAGTGGCGCCGTGCCGAAGGGTTGGACGCCGAACCGCGCGAAGTGTCGGTCGTTTCCGAGCGCCATCAGTCCGGATCCAGGGCTCGCCGGTCGAACGTCAGACGCGCCGAAACCTCGCCTCGACGAACGAGTACAGACCATACGCGACGAGCCCGACGGCGACGGCGAGCAGTAGCGCCGTGCCGAACGGTTCGGCGGCGACGGTGCGCAGCGTCTGGTCAAGACCCTTGGAGGCGCTGGCATTGTTGGCAGCGGCTGCCTGCACGAGGAAGATGCCGACCAGGACGAGCACGATGCCGAGCGCGCCGTTACCGGCGACGCCCAGCCCTGTGGCCCAGGTGCGCGTTCGCGGTCCCATCTTCTCGGAGGCCAGGTTCTTCTCAAATTTTCGGGCGCACGCAAACCAGATCACCGCGCATCCGGCGACGACGACGCCGACACCGATGGCGATCACCAGTGCATGCCCCAGGGGAAGTCCGAGCAGCCTAGCGGTCGTGCTCTGCTGCTGTTGGGTGCTCGAGGACGCCGATCGGCCAGCGACCACAACAATGGTGGTGACACAGAGACCCGCGTAGACGAAGCCGCTCGCCAGCGCGCCCAGCCGTCGGCCCGACTTCTCGGCCGTTGACTTCGCTCCGGCACCAGGACTGCCCACGGCCGCCACGGACCAGCGCCACAGCGCATAGGCGGCAAAGCCCAGAGCCAAGACGATCAGAAGAAACCGGCCAAAAGACTGGGCGGCGACGTCCTCGATCGCACCGTTCTGATCGGCGCTCTGGGCTGCCCTGCCGACCGCAATCTGCGCCGCGATCGACGCGATGATGAGGTAGGTGATGCCGCGAGCTGCGAGACCTCCACGGGCCATGGCCTCCACCGAACGGCTGTTGCCAGCGTGGCGCGCCAGGGTTGCCCCGCTCGCGCCGACTGATTCAAGCGGTCGAACTGCCTTGGGCACGGATGGATTCTGCGCCAACGCTTTGAGATTAAAGGCGCCGGTCGCCGCGTGGCGGGAAGCGAGCCACTCCTACTTGGCGAGGAGGCTGGCGACGACGTTGATGGTCGTTGCCAGGATCACGACGCCGAACACATACGACAACACAGCGTGGCGCAAGGCGGCTTTCCGAATCGGCTTGGAGATGATGTCCGTGTCTGAGACCTGGAAGGTCATTCCCAGGGTGAGGGCAACGTATGCGAAGTCCCCAAAGTCGGGCCGATCGCGAGCGTGCCAGTCGATCCCGCCTCCGGCTGAGTAGTACAGCCTGGCGTAGCGCAACGTGAAGACGGTGTGAACGGTAATCCAGGAGAGCACGATGCTGAGAAACGCGACGGCGATGATCAGGATGTGAGCCGTACCGGTTTCGCCGCCGGCCTTGAGAAGCGCGAAGACCACACCCACCAGGCTTGCGACGCTGGCTCCGACCAGGAAGGTGTCGGCGGCCACCCGGGAGTTGTCCTCCGAGGTCGCCATCTCCTTCGTTGCCGCGGAGTCCTTGCCCCGGGTGGCCCGAAATACAGAGCCGACGAAGGTTGCCGCCATCGTGTCCCAGCCAACGAGAACCGCGACCTGCCACGGGGTGAACACGATGGCGGGAACGAACGCGGCGATTCCCAGCAGAAAGCTGGCGGCCAAACGGGAGCGGGCGTTCATTCCGTCACCCGCGGATCCGTGTGGCGCCGTCGAAACCATCGTCGACTCGGTGTCGGAAGCCAACGTTCGGGCAACCATAGGATGAACGCCGACCAGGCCAGTCCCAGCAGGAACCCACCGATCACATCGGTGGGCCAGTGTGCGCCAGCCCACACCCGGCCGATGCATGCCAGCAGAATCAGCGCAGCGGCCAGACCCCAGAGCAACTTGCGCCACCTCGGCCGTATATGCGGGGACAGGCTCGCAGCGAGCATGAACCACAGCCACGTGAAGAACACAGCGTGGCCGCTGGGATAGCTGTATCCGTTGGACGGCTCGAGTATCGCCACCACATCGGCAGTCGGCCGGTGTCGTCCGATCGACACCTTGACAACCTGGTCGATCAAGCTCCCCAGGGCACCCAGTGCAAGCAGCCACCCGGCGCGGCGATTCCACAGAAACACTGCGACGACAACGGCGGCGCCGAACAGATCCTGGACAAGACCGCCTGTTACGTTGGTTAGCGTCATCCAATACGTCAGCGGCCCCCAGTGCACGCTCTGCACAGCGCGCTCAACGGGCACGTCGAACATACTGCGCGTGATACCGCTCACGACCAAGAGGCTGTTGACCACGAAGAGGAGGGCTGCGATCACGATCACGGGTCCCAGCCACTTCCGCGCAGCCGGACCCGGCTCGCCGGCCAGGACCTCGGTCGCAGCCCGACTGGCTTCGCTCACGCCAACATGATAGGCATGATGTTAGTGAGTCTCCCTGGCGGCTGTGCGCGGATCGGCGACAATCCTAGCCATGCTTGGACGGTCCTCCTCCCTCGGTCATCGCATCGTCGGCGAGGTTGATCCCGGCTTCATGGCCATCTTCGCGGTGACGGGCGTGCTCTTTGCGATCCTCACTGTCGCGGTGGCAATTCACCCGGCTCCGTTCTTCTTCGACCGTCCCATCGCAGTCGATGTTCAATCGGTGAACGCCGGCGCCATCCCGCCCTTCAACGCGTTTATCTCAGCGTTCGAGGGATTCATCGGTGTCGGCGTCGGCGCTGCAGTCATCTTGATCACCTTTCTGTTTCGGCGACCAGCCACGCTGTTCGTCGCGTTCTCCGCGCTGTACGTCGTCATCTATACCGGCATCAACAACGTGATTGCGCGGCCACGCCCGACCGGCCTTCCCCATACCGTGTCTCATCTCACCGGCTACAGCTTCCCGAGTGGCCATGTCGCATTCTTTGTTTGGTTGGGCGTGCTCGCTATTGTTCTTCTCGCGCGAGGCTTGCCCCGCATCCTTTATATCGGGTGCTGGATACTGGTCGGCGCGGTTGCCGTGGGAGCCGCGCTGAGTCGCATCGACGTCGGCGCGCACTGGCCGAGCGACGTGGCCGGCGGCCTCCTGGTCGGGGTGGCGTGGACATCACTCAGCCTGTCCTTGGGGAGGCTGACCAGGCCAATCTTCGGCATCCGAACCGCACACCATCCCAGGGCACCAGAGCAACGCTAGCAGCGGGCGCGCCCCTCAGCCATCGACCAACAATCCTTTCAACGGTCCCTTCAGGCGTGCCGACCGCCGTGAGATCGCGGGCAGCGGACGAAGGGGCCGCGTGTGCGGCGCCGATGCCGTCAGCGCCGGGCGCCAAACGTTCTCGACCACCTCGATCGGATCGCGGCCGGCGCACTCTTCGCCGAGGTGTTCGCTCCAGAGGCGTTCTCGAACCTGTCGAGCCAGCGTTGCGTCGTCCGTGACTAGGTTGACCTCGGTGTCGTTGAACAGCGAGTGCTCGTTGAGATTCGCCGATCCGAGCGTGAGCCATGCGTCATCGACGACGCACACCTTCGCATGGACATACACCGCCGGCCGGCTGCTATTGGGTGGGCCGATGGTCCCTGCAAGCAGACGTTCGTGGCGATCCGCCTCCCGGAGCACACCGAGCTGACCGCGCGTGTCGTCGTTGCCGTTGTTGGGGCGCTTCGGGAGCACGATGCAGAGGCGGAAATCATCAGCCGGAGGCCGGCGCAGAAGCTCAGCAAGCACCGCAACCACCTCTGTGCTCCAGAGAAACTGATTCTCGATGTAGATGAGTCGGTGGGCGTTGCGAAAGGCTGCCACGTACGTCTCGAGGACACTGAAGTCGCCACGGGGCAAAGCTCTGTACGTGTTTTCAGGGACGGTGCGCACGAGTTGCACGCGACTGGTCCCAGCGGGCGGCGGGGTGGCAATCGCCGGGAGACGCTCCCCTGTGGTGGCCTCCCAGCGCAAGGCGAAATGTGATGCGACATCCGCCACCGTGGGGCCGCTGAGGCGGGCGAGGACATCGTGCCAACCCAAGGCACGGCCGCTTGGATGTGGTGAGGCGTCGTAGCGGTCCCCGCCCAAGTCGGTGAGGTCGATGCCTCCGACGAACGCCACCGTTCCATCGACGATGACCAGCTTCTCGTGATGGCAGTGCATCGGCCGATTGCGCTTGTCCAACGCGCCGTGAATCCGTGTCCCGCGGAGTAGCGCGCTCATCGAGCGTGCGGCATCCGCGCGCGTCGGATGCATCACGGGGACTGGCGCCCCAGCCCATGCGAGCGCCCGAACATCGACACGTCGGGCGGCCGTGGCGAGCAGATCGCGCACCGTCACCAGCTCTGGCTCGTGCTCGATGGCGAAGTCCGGGTCGATTGTCCAGCCGGCGACGTGGACGAACGACTCAGCGGCACGCACCGCATCGGCGATCGCGGGCAGAGCCGCCTTGCCATCGATGTAGACGTCCATCCGGTTCCCGTCACGCGGGAGCGGTGGCCCACTGGACCATGCATCGCGCCTTCCCTCGAACGCGTGGGCGGACCCGACACGAGCCAGGCGGCGTCGGTGATGCTTGCTGCTGGCCGCCTCGATGACAGCGCCCGCTCGGGCGTCCACCGCGTCGACGAAGCGAGCGATCACCCCGGCAGTCTACGGCGCCAGCCACCGCGTTACCCGATCCTCGCTGCGGGCGGCGACTCGAGAGCGACGGTGCGCTACTGCTAGCCCTAAATCCCGAACCCCATCGTATGATGGCGATTGCTACCCCTTAGTCACCTACCGAAGGGACAGACCAATGATTCTGTTGGGCGTGATCCTGATGGTCATCGGGTTCGTGGCCGTGATCCCTCTCCTTTGGACCATTGGGATCATCCTGGTCGTGATCGGCGCCATCCTCGCGCTGGCGGGAATGATGGGGCACGCCGTCGGGGGCCGGCGGCACTACTACTGACGGCCCGACCACGGCATCAAGCACTCCGCTCACCGTTGTCTCAAGAGCGCCAACCGCCCATGGCGTATGCCAAGCGAGCGACGACGCAGCCGCCACGCGCGAAGCGCCGCATCGGGCGAAGGTCCCCGGGAACAAATCGCATTGCGCTGCCCCTGACCAGGAGCAGCAAGGCATAGAGGAGCGCGGCTACCCCGACCGCGGTCATTGCCGCCGGCAAGGCCGACGATGACGGCGATGAGGACGATGAGGGCGACGGCGGCCACGGCGCCGGCGCAGCCCAGCATCGGTAACCACGATGGAGTACAAGACCAGGGTTGTCCGGTGAGGGGCTCCTCGTCCAGGCCAGCATCGTTGTCCTCGGAGGGCGGGCGCGCCCCCGCCGCGCTGACGGTCAGCACCACTTTGGGGAAAGTAGCGTTCCAGGAAAGTCTAGGCTGCTACTTTGCCGCTCTCTGCGGCCTGTCTGTCCCGGCACGCGAGGTGCGAGCCTGCTCGACCACCACTACTGGCGCGGGCAGCGCGGCTCGGGGCTCGAGAAACCATACCTTGGGAGCGTAGTGCTCTTAGGCCGTACCCAAGAACGGTACCTTCCCGAAAATCCACGGGGATCCACGCTGGTCATACGGGAACCCCACCGACATCCACACGCGAGATCGAGAGCGGGAGACGAGGCCCGAACTCGCGACCCTTACCTTGGCAAGGTAGGCTTCTAATTCTGTATTCAGGAGGGGCCGAAAATGGCCTCTAAACGACTACTTACCCCCAACTTCCACGGGGCTCCATGCTGACCGCACGGGGATCCAATCTGACCACACGGGCGTCCACGTTGGTCCCAAGGGACGGCTGCAGGTAAGGGGCGCTCTACTGGGCGCTAACGACGACGGCGACAATCAGAATCCCGGCGAGGAGGGCCAAGGCCAACGCGACCTCGCGGTCGATTTGCACGTTCACAACTAAGTCAACGGTCGGAGCAGCGGGGGCGCTCGCAGCCGCCTGCAGAGGTGGCGATGGTGCGGGCGGGGATGACCTCCGCACGCGCTCTACATTTGCCGCCATGAAGGCGATGTGTGTAGTGAGGGTGTTCAACGCTTGCGCCGGGTTGGCTGGGTCGAACTCGATGTACTCGAGCCCTTGGAGTAGGACTAAAGCAGTAGGCGAGACACCTGTCTCGACAAGCGGAATGACTAGCTTATTCTTGCCTATGGCGACGCCGATCTCTTGGTGGACGGCGTAGGATTCCGTGCCATTCTTTATAAGCAAGACCCCCGACCAGGTAGCGCGCACCATTGGGAACAGCCGGGACGCACCCCACCCATGACCGAGCACCAGCGCTCCCCGCGCAGCAACGGACCGACCAGGGTCGACACGCAGCTGCTACCGATTCCAAGGAGGCTCCACCGTGAGCATCGCCTGGACTGAGCAGGTCCTGCCGGTGAACGGTATCGACCTGCA
>CALAQT010000148.1 GCA_937888775.1 uncultured Actinomycetes bacterium | reverse complement strand
CCCCCGGGTCTGCCCAGTTGGAGACCGGCGCACATGTCGGCCATGACGTCGGGATTCGTCCGAGGGACCGGAGGCGCATAGCGAAACCCGCTTCTCAGACTCGTCCGATCCGAGAGCCCGGCGCCGCGCGAATCCGGACAGCTGGACTTCCGTCTGCGGGGGCGGTGCGGCGATCCATCCCGATCAGAGAGGGACTGGAAGACGCGTTGGCGACATTCGGGCAAATCCGGCTCCTGAGCTTCCACGCCGGGCACGAGAAGGCGGGCGTGGGAAGCCGCGGCGAGCTGGTTGCGCTCGTGCCGCGCCGGTCCGCCTGACCTGGTCGCGTCTCGCAAGCCGCCCGACTCCACGCGCCGACGGCGCCATGGGACTTGAAGTCGCACCCGCTGGCGTGGCGGGCCTTTGCAGGCCCGCCACGCCGGGTTGGGTACTGAATCGGCGTCCTAACGGATGGTGAACGTCGGACCCGTGCCATTCGGGTCCAGCACGACCTGGTAGTCACCGGGCTGCACCTGCCGCGGCCCGTCTCCGTTGATGTCTGCCGGAGTCACCGCGAGCTGCGCGACCCCGAAACCGACAGAGACCTGCTGCGAAGCTCCCGCCGCCAGGTCCACACGCGCCCAGCCGACGAGGTTCCCGTTCGTCGGCGTGAGGACCTCGCCGGTGTTCACCGGACGCTTCACGTAGACCGGAACGATGTCCACGCCCTCGCGACCGCCGGTGTTCTTCACCGTGAACGATGCGGTCACGACGCCGGCTGCCGGGCCGGCGATGGACAGGCCACTGGTCGAGAACGTCGTGTACGAGAGGCCGAATCCGAACGCGAAGAGCGGGTTGTACCCCGACCCGTGACCGCCGTTCGTTCCCGGGAACTGGTCGAAGAACTTCGGCTCATCGCCAGGGGGCGTCGGTCCGCTTTGGTTGAAGTCCGAGAGGTCGAGCCCGGGTGGCGTGGCATCGCTCGGCCACGTGATCGGGAGTTTGCCGCTCGGGTCGTACGTGCCGAACAGCACGTCGGCGGCCCCGTTACCTGTTTGCGTGCTGCCCTGCCACGCCATCAGGATCGCGTTCGCCGACTCGGCGTCGGGACCGAGCCCGAGCGGACGGCCGGCCACGACGACCACGATCACCGACTTGCCGGTGGCCTTCAGCGCCGCGATCAACGCCTTCTGGCTGGCATCCAACTGCGGTGCCGGGTCATCGCCCAGTCCCTCGGCATAGGGCCTGGTCTCGCCGACCACCGCGACGTACGCGTCCGTGCTGCCGGCCGCGGCCACCGCACTGGCCTGATCGGGAGCGAGCGTTGCGTTCCCGTCGGCTGCCTGGATGCCCTTCCAGACCGTCACCGTTTGCGTCGGTATCTGGTCGGGCGGTCCGCCGCAGCACGCTTGCTTGTTGTTGTCGAACACGCCCTGCCAGCTGACGCTCCAGCCCCCAAGCGTGTCGGGGATCGAGTCCGCGTTCGGGCCGACGACCGTGACATGGCTGCTCTTGGAGAGCGGCAACGTGCCGTTCTGGTTTTGCAGCAGGGTCATCGACTCATCGGCGGCCTGGCGGTCAAGGGCCACGTTGCCGCTGATCGCGTCATTGGCCTTGGTCGCGTCGACGAAGGGGTGGTCAAACAGGCCGAGCTTGAACTTCAGCGTCAGGATCCTCGTCACCGCCTGGTTGATCCTCCACATCGGGACCAGACCGTCATGGACGGCCGCGATCAGCGCGGCGTCGTAACTGGTGGAAGAAATCGCATTCATCGCCATGTCCACGCCGGCGTTGACCGCTTCGGCCACCGCGCTCTCGAGATCGGGAGCGATGTGGTATGTCGTCTGCAGGGCGAAGACGTCGTTGTAGTCGCTGATCACCACGCCTGTGAAGCCCAGCCGCTGGCGCAGCTCGGTCGTCAGCAGGAAGTGCGAAGCCGTCGCGGGGATGCCGTTGATCGACCCGGAGTTGACCATGACAGTGTCTGCGCCCGCGTTGATCCCGCCCGCGTAGGACGGCAGGAAGAGATCCTGCAGATAACGGATCGGAATCTGCGCTTCGACGCGATCGTGGCCGTTGATCGACTCCGAGTAGGCGGCGAAGTGCTTGACCGTCGATGTGACCTGGAGGCCGGGGTCGGTCGGGCACGTCCCGCTCTGCATTCCGCTGATGTTGGCCCCGCCCATCGCGCCCGAGAGCGCGGGCTCTTCTCCCCACGTCTCGTAGGTGCGACCCCAGCGGTTGTCCCGCGCCACATCCTGAACCGGAGCGAAGTCCCAAACGGTGCCAACGCTGCAGATCTGATTACGCGTGGCCTGGCCGGCTAGACTCGCCAGCTGGGTGTCCCAGGTCGCTCCCATCCCGATCGACTGGGGGAACAACGTCGCCGCGGTCGGATGACCGAAGCCGTGGACCGCATCGACGCCGTAGATGATCGGGATGTGCAGCCGCGAGTGGTCGATCGCGTAATGCTGGATCGTGTTGTACAGATTCGCCCAGTCAGTCCCCGTGTTACCGGGCGGATTGTCGGTCCCACCCGACAGGACCGAGCCGGTGGCGTCTGTGATCAGCACGGTTTGCAGGCAGTTCGGCTGCGGCTGCGATGTGTTATCACCGTTGCAGACACCATTCGCCGGATTGGTCTTGTCGCGCACCAATCCGACCACGGCCTGGTCCATCTGGCCGACCTTCTCCCTGAGCGTCATCCGGCCCAGAAGGTCATGGACACGCGCCGGAATTGACGCGCTCGGGTCCATGTAGATCACCCTGGGAGCTGCCGTTCCGCTCGTGACCCCGATGACGGCGACCGTGGCCGCCACTGCTACCGCAGCGCCGAGCACTCCGTAGATACGTCGCACGCGCTTTCCTCCCTCGTGTTGAAAATCGAGTTACCTGAAGGTGACGGAACGACCCGTCGCCGGGGGTGCCCTTTGCCGCGGTTCGCGAAGGGGTGCGACCGCCTGCCCCTCCTCGCGCCAGTCGAACTGGATACGAAGCCGGATGTCCTCACCGTTGGGGCGGCGGTATCCGAGCTTGCTCCATGCGTGCTGCCACTCAACGTCGTGGACTTGCACAGCATCAAGCGGATCAGCCCAGGCCAAGCCCTGATCGTGCAGCTTGACCCTTGAGGCCTTGATGAACAAGACCCTGCGGTCGGTCACTTCCATGAAGTACTTCTTCTGGGTCAGCGGGCCGACCAGCCATGGGCTGAGCCCGGACATCGCTACCGCTCCCGCCACCGGGTGCTCCCCTGGCTCCAGCAGGGAGGCGATCACTTGATCGAAGCGTTGATTGATCGTTTCCTTCGTCTTCCTCATGGTTTCGGTAGGCATGCTCAACCCCTCCTTCTGTAGATCAAACGCCACCACCACCAATGCTCGCAGCAGCCCCGCCCCCGGCCATCCGATCCGCCCCGCACGCAAGGCGGGTTAAGTACGGATCGTCGCGGGGAAGGCGTCACCAGCCATCATCGTGACCGGCGCGAGACTGGTCCGACGAAGAGCGTCGCTAGTCCCAGGTCGCGCTGCCGCTCTCCCACAGGAGGAGCCGTCGCCGCCCCCGCTCGCGTCGCGACCGCCTCGGAACGATCTCAGGCGTCTCCGCTGCGCGACCCTCGCTTCTGCATTGTCGCCGAGGCGGCACTCTCGGCGAGGCTGCTGCTCCCCGCACGATCCGGCAGCAACAACGGGCCCGAACGATGCCTGTGCCGTCGGGAAAGGAGGGCTGCGAAGACAGGGCGGCGATCGACCTGCTCGTCGCCAGAAGCGGGTCGGTCTTCTCTCGCTACTGCCGTGGCCGGTGTATGCGCATGGCGATGCCTACCCGCCGGCTCGACATAGACGCTCCGCGTGATCGCAGTGCGGACAATCTCTGGATGGCAGTCCTGTCGCCTGGCGGCCGGGGGCTTGGTGCCCTATTGCTCGTGCTCGGCTTGCTGTGCTCGCTGGTGGGCAGCGTCGGTTGGTGGCTGAACCACGAAATCCTCAGCCCGTCTGGCTGGCGGTCGACAAGCCCCGCGTTGCTCGCTGACGGCGACGTCCGCGGGGCGGTCGGGAGATTTGCTGTTGACGAGTTGTTCCGGAAGACCGACGTGGAGAAAACGCTCGATTCGCTTCTCCCGACGCCGACCGCCGGCCGCCTGCTGAGCCAGCTGCGTGCTCGTGGCCTGGACCTCGCCGGCGAGATCCTCACCAGCCCTCGAGCTCGTGCGGTGTGGGAGACAGCCAACGCACAAGCACACCACGAGCTGCTGTCAATCCTGGACCACGGGCGTAGCGGGAACGTCGCGCTGGATCTCACGCCACTGCTGAGAGAACTCACACGCGAACTCCTCGACAGCGTCCCGGCGAGTCTTGTCCCCACAGCAGAGCGTCATCAGCTGTTCGGGCTCAGCGGCTCGCATCCCGGCAACCTGCCGATCTTCAGCGCACGCCAGGTGCGCCAAGCGCGCCCCGCCGTCCAGACGCTGCGCGGCCTGACGCTGGCGTTGGGGACTGCGGCTGTCGCGCTGTTTTGCGCCGCCATCCTCGCGGCTCGCGAGCGGCGAGCCCGGGCACTGGTCGGCGTCGGCGCGTGCCTGATCGCGGCGGGCGCGCTCCTGTTCCTCACGCGCGAGCTGCTCGTCCCGGTACTCGCACATGGCCTCGTCCACAACAACACGTTCCGATCAGGCGTCCAAGCAGCTTGGTTGATCTCAACGACAGAGCTGCGCACGACCGGTATGTGGCTATCGATCCTCGGAGTCGCGGCGGTCCTGCTCGGCGCTACCGCAAGTCGGGTTTCCCGCAGCACCTATTCCGCGCACAAGGGCGGCGTTGCGTAGGCAGTTCGGTACCGAGCCCCAGCTCGATGTCGACGCTCGCTGTGACCGCTGTGCGCGAATAGCGATCGCCGGACGCGGCGCGGAGTGGCGGCGGTTGGTGCGGCGGGACGATGGCGTGGTCAACCATCGTCTGAAGGAGGACCTCATGGCATCCACCACGCTCGTGGACATCGCCGGCCGGCGTCGATCATCAGCGACCTTGCCCGGCTATCACCAGGGACGACCACCCCGCAACAAGGGCCTGCAGTACCCGGCTGACCCGCCGACGGTCGAGGAGATCATCGCCGTGATGCGCGCTGCCGGTGATGATCCTGACGGGGTGAGATTGCGCGGTCTGATCGTCGTGCTGTGGCGCGCCGGGTTGCGGATCAGCGAGGCGCTCGCGTTGACCGAGAGCGACCTGGACTCGGGCCGTGGGGCGATCCTCGTGCGGCACGGCAAGGGCGGCAAGCGCCGAGAGGTCGGGATGGACCGCTGGGCCTGGGAGCAGCTCGCCCCGTGGCTGACGTTGCGCGCCACACTCCCCGTCGGCGCGTTGTTCTGCGTCCTGCGCGGCCCGACCCGCGGGCGGCCCTGGGGGCCCGCCGGCGTGCGCACGCAACTGCACCAAGCGGCCGCTCGCGCCAGGGTGCGCCGCCGGTTCGCCCCGCATCAGCTGCGGCATGCGCATGCGGTGGAGATGTCGCGCGAGGGGGTCCCGCTGCTGGTCATCCAGCGCCAGCTGGGACACGCCAATCTCGCCATCACCTCCGTCTATCTGCGCGGCATCGACAACACCGAAATCGTGCACACCGTCCACGAACGACCCGCACCCACGATCCCTGCCCACAACGGGCTGCAGCTGCACTGAACCCACGCTGAGGGTGGGCCGAGGCCTCGACCCACCCCATCGTCGCAATGCAAGCGCCAGGACGGACGAGCTCAGCATGTGAAAGCAGAAGCCCGGAACACCGGCGAACGCGTTGGCACGCGGCTGCTCCTTCGTGAGAGGAGAAGTCGCGACCAGCACCCGCTGAGGGCGGTGTTGCTGATTCGTTCGCTAGCTCCCGAGAGAAGGTTGACGTGATCGTTCCGGAGCGCAAGCGTGTCGGGTTAGAGTCTGATCGGGAGGACAGAGCGATGCCAACGGGACTTCAGCAAGCAATCCGGGGCCACGTTTTCGAGCGGGGCGCTCCGGGCTTCGAGGCGGCTGCCCACGTGTACGATCCGCGCTTTGATCGTGTGCTGCCGGACGCGGTCGCGCGTCCCCTCGATGGCGCTGACGTCCGCGACGCGCTCCGTTTCTGCACCGGCAAGGGAATTAGTGTTCGGGCGCGGTCGGGCGGGCACAGCTACGCGGGGTATTCCACAGCCGCCCACGGCGTTGTGCTCGATCTGCGAAAGCTCGACACGATCACGTTCGACGCGCAGGCTGGCACCGCGACGGTCGGCGCAGGCGTCCAGCTGATCGACCTGTACTCCCGTCTGGCGCAGTCTGGTGTCACTGTCCCGGGCGGCTCGTGCCCGTCGGTCGGGATCGCGGGCGTGACGCTCGGCGGCGGGTTCGGCCTCGCTTCTCGGCACCTCGGATTGACGATCGACAGCCTCCGGGCGGTGCGGATCGTGACGGCCGACGGCGCGTTGCGTTCAGTCGACAAGCAATCGGACTCGGATCTGTTGTGGGCGCTGAGGGGCGGCGGCGGTGGCAATTTCGGCGTCGTGACCGAGTTCACGTTCGCGACTCATCAGATACCCGCCGCCTCGACGTTCTTTAAGGTCGCCTGGCCCTGGCCGTCGGCGAACGCCGCGATCGAGGCGTGGCAATCCTGGGCTCCGCACACCAACGAGAAGATCACCTGCACCTTGCATGTCGAGACGGACGGTCCGAACGTCTACACCACCGGCCAATACCTCGGCCCATCAAGCGACATCCCGGGGCTGATCGCGCCGCTCAGAAGTGTCCAGGGGGGAACGCTCACTGAACTCACACAGCAGCCTTACATGAACACGCAGATGTTGCTCGCGGGTTGTGAAGGGCGAACCCTCGCGTGGTGCCACACCAGCGGCGCCGCGCCGGGCGGTCAGATGCCGCGCGAAATCTTTCAGGCGAAATCGGATTACGTCATAACGCCGCTGCCGGAGGACGGACGCGCCGCGATGATCGCGGGGGCCGAGGCCGCCGGCTCGGGAGCCCTGCTCTGTGATGCCTACGGCGGCGCGATCGGCCGTGTCGGCGCCGACGAGACCGCGTTCATTCACCGCGGGCCCCTGTTCTGCATCCAGTATTACTCGGGTGTCGCGGCCACGGGCTGGGTCGAACAGGCATGGACGAAAATGCGGCCGTTCGTGTCAGGCGGGGCATACCAGAACTACATCGACCCGGACCTGAAAGGGTGGGAGCAGGCCTACTACGGCAGCAATCTCGCCCGTCTGAAACGGACGCGCGCCCGCGTTGATCCCGACCACTACTTCAACTTCCCGCAGGCAATCGGCCGCTGAGAGTTGGGCAAGGCACAGTTTGGTGTCCGTCGCTTCCGGATCGTCGCCGTTGCGGCACTCTGCCGAGGCTGCGGCTCCTCAGCGGGGATCGCCGCTGGAGCGACGCTCACGTCGCAATGCATAAGCGAGCGCGCCGCCGGCTCCCGTCATGGAAGCGAGCGTCCGGCAGTCGGGGGCCCGACGCCAAGCTGTGGATCGTCGTCTGCATCGAGCGGGAGGACGCGGAGCGGCT
>CALAQT010000147.1 GCA_937888775.1 uncultured Actinomycetes bacterium | reverse complement strand
CACCAACACAGGGATCCCGGCCTCTACACCAGCTGACTACAGGGGGAACTTCGGTCTAGACTTTGTCTGTGGCGCCACGCACGGACGATGGCCGGAATGTTCATCTACGCGTTCTGATCGCCAACGAGCGGAAGGACCGCCTGGCGCTGGTGGCCCCGATCGTCGTGGCGCTCGGCCACGAGGTGATCGCTAAAGAGATTGATGTTCAGGACGTCGGGCCGGTGACCGCGCGGGAGCGACCTGACGTCGCGCTCGTCGGACTCGGTGAGAGCTCCGAGCACGCGCTCGAGCTGATCGACAAGATCGTCCACGAGGCCGCCTGTCCCGTGATCGTGCTGCTTCACGCGCCGGATCCCGCGTTCGTCAAAGAGGCATCCAAGCGAGGCGTCTTCGCCCAGATCTCCGACGCCGACGTGGATGACTGGCAAAGCTCGATCGACATCGTGCTGCGGCGCTTCGCCGAATATCAAGACCTTGAGGGTGCGTTCGGACGCCGCGCAGTGACCGAGCGAGCCAAGGGCATCCTGATGGAACGCCACTCCATCGATGAGGGAAGCGCCTTCGAGATGCTGCGCGAACGCTCACGCATCGACAACCGCAAACTCATCGACCTCGCCACCGCCGTCGTCGACGGCCACCGCCTACTCCCCAAACGGCCGCACACTCCGTCGGAGCCCTGACCGAGCACGATCGGCCGGGCGGTGCAACCACGTCCGCGCGACGCACCATGGACTAGCCTGCGGGCTCCCGGCATGACGGCCAGCACCGAAGCTCCATATCCGCCGCTGACTCTGGCGAGCCGCGTCTGCTGTCTCGAGAACCGCGGCGAGCCGCTCGCTGCCTATGACAAGCTGGGCGCAGAAGTAAAGGCTGCACTGATGCAGATGCTGCCCGCAGGGTGGTCGTTGGAGGATAAGCGGGTGCTCGATTTCGGGTGTGGCGCTGGACGTACGCTGAGACACTTCCTCAGAGAAGCGGAGGGTGCTGAGGTCTGGGGTGCGGATATCGATGCTGCGAGCATCGCTTGGCTGAAGGAGAATCTCAGCCCACCGTTGCACCCGATCCAGAACGCCGCCGATCCTCCACTGGGGCTTGATTACGGCAGCTTCGATCTGATGTGGGCAGTATCGGTGTTCACCCATCTGACCGATAACTCGCTGCCTTGGCTATCGGAGCTGCACAAGTTGTTGAAACCGGATGGCCTGCTGATCGCCACCTACATGGGTGCCTGGAACAGCGAGATCTTTACGCACGAGCCGTGGGACGAGGACCGAATCGGCATGAACGTTCTCCGTCCCGATCAGGGCTGGGAGGACGGGGGACCGATGGTGCTCATGTCGGACTGGTGGGTCCGTGCGCACTGGGGCCGGGCATTCGAGATCGTCACCGCAGCACCGGTTCATGGGCAGACATGGGTGCTGCTGCGCAGGCGCGATGTTGAGGTTACGGCCGCTGAATTAGCCGAGCCGGCCGACGATCCGCGCGAATACCGGGCCGTCCGCCACAACCTGCGTCAGGTGCAGCGAGACCGCGAGCACGCACTAGCCGAAGTGAGGAGCGCGTACGAGGGCTCGCTGAGCTGGCGGATCACCCGTCCCTTGCGTCAAGCCGCAAGCTTGGTCGGGCGCAAGCGTGCGCGTCCTATCGGCTGACGTATCGGCTTGCGCCTTTACCCCGCGATTTTCGAGGCGTCGTGGCTTCTTGCCTGGCGGGGGCCGGGCCGAGAAGGGTTGTGGCAGGCCGCGAGCGCCCTCGGGCCTGCCATGACGCCTCATGCGGTGGCGATAAGTGCCTCTTCGTCTGAGTAGATCTCGCCGCGCTCGGCCTTTGCCACCAACGACGCGGGCGGCTCGAAACGCTCGCCGTAGGCCTCGGCTAGCTCCCGCGCGCGAGCGACGAATCCGGGCAGCCCCCCTTCATAACCGTTGATGTACTGCAGGACCCCGCCGGTCCAGCCGGGGAAACCGATCCCAAAGATCGAACCGATGTTGGCGTCCGCCACCGACTCGATCACGCCCTCGTCGAGACAGCGAACGCTTTCGATCGCCTCGACAATCAGCATCCGCTCCTTGAGATCGTCGAGCGAGAGCTGGGAGGGATCCGGCACTGGCGGGAACGCCTCCAGTAGCCCGGGCCACAGCCGGGTGCGCTTGCCGTCCTGGTACTCGTAGAAGCCGGCGCCCTCCAGACGCCCGGGGCGACGTTCGTCGAGCATCCGGTCGATCACCGTCTCCGACGGATGCCCGTCCCAGGGGCCACCATCGTTCTGGGCGGCGGCCTTGGCGGCGTCGCGGATCTTGCGCATCAGCTTTAGGTTCAGCTCGTCGGAGAGCTGGAGCACCGGGGCCGGATAGCCCGCCTGCGAGGAGGCTTGCTCGATTGTCGCCGCCGGCACGCCCTCCAGCAGCATCGCGATCCCCTCGTTGATGAATGTTCCGATCACCCGGCTGGTGAAGAAGCCGCGGCTGTCGTTGACCACGATCGGGGTCTTCTTGATCAGCCGGGCGACGTCGAGCGCGCGGTAGAGCGTCTCCTCGCTGGTCGCCGCGCCCTTGATGATCTCCAGCAGCGGCATCTTGTCGACCGGGCTGAAGAAGTGCAGCCCGATGAAGTCAGCCGGGCGCGTCACGCCCTTGGCGAGTCCGGTGATCGGCAGCGTCGAGGTGTTGGATCCGAGCAGCGCGTCGGCGGCGAGGTACGGCTCGATCTCGGCGAACACCTGAGCCTTGACGCTCGGATCCTCGAACACCGCCTCGATCACAAGCTCGGCGCCCGAGGCCGCGACTGGGTCAGTGGTCGGCGTGATCCGCGCGAGCAGCTCATCGGCCTGCTCCTGGGTGGAGCGTCCCCGTTGCACCGCCTTGTCGAGCAGCTTCTTGGAGTAGCCCTTGCCCTTGTCGGCGGCCTCCTGGGCGACGTCCTTGAGCACGACCTCGAGGCCGGCTTTGGCGCACACGTACGCGATCGCCGCGCCCATCATGCCAGCGCCCAGCACAACGACCTTCTTCGGCTCGAAATGCTCGATCTCGGCCGGACGGCCGCGATCGCCGGTGGCCCGCTGGAGGTCAAAGAAGAACGCCTGGATCATGTTCTTGGCCACCTGGCCGGTTACCAGGTCCACGAAGTAGCGGCCCTCGATCTCGCTCGCAGTGTCGAAGTCGACCTGGGCGCCCTCGACGGCGGCAGCCATGATGTGGTGCGGGGCGGGGTAATTCGCGCCCTTGAGCTGCTTACGCAGGTTGGCCGGGAAGGCCGGCAGGTTCTGGGCCAGCGCCGGGGTGCTCGGGGTGCCACCGGGAATCTTGTAGCCCTTGACGTCCCACGGCTGCTGGACGGGATCCCCGCCCTTGTGGGCGATCCACTTCTTGGCGGCCGGGATCAACTCCTCCCGCGACGACACGAGTTCGTCGACGATGCCGATCTCCTTGCCCTTGGCCGGGCGAACCCGCTGGCCCTGGAGCAAGAGTTGCGTCATCGCGTTGACGATCCCCAGCATCCGGACGGTCCGAGTGACGCCGCCCGCGCCGGGCAACAGGCCGAGCTGGACCTCCGGGAAGCCGAGCTGGAGCTTCGGATCGTCGAGGACGATCCGGTGATGGCAGGCGAGCGCGATCTCGAGGCCGCCGCCGAGGGCGGAGCCGTTGATGGCCGCCACGACCGGCTTGCCGAGCGTCTCAAGGCGGCGCAGGACCGCTTTGCCGTCTCGCACGAACTCTCCGATCTCCTCAGACTTCTCACGGGTCACCGACTTCAGATCATTGAGGTCGCCGCCGGCGAAGAAGGTCTTCTTCGCCGAGGTGATGATCACACCGGTGACCTGGTCACGCTCGTCCTCAAGCCGGTCTACGGTCGCCTTGATCGACTCTGCATAGGCGGCGTTCATGGTGTTGGCCGACTGGTTCGGATCGTCGAGGGTCAGGATGACGACGCCGTCGTCATCGCGCTCCCAGCGGATCGTGCTGCTCTCACCCATAGCTTGACTCGTTTCTGTGAAGGGATTTCCGTGGGCTCGGCGTCGCGCCTCAGACGCGCTCGATAACGGTCGCGATGCCCATGCCGCCGCCAACGCATAGCGTGGCGAGGCCGTAGCGCTTGTTCTGGCGCTCGAGCTCGTCGATCAGCGTGCCGAGGATCATCGCGCCGGTGGCGCCGAGCGGATGGCCCATCGCGATCGCGCCGCCGTTGACGTTGACCTTGTCCAGGTCGAGGCCCATGTCCTTGACGAATCGCAGCACCACGGCAGCGAACGCCTCGTTGATTTCGACTAGGTCGAGGTCCTCGACGGTCAGCCCGGCCTTGGCCAATGCCTTGCGGCTGGCCGGCGCCGGACCCGTGAGCATGATCGTCGGGTCAGAGCCCGAGACCGCGGTCGCGAGGATCTTCGCCCGGGCGCGGAGACCGAGCTCCGCGCCGGTCTGCGCGTTGCCGATCGCCACCAGCGAGGCGCCGTCGACGATGCCCGAGGAGTTGCCGGGGGTGTGTACATGATCGATCTTCTCGACCCAGTGGTACTTCTGCAGCGCGACCGCGTCGAAGCCGCCCATTTCGCCCATCGCGGCGAACGAAGGCTTGAGGCCGCCGAGCGTCTCGACGGTCGTACCCGGGCGGATGAACTCATCGTGGTCGAGAATGACGTGGTCGTTGAGGTCAAGCACGGGAATCACCGAGTTCGAGAAGCGACCCTCGGCCTGGGCGGCCGCGGCGCGCTCCTGCGAGCGCGCGGCGTACGCGTCGACGTCCTCACGGCTGAACTCCTCGATCGTCGCGATCAGGTCGGCGCCGATCCCCTGCGGGATGAAAGAGGTGTCGTAGTTGGTCTCGGGGTCCATCGCCCAAGCACCACCGTCAGAACCCATCGGCACGCGCGACATCGACTCGACGCCGCCCGCGAGCACGAGGTCCTCCCAGCCGGATGCGACCTTCTGCGCGGCGATGTTGACCGCCTCCAGGCCCGAGGCGCAGAACCGGTTCAGCTGTACGCCAGACACGGTGTCGGGAAGGCCGGCCTTGATGGCAGCGGTCTTGGCGATGTCGGCTCCCTGATCGCCGATCGGCGTCACGCAGCCGAGGACGACGTCGTCCACGCGGTGGGGATCGAAGGCGGCGTTACGACTGAGCATCTCGTGCATCAGGCCTACGACCAGGTCGACGGGCTTGGTGGCGTGTAACGATCCGTTCACCTTGCCCTTGCCACGAGGCGTGCGAATTGCGTCAAAGACAAGCGGTTCAGCGGCTGGCAATTGGTCTGCTCCTTGAAGATCTGCCAAAGGTGGGCATGGGCAGCTTAGCAAGAATCATCTGCGCTGATTATTCTGGTACGGTCTTCTGAATGCTCCCCGGGACTGAGAACTCGGAGCCTAAGCAGGCGCGCGCGCGGGCAACCCGCCGGCGTCTGCTCGATGCGGCTGTGGATGAGCTGCTCGATCGCGGCTACGCCGGCCTAACGACGCCGGGGGTCGCCAATCGCGCCGGCGTGTCGCGCGGTGCGCAGCAGAACTACTTCCCACTCAAGACGACGCTCATTGCCGCAGCGGTACGCCATCTCGCTCTCCGTCAGATGGACGAGTTGCGCGAGCAGCTGGCAGGCGTGCCGCGCGGGCGGGCACGAATCGAAGTCGGTCTCGATGTGCTGTTTGAGCAGTACAGCGGCCGCCTGTTCGCTGCAATCGTCGAGTTGTCTTTGGCGGGGCGTAGCGACGCCGAGCTACGGGAGGTCATCATGGTCGAGGAGCGCAACATCTCTCGGGGATTGCAGGAGGCCGCGACCGTAATCTTCGGGGCCGGCTTGCCTGCCAACAGTGAGATCGCCTCTCGCTGGGGGACTGTTCTAAGCGCAATCCGCGGTCTGGCTCTGCTCAAGCTGCTAGGTCATCCACCCGCCGGTGTCGACCGGCAGTGGGTGGCTACACGCCCTCAGTTACTCGAAGTTCTGGGCCAGTCACCCGGCCGACTGGCTAGCCACGACGAATAGGCCCCGCCCCCCTGGCAATTCCCAGTGGGCGATCCAGGACTCGAACCTGACCGTCAATCGGCCGCCCGGAAGACGCGAGCCGCGGACAGTAGTCCGTAGGCGTGGCGTCCTACTAGATTGCTCCGCACGCCATCACCGGAGCGATCGGCCTGAGTCGTCGTCTCATCGACCGGGCTGTTGCTCGGCCAGAAGCCGGTGGGTGACGCCCGGGAGGTCGTCGAACGCGTGCGCGTCGGTAGTGACGAGCGTCCGGCCCGTAGCTCTCGCTGTCGCCGCGATCTGAAGGTCGTGAGCCCCTCTCGGCAGTCCCGAGCGACGTGCGTGCGCGAGCAGCGCGGCGTGGTGGCGGGCGATGTCGAGGTCGAACGCGACGATCTCGACGCGCTCGATCACTCCTTCCACGGTTGCGCGTCGCCCGCCGCGGTGTTCATCGTCGGCGAGCTCGACACCGACAAGCAGCTCGGACGCGCTAATCGCGCTGATCGCGACATCAGCGTCGTCCGGCAGCACCTCGGCCCGATCCGCGTGGCCTCGCTCAAGCGCAATCAGCGCTCCCGTATCGAGGATCAATCGGTCCACGGGTCTTTCGTCGGCGCGTTGCCGACGAAGCGCCGCAGGTCAGCGAGATCGCTTTCCCAACCGCTATCGGGCGGATGCTCGCGCAGGAACTCACGCAGCTCAGCGACCGTCGTGCGGCGCGCCGGAGCGACCGTCGCGATCGCGCGCCCCCGACGAACTACCGTGAACGTCTCGCCTCGGTGCTCAACGGCGTCGAGCATGTCCGCGAAACGCTTCGACGCCTCGGTAGCAGAGATCTCAGACACGATCAGATTATCGGATATTGTCGGCGGGGAGTCAAGCGACCCTCAACCGGAGCGCCATTGCGGTCGCCGAGGAACCTCGAGTGAACGCCCCCGGCACGGCTGGCGCCGCAGGTCAGCCAAGCACGTCCAGCAACGCCCGCGGATGCTCGCCGACGTCTACGGCGTCGAGGGGTGTCGTCTCCAGTCGTGTCCAGTAGCGAACAAACCTGCAAAACCGCCGAAAACGCGAAAACGGGCTGCGCGACACGACTGGTTGGCTCGTGCAACGCGCCGGCGAGCTCCGGGCAGACCTTCAGCGCCGCCCGAGCGCCTACTGTTCGCTGATGGCCTTCAAGGCCGAACTCTGGTCAGACGGCGCCTGCTCGGGAAATCCAGGACCGGGCGGCTGGGGGTACACCCTCATCGCCCGGCGCCCAGACGGCAGCGTCGCGAAGAAGCTCGAGGGCCACGGCGGAGACGACATGACCACGAACAACCGCATGGAACTGCAAGCAGTACTCGAGGGCTATTGGTGCTGACCCGCCCGACAATGCTCACCATCTACCCGGACTCCGCCTATGTGGCGAATGCGTTCACCGAAGGATGGCTTGTCAAGTGGCAGAGCAACGGTTGGAAGAGCGGCACGAAGCCGGTGAAGAACCAGGACCTGTGGCTCGCGCTCCTAGTGGTGTGGCTTGTAAATAAGTGGTGATTGCGGTATGGTGAGGTATGCGCCC
>CALAQT010000146.1 GCA_937888775.1 uncultured Actinomycetes bacterium | reverse complement strand
AGGCCCGACCCCCACAAACACTGGGGATCGGGCCTCAAACCCTCAAAAACTTCCGGCTAAAGGGACTGCAGAGGAAGGTCGTCGTCGTGACGGGTGGGGCGTCGGGCATCGGGCGGGCCACGGCCGAGCGGCTGACAGCCGAGGGCTCGCGTGTGGCGGTCGTGGATATCGACGGCGACGCCGCCCAGGCGGCTGCGCAGGAGCTCGACGCCGGCAACGTGATCGGCCTGGCCGGCGACGTATCCTCCGAGGCTGACGTGGAGCGCTATTTCGGCGAGGTGATCAGTCACTTTGGGCGGATCGACTCGCTGCACAACAACGCCGGGGTAGAGGGGCCGCTGGCCGAGTTGATCGATTTCGAGCTGCTTGAGTTCCAGCGCCTGGTGTCGGTCAACTACCAGGGCATGTTCCTCAACCTGCGAGAGATGCTGCGCACCGCCCGGCGGCAAGGCTCTGAGGCGACGATCGTCAACACCTCCTCGGGCACCGGACTTCACGGCGTTCCCCGGCTCGGAGCCTACGGCTCGACCAAGGCCGCGATCATCGGCCTGACGCGGTCTGCGGCGGTGGAGAGTGCGGCCAGCGGCGTCCGCGTCAACGCGGTGGTTCCCGGCCCGGTGCAGACCCCGCTGTTCGATCGCTTCCCTGACGAGTTCCGCAGCGGGGTGGCGTCGTTCATTCCGCAGGGACGGCTCGGCAAGCCGGAGGAGATCGCGGCGCTGGTCGCCTTCCTGCTCAGCGACGAGGCGCCGTTCATAACTGGCGGCATCTACCCGATCGACGGCGGCGAGCTCGCCTGAGGGCCCGCGTCCTCAGCGGTCATGGGCCCTGGCACCCGATCCGGCGGCGGCGAGCTCACCTGGCACCCGATCCGGCGGCGGCGAGCTCACCTGGCACCCGATCCGGCAGCGGCGAGCTCACCTGACACCCGATCTGGCGGCGGCGCGCCCCCTGACGGGGTAGCCGGCCGGCTGGGCCCGGGCCGCCACATTAAAATCGGTTACTGTCACATCACCGGCTTGGAGGGAGAGCGATGGTGGTGCTGGATGAGCGCAGATCGCACGTGGTGCGCTCGCTGTGTGAGCTGATCGTGCCCGGCTGCGGGCGGGTCGCGCCCGAGGTCTACATCGATGCGCTGCTGGCGCGGATGCCCGAGGGGGATCGCGCCGGAACGCTGGCCGCGATCGACGCGCTCGCATCGGCCGTGCAGGGCGGCGCCGGCTCGCTCGCCGAGCATGAGTTCTCGCCTGAGTTCGCCGTCGTGCGCGCGCTGGCCTGCGAGGCGTTCTACAGCGACTTCGTGGCGCCCGGCGCCCCGGGGCCGGGCGCCTGGGAGGAGATCGACTTTCGCCCGCCGCTGGCGGCGCGGCTCAAGAAGGACTGGTCATATCTGGGGGTCTCGGAATGAGCGAGCATTTCGACGTGGTGGTGGTCGGATCCGGCGCGGGCGGCGGCATCGTCGCCGGTGAGCTGGCCGAGCGCGGTCGGACGGTGCTGCTGTTGGAGACCGGCCCACACCGGACCGCGGCCGACTTCATGCGCTGGGAGGCCAGGGCCAACCACGAGCTGTGGTGGCCGCCGGCGTTCGCCGAGCCCGCGCGGCCCCAGGACCCGCCGCTGATCATGTTCCGGGGACGATGCGTGGGCGGCACGACCACGATCAACACCAAGGTAGCGCTGCGGCCTCCCCAGCAGGACTACGACAAGTGGTACGCGGCGGCGGGCCTGCTCGGGGAGGGGGGCGAGCCGTTCGCGCCGGCCGACCTGCTGCCCCACATCGAACGCGTGGAGCAACGTCTGGGAGTGCGTGAGCGCACCGACTGGCAGCAGTGCGTGAGGACCGTGCAGCCGGGCTTCAAAGCGCTCGGGGCCGACCTGGAGCCCGTGACCTCCTACACGGACGCCAATTGCATGCGCTGCGGATCGTGCCTGCAGGGCTGCCCCACGAACGCCGGAAAGTCCACGCTTAACACCTACATCCACCCACCCTGGGCGCAGGGAAGCCTCGAGCTCAGGGCCGACTGCGATGTGCGTCGCGTGGTGCTGGAGGATCGCGGGGACGGTCTGGAGGCATCAGGGGTGCATTACGTGGGGCCCGACGGTGCACCGCACACCGCCGCCGCTGACGTGGTCGTCGTCGCGGCGGGTGCGCTGGCCAGTCCCTCGCTGCTGCTGCGCTCGGGAATTCGTCAGGCCGCCGGCGGCTCTCCCAGTAGCGAGCTGATCGGCCGCCACCTCGGGTTTCACCCGGCGCGGCTGGTCCAGGGGCTGTTCGACGAGATTCAGGACGCTCATATGGTCTACCCGATCACCTCTCACTGCATGAAGTTCCAGCCCGACGAGGCGGGCGGTTTCGTGGTCGAGGCGTCAACGATCCAGGACCCGATCGGGTTCGCGACGGCATTGTGCGATGAGCACGATCGGCCCCTGTGGGGTCAGCCGCTCGTCGACGCTGTGCGCAAGTACCGCTACTTCACCGGGCTGCTGACGATGGTCAACGACGAGAACAACGGCAGTGTCTGGGTCGACGAGACCGGTCGCGATCGCTACACGGTCGACTTCAATGAGCGCGAGCGTGAGCGCAACAGCCGCTCGCTGGAATTCGCTCGCCAGGTGCTGGAGGCGGCCGGGGCCAAGCGCGTCTTCCACACGGGAGTGTTGAGCACGCATGTGCAGGGCGGCTGTCGCATGGGCAGCGACCCGGCACGCTCGGTGGTCGACGCCCACGGTGAGTCCCACGACGTCAGACGTCTGTTCGTCGGCGACGGCTCGGTGTTGCCGGTGACCCTGTCGGTGAACCCGTCGCTGACGATCATGTCGCTGGCCAGCCGGATGGCCGAGTACCTCGACGCGGGCGAGCACGGCTACTTCGATCGCGTGGCCGCCGGCGCCCTGGCCTGACAACGCTGTCGCGGCGCGCCACGACCTGATCCGGCCTGACCGGCGTCGTGGCCCCTTACTGCTTCAGCGCCACTTCCAGCACCAGCGGCTCTTGCCGGGCGGCCAGGTTTGGCAGCACCGCGTCGAGCGTGCGCAGCAGCTCGTCGTGGGTCTCGACGCGCACCGACGGACACCCGATGCACCTGGCGATGCCGGCGATGTCGACGCCGTGAAACGCCGGCCACGCGCCGACGCCCCCGCGGGCCCGGGCGAGCCCATCCATCACCGCATAGCGGCCGTTGGCCATCACAATCAGCAGCACGCCGACGTGGTACTGGGCGGCGCTCCACAACGCCTGGATCGCGTACATCGACGAGCCATCTCCCAGGACGGCGACGACGGGCCGCTCAGGGAGGCCCATGCGCAAGCCGATCGAACCGGAGATCCCGAAACCGAGGCCCCCGTTGGCGCCGGCCACGAACCCCATCGGGGCCCGGATCGCGATCCGCTGATATAGCTCGGATTGGCTGGAGGGGGTCTCCTCCACGAGCACGGCGTCCGCCGGGAGCCGCCGGGCCAGCGCTTCAAGCAGGTGGGCGGCGCGCAGCGGTTCGCCCGGGGCCGGTGGCTGAGGTGCAGGCGGGCGCCGGAATGTCTCAGGCAGGGCCGTGTCCCGCTGTCTCACCAATCCGGTGAGTGCCTCGCAGACCTCGGCCACCGGTGCGAGCACCGCGAGCTCGCAGGGGCTGCGGTGAGCTTCGGCCGGATCGTCGGTGACCACCGCCACTCTCGTGCCGGGGTTCACCGGAGGACCGGGATCGTCAAGCAGGTAGAGGCGAAACGCATTGGTGCCGATCGCCAGCACCAGGTCGTGTGGTGCCAGTGCCTCGCGCATCAGGCGCCGGCGCCACGGCAGGTGCCCGGCGAACTGAGGATGGTCCTGGGGAAAGCCAACGCGTCGCGTGAAGGACTCCTGCCAGACCGGACAGCGCAGGCGCTCGGCGAGCGCCACCACGGCGTCCCATCCCCGGCGGCTGTCGGCCCCGGGACCGACCAAGAACGTGGGGGAGTCGGCGGCGGCGATCAGATCCGCGAGCCCGGTGACCTGGTCGGGGGTCACCGATTGCGGTCGGAGCACCCGGCGAGGCGTAGCGGCCGCCAGCTCGTCGGCCGGCTCCTCCCAGTCGCCCATCGGCACGATCACGAGGGTGGGGCCCTTGGCCGCCTGCGCCTCCAGATAGGCCCGCGCGATCGCCCCCGGGACATCCTGGGCGCGGATCGGCAGGCTCCGCCAGACCGGATAGTCGCCGGCGAGCGCCTCCAGGTTGCGCCCGGTCAGGAACGGCTCGAACGCCATCTGCCGGCGATCCTGCTGCCCGACCACCACCACCAGCGGCGCGCGGCAGTCACGCGCATTCGCGATCGCGTTGATCGCGTTGCCGAGGCCCGGCGCGGTGTGCAGGTTGACGAACGAGGGCTCGCCGCGGGCGATCGCGTAACCGGTGGCCATACCCACCACCGAGCCCTCATGCAAGCCGAGCACGAACTCGATGTCGGCCGGCAGGTCGGTCAGGAACGCGATCTCGGTCGAGCCGGGGTTGCCGAAGATCGTGGTCATCCCCAGGCGGCGCATCACCGCGAAGGTCGCGTCACGCACGGTGGCGAGCGGCTGGAGTCCGTTGTCCTGACCGTCCCCGACACCGGTCTGCGCCTGCTCGGCCATGAATCCTCCTTCTGGGGACGCTGGGCGCGAAAACGTATCACGGGGTTCGCGGTGAGAACGGAAGGCGTCCAACGCACGCAATGCAGCGTGATTGTGCGCCTTCGTGCTTGCCCGGGCTCGCCGCCCGGGTTAGTGTGCGCATGCCGAACCGGCGCGCAACCACCCACTCAGGTGCGACCCGATGAGCGAGGAGACGTCGCGAAACTCTGATTTTGTGCAGTCCCTGGAACGCGGGCTGGCGGTCGTCCGGGTGTTCGATGCCGAGCACCGCGAGCTGGGGCTGAGCGAGGTCGCCCGCGCCGCGGGGCTGACCCGCGCGGCGGCCCGCCGGTTCCTGTTGACGCTGGTCAACCTCGGCTATATGAGCTTCTCCGACGGGCGCTTCTCTCTGACCCCACGCGTGCTGGAACTCGGCTACGCCTACCTCTCCAGCCTGACCCTGCCCGAGGTGGCCCAGCCGCACATGGAGGTGCTGGTCGCCAAGGTCAACGAGTCGTCGTCGATCTCGGTACTTGACGACACCGAGGTGGTCTACGTGGCGCGCGTGCCCACGCGGCGGATCATGAGCATCACGCTGTCGGTCGGCACCCGGCTCCCCGCCTACGCCACCTCGATGGGCCGGGTGCTGCTCGCCGGCCTGCCGGATGAGCAGTTGCAGGAGCGCTTGAAGCGGATTGAGGTCGCGCCGCTCACGTCGCATACGGTCAAGGACGAGACGGCGCTGGGAAAGGTGCTGGCCAGCGTGCGCCGCCAGGGCTACGCGGCCGTCGACCAGGAGCTGGAGGAGGGGCTGCGGTCACTGGCCGTTCCGATCCGCAACGCGTCCGGAGACGTGGTGGCGGCGCTGAACCTGTCGGCGCACGCCAGCCGGGCGTCGATGGCGGCGTTGCGGCGGGACTTCCTGCCGCCGGCGATCGAAGCCGCTGCAGCGATCGAGGCCGATCTCCACGGGGTGGGGAACCGCCGGCGAGGTGTCTGAGCTGATCGCCTCCAACTGAGCCCGGCGCGCTCGGGGGCATCCTTACGGACTCCAGCGCGGCGCCGGCAGCGCGTGCTCCTGGAGGTCGATCGCGGCCTGCACGAGCGGCGCCTCGTGCCCGCGCGGCGCCACCAGCGAAACCCCCACGCACCAGCTGACGGGAAGCGCGACGACCGGCATCCCGGTGAGGTCCCAGAGCGCGGTCAGGGCGATCATCGGATCTCCCGGCCCGCCGGCGTGTCCGCGTTCGTAGCCGGGACCGCGCCCGTAGGGGGTGATCGGCAGCGTTGGCTCCAGCACCAGATCGACGTCGTTGGCGCCAAACCAGTGCTCCCAGGCCGCCGTGCCGCTTGCGCGGCGCTGCTGCGCGCCCAGATAGGCCTGGGCGTCGGTGAAATTACGGGCTGCCTCGACGAACTCGGCGATCGCCGGGCGGTAGCGGTCGTGGTGCTCGGCATGCTGGGCGTGGTAAGCCCAGGCCTCGGTCATCAGCACGATGCTGAGGTCATCCCAGTCCAGTTCCCAGGGGGCGGGCAGGGACACCAGGCGGGCACCCAACCCCTCCAGCGCCTGCCGGGCGCCGTCGAGCCCGGCCGCGACCTGGGGCTCGAGCTCGAGCGCGTCGCTGCGGTCGGTCACCGCGACGGTCACTCCGGCCAGCGGCCGCGGGCCCGGCCGGCAGGCCAGCGGCAGTGGCCCGATCGGAGCCGGCGGCGGCATCAGCGCGCTGGTCACCGGTTCGCCCTGGGCCATCACCGCCAGCAGCGCTGCGCAGTCGGCGACCGTCCTGGCCATCGGGCCGGGGTGGTCAAGCGACGGCGCGAGCGGGATGATCCCGTCGATCGGCAGGCGTCCGTGGCTGGGCTTGATCGCGCTGGTGCCACAGCAGGCCGAGGGGATCCGCAGCGATCCGCCTGTATCGCTGCCGAGCGCGACCGGCGTCATCCCGGCGGCGATCGCCGCTGCGCTGCCGCCGCTCGAGCCTCCCACCACCAGATCCAGCGCCCACGGGTTGCCTACCTGGTCGGTCGTCCCCCCGGCGGCGAACTCGTGCGTGTGCGTGTGCCCGAGCAGCACCATCCCCCGTTCGCGCAAGCGGGCCCAGACGACCGCGTCGGCGGTGGCGACGTGATCGGCCAGCACCCGGCTGGACGCGGTCAGGGGCAGACCCGCGACGCCGTAGAGATCCTTCAGCGCGACGGGGACCCCGCAGAATCTGGGCGTGGCGCCGCCGTCACGTAGCCTTCGCTCATCGGCGGCCCGCGCTTGCGCACGCGCCGCCTCCGGATAGACGCGGACCCAGGCGTTGATCGCCTCGGGCTCGCCGTCGAAGCTTGGGTCGCCGCCGTTTCGCTGCTCAATGCGGCGCAGGCAGGCCTCGGTGAGCTCAGCCGACGACAAACCCCCGCCGGCCAGCAGGTCGGCGGCCGCCAGGGCGCTCAGATCGGCCGGATCGCTGGCCTCGGGGCTATCTGCGTTCTGGGCCACCGTCACGCTCCCGCGCCGACCGCGACCGGGGGCTCCTGCGCCAGATCGTGGGCGAGCGAGACGAGCAGGCCGGCCAGTTCGGGGTTGTGCTCGGGTTCCCAGCCATCGCACAGCCGCTCCAGGCTGGCGCGGCGCTCCTCGATCAGCCGCTCCACGATCTCGCTGCCCTCCAACGTCAGCTCGCGGCCCGGCCGGCCGTCGGGCCGGGGATCCTCGACCACCAGCGAGCGAGCGGTCAGCTCGTTGCGGGCCTGCTCGCCGACTTCAAGCGGGATGTCGAAGCTCGCGCACAGCGCGGGGATGTCGGCGTCCGGGTCCTCGTGCAGGCGGATGATCAGCCAGCAGGCCGCCGGCGAGAGGTCGACGCCGGCGCGCTGGGCCAGGCGCTCCACCAGCGCACGGCGGCCCTCACGTCCGACCAGAACGGTCAGTGCGCGGGAGGCCTCGGCCAGCGAGTCGGTGTGCTTGGGAATCGCGAACGTCTCGCCGATGCCGCTGCCGGCCGCCACGCTGTCGCGCAGCGTACGTTGCTGAAGGGTCCAGCTGAGCAGGAACGCGAACGCGGCCACCGAGGCCGCCACCACGAACACCGTGCTGAGCGCATTGGTGAACGCGGTGATGTAGACGGTGTGGATCGCCGCCGGCAGCTTGGCCAGCGCGGCCGGATTGAAGCCGGCGCCGGCGGTGGACAGTTTGCCGCTGGCGGGCAGCGAGGCGGCCAGCTCGGCGCTGAGACGGTTGCTGAAGATCGATCCCAGCACCGCGGTTCCGACTGCGCCACCGATCGAGCGAAACAGGGTGGCGCCTGACGTGGCGACGCCGAGATCCTCGTAGCCGACGGCGTTCTGTACCGCCAGCACCAGCACCTGCATGACCAGGCCGAGGCCGAGGCCGAGCACGAACATGAACGCCGACGCGACCAGCCGCGTCGTGTGAGCGTCCATCGTGGAGAGCAGCGCCAGGCCGACAACCATGATCGCGGTGCCGGCGATCGGGAACGGCTTGTACTTGCCGGTGCGACTGATGATCTGTCCCGAGCCGATCGAGGTGATCAGCAGCCCACCCATCAGCGGCAGGATCTGCAGGCCCGAGCTGGTGGGGCTGGCGCCGTTGACCACCTGCAGGAACAGCGGCAGGTAGGTGACCGAGCCGAACAGCGCAAAGCCGACCACCAGCCCGATCGCGCTGGTGACCGAAAACACCCGGTTGGCGAACAGCCGCGGCGGCAGCACCGGCTCGGCGGCGCGGCGCTCGGCGCCCACGAACACGACCAGCAGGATCACCGCGGCGGCGCCGAGCGCGATGATGGTTGGTGAGCCCCATCCATAGCTGGTGCCTCCCAGCGTGCACAGCAGCACGATCGCGCTCAGCGCGACCGCCAGCAGCGCGGCGCCGAGGTAGTCGACCCGGTAGTGGACCCGCTCGCTGCGCGAGGGAAGCGTCGCGGCGAGCACGGCCAGGGCCACGACCCCGATCGGCAGGTTGACGTAGAAGATCCAGCGCCAAGAGAGGTTGGTGGTGAAGAAGCCGCCGAGCAATGGGCCGATCACGCTGGCCAGCCCGAACACGGCGCCAAAGATCCCCTGATAGCGGCCGCGGTCACGCGGGGCGACGACGTCACCGATCGCCGCCATCGTGCTGACCATCAGCCCGCCGCCGCCGAGGCCCTGCAACGCGCGGAAGACGATCAGCTCGGTCAGGCTCTGCGCGATACCGCACAGCGCGGAGCCGATCAGGAACACCACCAGCGCCACCTGCAGCACGGCCTTGCGTCCGTAGAGGTCGCCGAGCTTGCCGTACACGGGGGTGACGGCGGTCTGGGCCAGCAGATAGGCGGTCACCACCCACGAGATGTGGCTCAAGCCACCGAGATCGCCGACGATCGTAGGCAGCGCCGTAGAGACGATCGTCTGGTCCAACGCTGCCATCAGCATCACCAGCATCAGCCCGGCGAACACGACCAGCACGCTTGCCTGGCGCTCGCCAGTGGGGGCTGGCGCGGGCGCGCCGCTCATGATCGGCTCGCGTCGGCGGTGCGCGCGTGGGCTGACACGCCACGATCATACGTCCGGTGTGCACCCGGTCAGGCGATGTTGAAGCGATGGGTTGCGGCGGCTCGCCGCCGCGCCGGAGCGGCCGGTCGTCACTTGACCGGGCGATCGGCTCGGGTCTACGAGGGCGCTTAGCGATAATCTGCGCAATCGCTCGCGGCGCAAGCTCGTGCCGCCACCGGTCGCGGATTCGGAGAGAGGGGACGTGATGCTCGCCACACGCGCAATCGCGCGAACGAAATGGTCGCTGCTATGCACCGTGATGCTCGGCGTGCTGCTAACGCTGGCGTGTGCCGCGGCGAGCGTCCCGGCCGGAGCGGCGACCCCGAGTGCGCCGAGTCCAGACCCGGGGCACGCCGCCGCCCCGATCGCCGCCCCGATCGCCGCCGACTGCCAGCCGTTCTCCGGCCGTCCGTGCCTGTTGCCGTTCCCCGACGACCTGTTCACCCGCGCCGACCGGTCTACGCCGACCGGCCGGCGGGTCAACCTGCGGGCCGCGGCGATGCCCGTCAACACCCACCGGCAGCGGATGGCCGTCGCCGAGTATGACCGAAGCGACGGCTTCAGTCCCGGCAGCGCACTGATCGTGCACGTGGCCGGACTTGACAACCAGCTCGCCTTTGACCGGACCGGCGCGGTGACCCTGGCCAACATGTCGGCCGCGTTCGCCAAGCGTGCGCCGATCGTGGTGATCGACGAGCGCACCGGCGCTCGGCAGCTGATCTGGTCAGAGCTCGACGCCAACGCCACCGGTGCGCAGAACACCGATCTGCTGATCCACGCGGGCAAGAACTTCACCGAAGGCGACACCTACGCCGTGGCGCTGCGCAACCTGCGCAATGCCGACGGTCGGCTGATCGCGCCGCCGAGCTGGTTCGAGCGGCTGCGCGACGGCCGCCGGCTGCCGGTCGTCGAGCGCTCCCAGGCTGGTCGCTACGCCAAGATCTTCGCGGTTCTCAAGCGGGCCGGGATTGCCCGCGCCAACCTGTATGAGGCGTGGGACTTCACGGTCGAGTCGCGCCAGAGTGAGACCTCGCGAATGTTGGCGATCCGTAACAACGCTTTCGCACAGCTGGGCGATCACAACCTAGCCGACAACAAGATCGAAGGCCGGACGCCCAAGTTCACGGTCACGAGCGTCAAGCAGCTGACGTCCACGATCCGTGCCGTGAAGGGCACGGTCGACGTCCCCTGCTACCTGAAGGTCTGCGGGCCAAGCGCGACCGCCGGGTTTCACTACAGCTCGCGCGGGCCTGACGCGCTCCCGTCCCAGATCCGTGGCAACGTTGCGACGCCGACGTTCGAATGCGTCATCCCCAGCTCAGCCAGCGCCGCCCACCCGGCGCGCATCTCGCTCTACGGCCACGGGCTGCTGGGCTCCAGCTCCGAGGTGGAATCCGGCAACGTCGAGGACATGGCCGCCGAGCACAACATGGTCTTCTGCGCCAGCGACCTGTGGGGACTGGCCCAGGGCGACGTCGCCGGCGACATCTCAGCGCTGGAGAACCTCAACCGGTTTCCCGCGGTGATCGACCGCCTCCAGCAGGGCGTGCTGAACATGCTCTACCTGGGGCGGGCGATGCTGCACCCCCGGGGTTTTGCCGCCAACGCCGCGTTCCAGGTCGCGGGGCGCCCGATGATCGACACCTCGCGCCTGTACTACGACGGCAACAGCCAGGGCGGGATCATGGGCGGGATGATCACCGCCGTCGCGCCGGACTTCCGTCGCGCGGTGCTCGCCGTCAGTGGCATGAACTACGGCGGCGTGCTGCTGGAGCGCAGCACCGACTTCTCCGACTACGAGCCGTTCCTGTTCACCAGCTACGCCGATCAGTCGCTGCACCCCGTCGTGCTGGACCTGATGCAGCAGCTGTGGGATCGCGGCGAGGCCGACGGCTACGCGCAGCAGATGACCACCCATCCGCTGCCCGACACCCCGTCGCACACGGTCCTGATGCAGATCGCCTACGGCGACCATCAGGTGAGCATGTACGCGGCGGCGATCGAGGCCCGCACGATCGGTGCCTCGGTGCACGAGCCTGCGCTTGACCTGAGTACCGATCGTGCCCGCGACCGCAATCTGTTCTACGGCGTGCCGGTGATCGCGCACTACCCTTTCCACGGCTCGGCGATCGAGATCTGGGACAGTGGGCCCGGGCGCGTGCAGCCGCCGCCGTTGGCCAACCTGCCGCCCGCCGACAGCAAGACGAACGTGGACCCTCACCAGGATCCGCGCTCCACGCCGCTGGCACGCGTCCAGAAGTCCGACTTCCTAGCGCCCCACGGCGCGGTGATCAACGTCTGCGGCGCCCGGCCGTGCCGGACGTCGGTGTACACCCCTTAGAGCGTCTGGGGCACCCGGGACCCGTCAGCCCGGCCCCCAGCTTCACAAGGACTTCCGGCATTGCCAGCCAGTCCCAACCTTGTCCTGGCTCGGGTTCTGCGGCGGATTCGGAGGCGGTGACGATATGGCCCAGAAGTGCGGGCAGTCTATGACTGGCCCGCTGCGACGGTCAAGCCAGACGGGGGCTCATGCTCTACGTGGGTGAGGCTCGCTCGTAGAGCGCGCCGTCGATCAGCCGCCGCGGCCCGACGGGTTGGGGAAGGGCGATGCGCGCTGGGGTCTCAGGGTTCGCGGACCGGGTCTGAAATCCCGGCAGCGGGGTGACGAACATCGTGAGCACCAGCTCTTCGCTGCCGACGTGGAGGTCGGGTGCGAGCAGGCGGCTGCCGGCCCGCTGTCCCCCTGCAAAAGTTTGCTCGGCGACCAACACGCGCAACACGGTCTCCTCGGGCTTGACATCACGGGTTGGATCAAGACGCCATCCGGAGGCGCGGATCCCGTCGCGCGCGGCCCGCAGCGGTCGCGCCGCGTTCACTGCAACGCAGGTCCACTTGCCGCGTCGGGCGTCCTGGCGTACGGCCACGGTGAGCAGTTGCGGCGGGCGCCCCCGCGCGAACAGGACCTCATCGGGGGTGCGTGCGAGCATCCGCCAGCCGTTGAGGCTCGGGGGTTCCGCCGCCGCCGCCTGCCTCCACGGCGCACGGGAGGCCCCCTTGGGCGCGGTCCCCTGAGCGATCTGCGCGATCAGTGCGCCCACGGCGGGATCTTCGCGGTCAAGCTGTGCCGGCGAGCCGGCGAGTGCCGCCGGGGCAAACGGCAATCCGCCGCCATCGCTGATCAGCTCGGGATGACGCGGCGCTGGGCGCGGCTTTAGCAACACCGAGCGCTCCCAGTCACGCTCGCTCGGAAGTCTCGGCTTGCGCGCTGGGAGGCGGCCAAACCGGCGCTGGGCAGGCTCTGGCACGATCGGGGAGACTAACGCCAACTCGCTCAGTGCTGCCAGCCATGAATACGGTCCCACCGAGAGTGGCCGTGGCGGCAGCTCGGCCAGCCCGCCCGGGCTCAGCCCTGCGCGCTGACCCGCTTCAGGAACGGCACGAGATGCGAGAAGAACACGTTATTGGGATAGGCCCCGGCGGGATCGTTGTGGGCGTAGGTGCTCTGGCGGTTGATCAACGTCAGGTTGCGACTTGGGATACCGGACTGTCGCGCAAGCGTCCGTGCGTCCTGCAGGATCAGTGGGCCGCCGAGCCGGGCGCCGAACGCGTAGATCAGCAGATTCCGAGGCAGCCGACGCCCCATCGTCGCCTTGACGTCGAGAACGTTCTGCACGGGGCTCGCGATGCCGTTGCCGACGGCGCTTGTGTCGAGCGTCAGACGCGCAGGGAAGTACCACTCGGTGCCATCGGCGTTCTGGACCCCGTAGCCGGAGAACATCGTCGCAAAGCGCTTGATCGGCGTCAGCGCTCCCTGGCCGTTCCAGCCGAACGGCGCCATGCCGCTCATGTTGACTCCGACGCCGAGGTGCGCCTGGGCCGCGACCAGCGCCGCCGGGGAGGTCGCGACGTTGAGTGCGTACCCGTACTGACCAAGGTTCGTGACCGGAACCGAGGGAGTCAGCTTGAACGCATTCAGCAGGCCCGATGCCTGGCCGAGCGAGGGCCCGTTCGGATCGATCAGCGCCGCCGTCGAGCCGGTGGCGTTATAGAGCCCGGCGTAGGGAGCGGCGATTCCCCCGAAGTTCAGCCAGGGCGAAGCCTTCGATGCGTCGAGCTTCGCTAGCGCCTGGTTGGCCTGGCTCACTGAGTCGACGCCGAAGCTGCCGCCGTCGATGTAGACCAGGCCGGCCAGCTGGTCGGCTCCGGCGCGGCCGCCGAAGTCCCAGGTCGCGTAGGCGGTGACCACCGCACCGCCCAGCGAATGGCCGCCGAGGACCACCTTGCCCCCGTGCTCGCTGGCGGCGGCGATCACCTGGTGCAGGTCGCCGACGGCGACGTTCATCCCCCATTGCTTGGCGAACTCCACCTTTGAGTCAGGGATGAACGTGAAGTGCTTCTTTATGCTGTTGTCGCGCAGCCAGCCCAGGTAGTAGTCGAACAGCTGTGCGGCGCTGGCCCTCCCCGCCTTGGCCAGATCGAGCTTTGACTGATCCTCGAGCAGGTTCTCCCGGCGCTCGACCGACCACACCTGCCAGCCCCTGGTCTTCGACACGATCCACTTGGCCAGCGGAACGAAGTACGCGCTGCCGGCCGAGGTGCCGGGCTCCAGCACCAGCACGTTCTTGGCGCTGGCGGGGCCGATCTTGATCACGCCGACCTTGTCGTATTTCGCCGGCGTGCCGGGGGAGGAGACGCCGGTCATCCAGCTGACCTTGAGGGCCGCGGCCCCCGCGGTTGCCGGAAGCGCGGAGCAGACGGACAGGCCCAGCGTCGCGAACATCGCGGCGACCAGCTTGAAGTTGATTCCACGTCTGATCTGCATTAGGGCTCCTCCTAGGGGCTTGGACTCGCGACGAGGTTAGTGCCGGACAAGCCGTCAATAGTCTCGTCGTGGGGCTTGAAGCTATTACGTGCGCTGGTCGCGTGCGGCGCCCACCGACCGGGTAAGCAGTGTTGGCGAATGATTAGGGGGCGGCGGGCAAGGTGCCGGATCGCTCGCATCCGGCCACGGTTGGGACTAGATTCCGGGATCTGGGAACCACGACCTCTGAGGAGGAGGATCAGTGAATCGACTTAACAGACGGAGTCTGGTGGCGCTGCTCACCGTGATCGCCGCAGTGGCGATCAGCGCGTGCGGCAGCTCGAGCAGTTCCAGTTCATCCAGTTCGTCGGGCTCGTCGAGCGCTGCGGCGTCGAGCACGGGCAGCAGTTCGAGTTCGAAGGGCGGGACGGTGACACTGCTGATGGGAACGGCGCCCGACTCGCTTGATCCGCAGTTCGGCTACACGACCCAGGCGGCCGAGCCCGACTGGATCTCCTACACGGGCCTTGACACCTACACGCACGCCGACGGCCCGGCCGGGGCGACGTTGATCCCCGGTCTGGCCACGACGCTGCCGGCGGTCTCCGACGGCGGAAAGACCTATACGGTCACGCTGCGCAAGGGCCTGGTGTTCTCAAACGGCCAGCCCGTCAAGGCCAGCGACTTCGCCTACACGGCGGAGCGCGCGATCAAGATCCCCTGGGGAGGATCGGGCCAGTTCATCACGGCTCAGATCAAGGGCGGAACGGCATTTGCCAACGGCAAGGCCAAGACGATCTCCGGGATCACGACCGACGACGCGACCGGCAAGATCGTGATCCACCTGAATGCGCCTTATGGCGCGTTTGACAACGTGCTCGCGTTTCCGGCGCTGGGGATCGTCCCCTCGGGCTCGCCGATGAAGAATGAGCCCAACAGCCCGCCGCCGGGCGTGGGTCCGTACATGATCACCAACATCGTGCCCAACGCGTCGTTCTCGGTGGTCAAGAACCCGAAATGGACGCCGATCGCGGGGATCCCCTCGGGCAGCGTTAACGTCGACGTCAAGATCTCGTCCAACGTCTCCGCCAACGCCCTGTCGGTGCTCAACAACTCCGCCGACATGTTCGACTTTGCCGACACGGTCCCGGGCAGCCTGCTGCCCCAGATTCAGTCGCAGGCGGCGGACCGCTTCAAGAACGTGGATCTGGGTGGATCGACGTATTACTTCTTCCTCAACACGAAGACCAAGCCGTTCTCCAGCCAGCTCGCACGCGAGGCGGTGGTGACCGGACTGAACCAGGACGCGCTCAACCGGCTCGGTTCGGGCACGCTGGTGCCGGCGTGCTACTTCCTGCCCCCGGCCGTGCCGGGTCATCCCTCCACTCCGTGCCCCTACGGGACGCCGGGCCTCGGGGACCTGACCAAGGCCAAGGCGCTGGTCAAGCAGTCCGGGATGGAGGGACAGCCGGTGACGGTCTGGAGTGAGACGCGCACGCCGCGCCAGCAGTGGGCGACGTACTACACCTCGTTCCTGAACTCGATCGGCTTCAAAGCGACCCAGAAGGTGATCGCTGACGCGACCTACTTCACCACGATCGGAAACCTGAAGCTCAACCCCCAGACCGGCTTTGCCGACTGGAACCAGGACTTCCCGAATCCGGTCGACTTCTACTTGTTGCTCAGCGCGCAGGCGATCCTGCCGACGAACAACGAGAACTTCGGCCAGGTCAACGATCCGCAGATCAACAACGGGGTCAACAAGCTCGGCCAGGTGCCGACCAGCCAGCTGAACACGATCGTGTCCAAGTGGCAGGCGCTGGACGAGTACACGGCCAAGGAGGCCTACGCGGCGGTGTTCGGGTACGAGACGTTCCCGAAGTTCATGTCCAGTCGAATGAACTACAGCGCGGCCGTCTTCCACACGGTGTACGGCTGGGACTTCAGCTCGTTCGCACTCAAATAGCGACGACGATGGGCCGGGACAGCTAATCTGTCCCGGCCCGATCCGTTTTCCTGAACTTCGATGGCGACCACTTCCGAATCCGGCACCGAGTTCTCCGGCGACGTACCCGCCGCGTTTCTCGCCGAGGGCGAGGAGCTTCCGCCCGGACTCGGTCCCTGGAAGCTGGCCTGGCGGCGGCTGAGGCGCAACCGGATGGCGCTGTTCTTCGGCGGGCTGTTCTTGGTCATCCTGGTCATGTGCCTGCTGGCGCCGGTCTACTCACAGGACATCGCCCACATCGGCCCGGCGACCGGGAACATCACCGGGACGATTCGGGTGGGGGGCAAGACCGAGGACATCGTCAGCCCGACCGGGATCCCGATCGGACCCACCTGGCTGCCGAGCCATTACTTCCTCGGCGCCGACGGTCTCGGGCGCGACACCGCGGTACGGCTGCTCTACGGCGGGCGGACCTCGCTGGAGATTGGGGCGATCGCGACGCTGATCACGATGGTCCTGGCGCTGACCCTGGGGATCGTCTCGGGCTACTTCCGCGGCCTGGCCGACGGGATCATCAGCCGTTTTCTTGACGTGATCTGGGCCTACCCGGCGGTGCTGCTGGGGATCACCCTGGGCACCGTGCTGGCCGTGGGTGGGATCGGACCGCTGAAGGGCACGACGCTGATGGTCCCCGCGGTGGTGATCGGGGTGGTCTATATCCCCTACGTGGCCAAGCCGGTGCGCGGCCAGGTGCTGCAGTTGCGCGAGCGGGAGTTCATCGACGCCGCCCGGCAGCAGGGACTCAGCCACTCGCAGATCATGTTCTCGGAGATCCTGCCCAACCTGGCCTCGACGATCATCGTGTTCATTCCGCTGATCCTCGCCAACGCGATCCTGCTCGAAGCGGGACTGACGTATCTCGGCGCCGGAGTGCAGCCCCCCAACGCGTCCTGGGGGACGATGATCTCCGACGGACTGGCCCCGCTCCCGGCGGCGTTCAGCAACGTGCTCGTGCCCGGCATCATGCTCGTGCTGACGGTGCTGTCGATCAACGTCTTCGGTGACGGGCTGCGCGACGCGCTCGATCCGCGGGCCAAGGTCCGCATCGCCCATTGATGACTGAGGACCGGACCCGCCCGCCCCGATGACCCGCTTCGTCGTTCGCCGGATGATGTCGATGGTCGGGGTGCTGTTCCTGATCTCGGTGCTGACCTTCCTGCTGATCGAGGCGATCCCCAACGGCGATCCGGCGCTGCGGCTGGCGGGACGGCTGGCCACCGCGACCGAGATCCACCAGATCCGGGTCAAGTACGGCTTCGACCAGCCGCTCTACATCCAGTACCTGAAGACGATGGGGAATATCTTCACCGGCCAGGTGTACTCCTACACCCAGGGGTTCAACGTAATCGACGAGGTGCGCGCCGGCCTGCCGGCGACGCTGTCGCTGGCCTTCGGCGCCGGGTTCATCTGGCTACTGACCTCGATCATGGTCGGCACCCTGGCGGCGATCAAGGCCGGGAGGTACACCGACCGGGTGCTGACCGTACTGGCGATGGTGGGCGTGTCATTCCCGCCCTTCTTCCTGGGCGCCATGCTGATCTACTTCCTCGGCTACAAGGCCAACATCTTCCCGCTGGGTAGCTACGTGCCGTTGACCCAGAACCCGTGGCAATGGGTGACCCATCTGATCCTGCCATGGGTCACGCTGTCGGTGCTGTTCATCGGCTTCTACTCCCGGGTGCTGCGGGGCACGATCCTCGACACGATCAACGAGGATTACGTCCGCACCGCCCACGCCAAGGGGCTGTCTGACCGCCAAGTGCTGACCCGCCACATCCTGCGCAACAGCCTGATCCCGATCATCTCGCTGTGGGGACTGGACATGGCCCAGGTGATCGGCGGCGGAGCGATCCTGACCGAGACGATCTTCAACCTGCACGGAGTGGGGCAGCTCGCCCGGGATTCGATCGGCCGGCTCGATCTGACCGCGATCCTGGTGATCGTGCTGCTGACCGCATTCGCCGTGGTGATCATGGGCGCGCTGCTGGACATTCTCTACGCCTACCTGGACCCGCGGATCCGGCTCACCGTATGACGCCCGGCGTCACGCCACTGCTCGAGGTCTCCGGTCTCCGGGTCTCGTTTGCCACCGAGGACGGGACCGTGCAGGCGGTCGACGGGGTCAGCTTCTCGGTTGGCCCTGGGGAGGTGGTGGCGATCGTGGGCGAGTCGGGCTCGGGAAAGTCGGTCACCGCGATGACCTTGATGGGGCTGACCCGCGGCCCCAACGCCCGGTTTGAGGGGTCGGCGACATTCGATGGCATCGAGCTTGTCACGGCCAACGACGCGCAGCTGCGCCGGGTTCGTGGCGCCGGGATCGCGATGGTGTTCCAGGATCCGATGAGCTCGCTTGACCCCGTCTACCGAGTAGGTGCGCAGATCGTGGAGCAGATCCGGGTCCACGACCGCCAGATCTCCAAGGCCAAGGCGCTCGATCGCGCGGTGGAACTGATGGAGCGAGTCGGCGTTCCGCGCGCCGCAGAGCGCTTGCGCTCCTACCCGCACGAGTTCTCCGGGGGCATGCGCCAGCGCGTGATGATCGCGATGGCGCTGTCGTGCTCGCCCAAGCTGCTGATCGCCGACGAGCCGACCACCGCGCTGGACGTGACGATCCAGGCGCAGATCCTCGATGAGCTGCGCCAGCTGCGCACCGAGACCGGCGCCGGGATCATTCTGGTCACCCACGACCTCGGCGTCGTGGCGGACATCGCCGACCGGGTGATCGTGATGTACGCGGGCCGGGTGGTCGAGCAGGGGACCCTGGATGAGATCTTCTACGACCCCCAGCATCCCTACACGTGGGGCCTACTCGGCTCGATCACCCGGATCGACAGCGACCGCTCGCAGCGGTTGCCGGCGATCGCCGGGCTGCCGCCCTCGCTGATGTCGCCGCCCAAGGGCTGCCATTTCCGTCCCCGCTGTCCGCATGCCTTTGACCGCTGCACCGAAGTGCCTGAGCTGAAGGCCGGCGTGCCCGAACGCCCGGCCCAGCTTGATCGCTGCTTTCTGGACCCAGAGCAAAAGCGCCGGCTGCGCCAGGTCGGTGACCAGATCGGGCTGGCCAGCGCCGAGACGGTGATCTCGTGAGCACTTCGCAGAAACTGACGCCGGCCACTCCCAACGGGCCGGCGGACGGCCCGCTGCTGGACGTCTCGCATCTGAAGGTCCTGTTCCCGATCAAGTCCGGCGTGATCATCGATCGCCTGATCGGGCAGGTGCATGCGGTCGACGACGTCTCCTTTCAGCTGCGCGAGGGCGAGACGCTGGGGATCGTGGGCGAGTCCGGTTGCGGGAAGACGACGCTGATCCGGGTGCTGGTGCGCCTGATCGCCGCCACGTCGGGCCAGATCCGCTTCCGCGGCCAGGACATCACCAAGGCGGGCCGGCGTGAGCTGGAACCGATCCGCCGGCAGATGCAGATGGTCTTTCAGGATCCTCAGGCGTCGTTGAATCCTCGCAAGCGCGTGGGCCAGATCCTCGCCACCCCGCTGCGCATCCGCGGCGTGCCCAGGGAAAGACTGACCGACGAGAGCCGCGCGCTGCTCGATCGGGTTGGACTGCAAGCAGAGCACATCAACCGCTTCCCGCACGAGTTCTCCGGCGGGCAGCGCCAGCGGATCGGGATCGCCCGTGCGCTAGCGGTCGACCCGAAGCTGATCCTGCTCGACGAGCCGGTCTCGGCGCTGGACGTCTCAATCCAGGCCCAGGTGATCAACCTGCTTGAGGAGCTCCAGGACGAATTGCACCTGAGCTATATTTTCGTCGCGCACGACCTCAGCGTCGTGCGCCATGTGTCGGACCGGATCGTGGTCATGTACCTCGGCAAGCTGATGGAGATCTCGCCCGCCGAGGAGCTCTACTCCAAGCCGATCCATCCGTACACGTCTGCGCTGCTGGGCGCGATCCCGATCCCTGACCCCAAGGAGAACCGCGCTCGTACTCGGATGGTCGTCTCCGGCGAGCCGCCGAACCCGATCAACCCACCCTCGGGCTGTCGCTTTCACACCCGCTGCCCGCTGGCCAGCGACATTTGCCGCTCCGTCGAGCCGCAGCTGACCGAGTACGCCGGCGGTCATCTCGCCGCCTGCCATCACCCCCAGCACGTCAGCGCCGCAGAGATCGCCGCGGCGACCCGGTCAGACCACAGTCCCGCCAGCGCCGGCGAGGACGTACCGCAGGCCACCGCTGAGCCGCCGGCTGACGGTTCACAGGTCGCGGTCGACTGACGCCCCTCGCGGCGCAGGGTGACCCGCGCGGGCCATTGAGTTAGGGCTGGCACCCGCGGCCCGTTGACTAAGGGGTGCGAGGCGCCCTGGTAAGGGGTCGGGCGCTCAGATCAGCTGCGTTGTGCCGATGTGCCACGCCGGGTCTCAGTTCATCCTCAGATCTACGTTGCATTCGATCAAGAGGAAACGGACATGCATCCTCAGCTCAGCGCCATCATCTCAGCCGGCCGCGTCGAGGAGATCCGGCGGTTCGCCGGCCACCAGCCTCGTGCGCACGAGTGGCAAACCCATATGTGGGCTCAGCGAGTACGGCGATACTTCAGTCATGCAGACGAGGCTGAGCAGCAGTCACTTCGTGGGCAGGATCGGCGAGCTGACCGAACTGGAGCTCGCCGTCCGGGAGGCTTCGGCCGGCCGACCCGCCCTGGTTCTGCTCGGCGGTGAATCGGGGGTCGGAAAGACCCGGCTGGTGGGCGAGCTTGAGCGGCGCCTGTCGGCTCGCCGCGGCGGCGCCGCGGCCGCTGCCTCGCCGGGGGCCCCGCTCGTGCTGCGCGGGGAAGCCGTGGAGCAGGGCGACGGTGAGCTCCCATACGCTCCGTTGCTAGGCGCCCTGCGGCCGATCGTGCGCGAGCGCCACGCGGCGCTCGACGCGATGGCCTCGGCCAGCCGCCGTCAGTTGGCGGCGCTGGTGCCCGCCCTAGACGACGGCGGCCCGCGGGGCGATCCTGATGATGCCACCGGTCAGCTGCGCCTGTTTGAGGCGTTGCTCGAGCTGTTGCATCTCCTCAGCGAGTCAGCGCCGGTGGCGCTGATCCTGGAGGACATGCACTGGGCCGATCGCTCGACGCGGACGTTCGTCGCGTTCCTGGCCCGCAGCCTGCGCCAGGAGCGCCTGGCGCTGCTGTTGACCTATCGCTCAGACGAGCTGCACCGCCGCCACGCGCTGCGCCCGCTGCTGGCCGAGCTCGAGCGCCTGGAGGGCGCCCGGCGGATCGAGCTGGAGCCGTTTGATCGCGACGAGCTCGCCGAGGTGCTGGCCGACATTCTCGGCGCAGCGCCCAACCCCGAACTGGTGACGCGGCTGTTTACGCGAAGTGAGGGCAATCCCCTGTACACCGACGAGCTGCTCGCCGCGGGCCTGGACGGACGCGGAAGCGCGCCGCAGAGCCTGCATGACGCGTTCATGAGCAGGATCGAGCGGCTCTCGGAGGATGCCCAGCGTGCGGCGCGCGCGGTGGCGGTGGGGCGGGCGCTGGATCAGCCGACGCTTGCCACCGTGACGGAGATGGAGCGCGGCAGCCTGCACGCCGCCCTGCGCGAGACGGTCTCCGAGCAGGTTCTGGTCGCCGGCGAGGACGGCCGCTTCTGCTTTCGCCACGCGCTGCTGCGCGAGGCGCTGTACGACGATCTGCTGCCGGGAGAGCGCGGCGAGCTGCATCTGGCGCTGGCGCGCGGCCTGGAGCTGCCAACGGGCGTGGCCGACGAGCGCGAGATGGAGCGGGCGACCACGATCGCCAGCCATTACGCGGCGGCCGGCGATCAGCCGGCCGCGCTGCGGGCCAACATCCGTGCAGCGCTGGCGGCCGAGCAGATCCACGCCTACGGCGAAGTCGCCGACCTGGCTGAGCGCGCGCTGGAGCTGTGGCCGCGCGTTGCCGAGCCCCAGCGTCCCCAGAATCTCGATCTGGTCAGCCTGCTGGCGCTGGCCGCTCGAGCGCACGGGATGGCGGGCGACCGGACGCGCGGCGAGGTGTTGCTGGAGAGCGCGCTGGCGCAGCTGGATCCCGAAGGAGATCCGTGGCGCTACTCCGGGCTGCTGGCGCGCCTGGCGCGCACGCAGTGGGCGCTCAATCGAGGTCCCGAGGCGCTGGAGACCGCGCAGCGAGCGCTGGCGATGCTGCCCGAGGACGATGGCGGGCGCGAACGGGCGATGCTGCTGGGCTGGCTGGCCCGCACGCGCGTGCTGCGCGGCCGCCTGCATGACGCCCGGCGTGACGGAGAGCAGGCGCTGGCGGCAGCGCGCGTGGCCCATGACTCCTACGCCGAGAGCGAGGTGCTCAACACGCTGGGGATGGCATACAGCCGGCTCGGTGATCTGGTGCAGGGCGAGGCCCTGCTGCGGCGCGCGATCGCGATCGCGCGGGAGAACGATGACCTTGACGGGGTGGGCTACGCCTACGCCAACCTCGCCGAGATGCTCAATCTGGCCGGCCACACGACCGACGCGCTGGCGGTCGCGCACGAGGGTCTGACGGCCGTGCCGCAGCGCCTGGGCCGCGGACGGGACTGCATGATGCTGACCGTCTCGGAGCTGGCCTTCGAGGCGGGCGACTGGGTCAGCGCGCGGGCTCACCTGGATCCGGTGACCACTCACATCGTGGGGGTTGCTGATCTTCCGGGAGTTGCGCGAGGCCGAGCTGGCGCTCGGCGAGGGCTCCGACGACGTGGCGGCGCAGGCGTTGGCTCGGATCGAGCCGCTGGTCGCCGTCTCCTCCGAGGCTCAGTGGCACGGTGCCTTCGGGGCCCTGCTGGGAGAGCTGCGCTGCCGTCAGGGTGACCTGCGCGGCGCTCGGGCTGCGGTCGCCCAGGCGCTGGATCAGCTGGAGCTGTGCACCGACGATGTGGCGCGGATCGCGCGCGTGACGGCGCTCGGCGTTCGCGTCGAGGCCGATATCGCCCAGCGCGCACGTGACCTGCGTGAGCAGGCCGAGCGCCGCGAGGCGCTGACGCGGGCCAAGATCCACATCCAGCGGCTGCACGCCGCCGCCCAGGCCGGGCAGGCGGTGGAGCCGGCGTTCCTGGCCGTCGGCAAGGCCGAGATGGCCCGCGCTCGCGGTCGCAACGACTCCGGGCTTTGGTCAAAGGCCGCCGAGCAATGGGATGCCGTGCAGCATCCCTACCCGGCCGCGGTGGCGCGCTGGCGCCAGGCCGAGGCTCATGTGGAGGCCGACGATCGTGGCGCCGCCGCACAGGCGGCGGACGCGGCCGGCGAGGCAGCGCAACGGCTGGGGTCACGGTGGTTGTCGCACGAGGTCAGCGGGCTGTGCGAGCGAGCGCGTCTGCGCAGCACCTCTCAGGGAGAGCCTGCGGTGCCGGCCCCGCCGGCCTCCGAGGATCCGTTCGGGCTCACGCCCCGCGAGCGCCAGGTGCTGGCGCTGGTCGCCCAGGGGGCGACCAACCGGCAGATCGGCGCGGCGCTGTTCATGGCCGAGAAGACCGCCAGCGTCCACGTTTCACGGATCCTGGCCAAGCTCGGGGTGCACTCCCGCACGCAGGCGGCGGCGGTTGCGCACCGCCTGGACCTCGCGCGGGCGTAGGCTGCGCAGCGTGCGCACGCGCGTGAGTGGAAGACCACTGGCCACGATGAGGACCATATGACCCGCACGCCGGCGGAATGGGAGCCACACGAGCGGACCCTGATGGGCTGGCCGTGCCGAGCTCAGCTGTGGGGCGAGACTCTGGAGGCGGCCCGGGCCGACTACGCCTCGGTGGCCAACGCGATCGCGGTCTTTGAGCCCGTCACGATGATCGCCAACCCTGGCGCCGACGCCGAGCAGGCGCGGGCGGCGTGCGCCGGTGCGGTGGAGGTGGTGGCGCTGGGCCTCGATGACTCGTGGCTGCGCGACTGCGGGCCGATCTACGTCTACGGCGAGGATCGCCGCCGGATCGCCGTGCACTTCCGCTTCAACGCCTGGGGGGAGAAGTTCGCGCCCTACGACCGTGACGCCGCCGTCGGCGCGCTGATCGCCGCCCACCTCGGAGACGAGGTGATCGGATCAGAGATCGTGCTCGAGGGGGGCTCGATTCTCACCAACGGCGAAGGTACGCTGCTGACCACCGAGGAATGCCTGCTCAACCCCAACCGCAACCCATCGCTGTCGCGCGAGCAGATCGAGGTGGAGTTGCGAGATCGGCTCGGCCTGCAGCGCGTCGTGTGGCTCGGACAGGGGCTGATCGAGGACCGTGACACCGACGGCCACGTGGACCTGATCGCCGCCTTCACCGCGCCTGACCGGGTGCTGCTGCAGACCGTGCCCGCCGACAATCCCAACTTCGCCCGCTGTGAGGAGAACCGCGCCCGGTGCAGCGCAGCCGGCCTGCAGGTGTCAGAGCTTCCGTTCCTGCCCTACATCGAGGTAGCGGGCGAGACGGTGGCGGCCAGCTACCTGAACTTCTATATCTGCAACGGTGCGGTGATCGTGCCGGTCGCCGGCGGGCCGACCGACTCCGAGGCTCTGTCGATCATCGCCGCGGACTGTCCGGGCCGCGAGGTCATCCCGGTGGCGGGGGCGGTGCTGGCCTACGGCGGGGGCGGTCCGCACTGCATCACCCAGCAGGTTCCTGTGCGCGATGGCTGACGAGCCCCGCCTGCTGATCGCGTCGCCGCCGCCGCCGTCTCCGGCCCGTACCCGCCCGGCGGCTCGGGCGCCGCTGCGCGTCGGCTTGGTGCAGCAGCGCTGGCATCCCGACCCCGCCGAGCACGCGGCGGCGCTGGCCGACGGGATCGCGGTCGCCGCCGCACAGGGCGCGCGGATCGTCTGCCTGCAGGAGCTGACGCTGTCGCCGTACTTCGCGATCACCGCCGACGGTCCGCAGGCGGCCGGGGCCACGCCGGAGGAGCTGCTGACCGGTCCGACGTTCCGGTTTGCCACCGGCGCCGCGAAGCGCAGTGGCGTGCACGTGCACGCATCGCTGTACGAGCGGGCCGATGGTTCCGATGGTCTCGGCTACAACACGGCGATCGTCGTCTCCCCGGAGGGTCAGCTGGTCTCACGCACCCGCAAGCTGCACATCCCGGTTACGGCGGGCTACTACGAGGATCGCTACTTCCGTCCCGGTCCGGCCGAGGGCGAGCCGTTCCCGCTGACGGCGCTGCCGACGGCCGACGGACAGGTCCAGCTCGGCTGCCCGACCTGCTGGGATCAGTGGTTCCCTGAGCTCGCACGCGCTTACTCGCTGCGGGGCGCCGAGGTGCTGATCTACCCGACGGCGATCGGTTCTGAGCCCGACCACCCGGGGTTCGACACCCAGCCGCTGTGGCAGCAGGTGATCGTCGCCAACGGGATCGCCAACGGCACCTTCATGATCGCGATCAACCGGATCGGGGTCGAGCCGCCGCTGACCTTCTACGGCTCGAGCTTCGTGTCCGATCCCTACGGCCGCGTGCTGGTCCAGGCCCCGCGTGATGAGCCCGCCGTGCTGGTCGCCGATCTCGACCTCGATCAGCGCCAGGACTGGCTGGAGCTGTTCCCGTTCCTGCGAACCCGTCGGCCCGACGCCTATGCGTCGCTCACCGACACCGGACAGGTGCCGTAGCGGCGCTCTGTCCTACTCCGCGTCGCCGGCGCCGGCGCCGGCGCCGTTGGCGTCAGCGTCTGCGCCGCTGGCCAGCGGCAGCGCGTAGAAGAGCGCCACCGCGCCACAGATCGCCAGCGTCGCATACGCGGAGATCGGTGCGAGCGCCGTCGCAAGCGCGTAGGGACCGAGGCCGGCGAGGTTGCGGACCAGGACCCGGCGGCGCTGCACCCGGGGCGGCTTTACGGCCAGCATTTGGTGTTCGCCGATCAGGATGTAGCTGTTCATCGCCCCGAAGGCGATCGACATGACCAAGAACGAGCCGCTATAGACGGCGGCCGCCAGGTCCTGGCCGTGGGGCTGCTTTAGATAGGACGCCATCAGCGAGGTCGCGAATGGCAGCACACCGACGCTGAGCAACAGCAGTAGATTGAGCACCAGCACGGCGTGATTGGCCCGCCGCAAGCGATTGACCATCACATGGTGGTTGATCCAGATGATCCCGATCGTGATGAACGATGTCGCGTAGGCCGCATAGTGGGGCCAGTTCATCGCCAGCTGTTGCGCGAGCGTGTACCGCCTGGAGGGTTTGGGGACGGTGATGTCGAGCACCAGCAGCGTGATCGCCACTGCCAGCACGCCGTCGGAGAATGCCTCGAGCCGGTTGGTGCCCACGCGTGATCAGTTCGCCGCACGGCCACTCGATCCTCGGTGCCCACGCGTGATCGGTTCGCCGCACGGCCACTCGATCCTCGGTGCCCACGCGTGATCGGTTCGCCGCACGGCCACTCGATCCTCGGTGCCCACCGGATCGACCGGCAACTTCAGCAAGTCAATAATATTTATTAAGATTATTGATACAGTCAACCGCCCATCAAGGAGAGTCCCGCCCGATGAGTGTTGAAGATCACGCCGGCCATGAGCACAACGGCCCCGGTTACGCCTCACCCGAAGTGGCCCGCGGCCAGGCGCCCGAGCAGTTCATCTACGTCGCGGCCCTGTACGAGGGCACCGGGATCGACAAGCCCGACTTCATCGCTGTCGTCGATGTCGATCCGATCTCGTCCAGCTACGGCCAGATCGTCGGCCGCACCGACATGCCGAACGTCGGCGACGAGCTGCACCACTTCGGCTGGAACGCGTGCTCGTCGGCGTGCCACTCACAGCTGCAGCGCGACACGCTGATCGTTCCCGGCATGCGCTCCAGCCGGATCCACCTCCTCGACATCTCAGACCCGCGCCAGCCGCGGATCAAGAACGTGATCGAGGGGGAGGAGATCAAGGAGAAGCTCGGGCTGAGCTTTCCCCACACCGTCCACTGCATGCCCGGTGACATCGTCACGATCTCGATGCTCGGCGACGCTGACGGCAACGCGCCGGGCGGCTTTGCGATCCTCGACGCGCGCGACTTCTCGATCGCCAGACGCTGGGAGGCAGAGCCCGGCGACCTGAAATTCATGTACGACTTCTGGTATCAGCCCCGCCAGAACACGCTCGTCTCCAGTGAGTGGGGCGCGCCGAACACGTTCAAGGACGGCTTTGACCCGGCCGACGTGGGCGAGGGCAAGTACGGGCGCAAGCTGCACTTCTGGGACCTGGAGCAGCGCAAGCAGGTGCAGACGCTCGACCTCGGCGACGACGGCTGGATCCCGCTGGAGCTGCGCTGGCAGCATGACCCCGACTCTGCCCAGGGCTTCGTCGGTGTGACCCTGTCGAGCACCATCAAGCGCTTCTTCCGTGATAACGGCTCCAGGGACGCCGAGACTGTGATCGACGTCACCAACGAGCCGCTCGAGGGCTGGCCGCTGGAGGGCGGCGTGCCCGGCCTGATCACCGACGTGGTGCTGTCGCTCGACGACAAGGACCTGTTCTTCTCCAACTGGCTGCACGGCGACCTGCGCCACTACGACGTCTCCGATCCACGTCATCCGGTGCTGCGCTCACAGGTCTGGCTCGGGGGACTGCTGGGCCGCGACGGGGGACACCCGAAGGCGGCCGCAGCTTTGAATGGCGGCCCGCAGATGTTGCAGAATTCGCTGGACGGGGAGCGCGTGTACGTCAGCAACTCGCTGTACTCGACCTGGGATAACCAGTTCTATCCGGAACTGCGCGGCTGGCTCACCAAGCTCGACCGCCAGCCCGACGGCAGCTACGCGCTCGACCCGGAGTTCTTTGTCGATTTCCACGAGCAGACCGAAGGCGCGCGGCCGCATGAGATCCATCTCCCGGGCGGTGACTGCACGACAGAGATCTTCCAGTAGCCGATGAGCCTGCGCACGCTGGTGCTGGACTGGTCACTCGACGGCCCCGTCGGGGCCGCGTTCCTGGTCCTCGTGGCTGCCGTCGCCGGGGTCTACCTGGCGGCGGCGGCCCACGGAACTAGGCGTGACCGGCGCGGGCGGGGCTGGCCACGCCGACGCAGCGCATGCTTCATCGCCGGGCTGGCAGTGCTGATGATCGATCTCTACTCCGGGATCGGGACCGAGGCCGACGTGCGGTTGTCGACGCACATGGTCGAGCACATGGTCATGTGGGTGCTGGTCGCGCCGCTGCTGGCGGCGGGGGCACCGGTGCGCCTGGCCTTCTTTTCGCTGCGGCGGCCGGGGCGGCGAGTGCTGGCGCGGTGGCTTCACTCGCGGCCGGTCGATCTGCTGACCCGCCCGCTGGGCTCGGTGGCGCTGTTCTGCACCGTGCTGCTGATCACCCACATCCCGGCCGCCTACGGACTGACGCTGCAAAACGACTACGTCCATGAGGCCGAGCACGGCCTGTACCTGCTGACCGCGGTGATCATGTGGGCCCCGCTGCTGGGCCTTGACCCGCTGCCCCATCGCCCCGGACCTCGGGCGCAGGCGGCGTGCATGGTCGGCTGCATGGTGCCGATGGCGCTGGTCGCGCTGTGGCTGGCCACCGCCCGAGCGCCGGTCTACGGCCATTATCTCAACGCGCTGGGACCCGCCGCGCTCCATGATCAGCGCTTGGCGGCGACGATCATGTGGGTCGCCGGGCTGCCCGCGTTCGGGGTGCCGGCGCTGATCCGCTGGCTGGCCCCGGAGGCGCGCTACCCCGCCCCGGTCAGTGTCGGCGCGCGCGCCTGACACGGGCCGGAGCAGCGTCGGTGCACGCGCCTGACACGGGCCGGGGCAGCGTCGGTGCACGCGTCTGACACGGGCCGGGTCAGCGTCGGTGCACGCGCCTGACGCGCCCGATTGGGGTCGTGTCAGGGTCGGCGCAGGCGTCTGAGCAGCCCCGGCCCGGACGTTTGGTCAACTTTGGCGTTTCGCGACCGAGGGGTGGTCGGAGAGCGCCAAAGTTCGCGCTCGCGGCCGGGTGCGGCCCTCGCGCCCGTAAGGTGCATCTACGCGACACTGCGAGACGCGCCGCGCGCTGCGGTTCGGGCCAGCGCCGAGCGGTAGCCCGCCGCCAGTCGCTGCAGCGAGGCCTCCCAGGTGCGCGCGCCGACGGCGGCGAGCGCGGTCCTGCGAACGCGCTCGCGCATCAGCCTGGAGTCGACCAGCGCCAGCACCGCATCGGCGAGCGCGTCGGCGTCGGGCGGGGCCAGCAGCCCGGTCTCACCGTGCGCGATCAGCGACGCCGGGCCGCCCTCATCGACGGCGACGACGGGCAGCCCGCTCGCCTGGGCCTCGAGAATCACCTGACCGAAGGTGTCAGTGCGGCTGGCGAACAGGAACACGTCTGCGCTGGCGTAGACCCGGGCCAACCGCTCCCCGTCCAGCCAGCCGAGGAACGTGGCGAGATCGCCCAGCCGATCGCGCAAGTGGGTCGCTTCGGGGCCTCCGCCGGCCAGCACGAGTCGCAGCCGTGGGTCGCGCTCGTGGGCGGCGAGGAAGGCGTCGGCCAGCAGGTCGATCCCCTTCTCCTTGGTGAGTCTGCCGGCATACAGCACGTTGACCTCCCCTGGTAGGAGGCCCCGAGTTCTGAGCGTGGGATGGAATCGGCCGAGGTCCACGCCGCGGTCCCAGCGGCCGATCCGGTCGGCTCCAATCCCCAGCCGCGCCAGCCGCTCATCGCTGGCCGGGCTGGGCGCGAGCACCGTCTCGCAGGCTCCGTAGAAGGCGGCCAGCGCCATGCTCGCGAGCGCCTCCAGCTGCGGATCGCCCGAGCGCAGCCCGGCGTAGGTGGCAAGCTCGGTGTGATAACTGCCCAGCACCGGCAGTTCCAGCACCCGCGCCAGCAGCAACGCGCCGATTCCGGCCGGCCCCGGGGAGCAGACGTGGATCAGGTCATAGCGCCCCTCGGCCAGCGCTTCGACGAGCGCGGGCAAGCCGGGGACCCCGATCCGCAGGCCCTGGTAGAGCGGCACCTCGATCTCGGCCACCGCGCTGAGGCGCCGGTCGACGCCGGCGTCGGTGCCGATCACCTCGACCTCGAACCCCGGCACGCCGCGGTCGCGGATCTGCTCGATCGTGTTGGTCACTCCGTGCATCGCGCTCAAGCCGTCAGCGACCAGCGCGACCCGCGGGCGATCGCCGTCGCTGCGCGTCAGCTTGGCCTTTTCCCGGCCCAGAAAGGCGGTCGCGGCCGCGTAGGGGATCGCCGGCAGGCAAGCATCGAACAGGGCGACCGCATGAGCGTGGAGCTGGGGATTGGAGCCGCTGGTGATCGTCGCGGCGCTGCGCACGGCCTCGGCCAGTTGGCGTTCGTGGATCCTTCGCGCGCGCCGGTAGAGATCCTGGTGGCCGAGCTCGTCCTCCTGGAGGCGGGCCAGCAGCCCCGCCTCGTCGACGTCGAGATCCATCGCCTGCAGCCATGCCCGCAGCAGCGCCCGGGCATCCTCGGGCCCGAGGTCGGTGCCGGCGCCTCCGTGGCGGACATCACCCTCGCGCATCACCCGCTCGATGATCTTCAGGACCCGGCCCGGATCGGGGCGGGCCGAGCTCTCGCCCGCGCCCAGCGACCGGATCGCCAGCGCCATCGCCGCGTGGGTCCACTTCGGCGCGCTGCCCTGGGCTCCGCGTGCGTCCGCGTGGCTGGCCCGGACGTTGGCGAGGAACTCCTCCGGCGTGCCCACCGCCGGGGTCTCGGTGAACGTCAGGCCGATATCGATTCCGGCGTGGTCATCGGACCCACCGATGGCGGTGCCCCCATGGGTCTCGATGTACACGAATGCCGGCAGGTTGAGCTCCTTGGCGCGCGAGCCGTTGCGCGTCTCCCAGATCGGGAACAGCTGCGCGAGACGCCGGCGGTGGCGCGCGGTCAGCGGCGCCTGCACGGCGTAGAACGGATGCGCGAGCGCGGCGGTGACGGAGCGGTCGTGAAGGTATTCGGCGCAGGACTCCACATCGTCGCTGTGGGCCTGCAGCCATTCGTGGTCCTCGGGGGCGATCCCGTAGCAGAGCACGTGCACCGCCTGGGGCTCGCCCCTGAAGCTGACGGTCAGCTCTTCGGAGATGAACGCACCGGGGAGGTGAGCGATCGACTGCGCCCCGGCGATCGTGTCGTGGTCGGTGATCGTGACGAAGTCCATCCCCCGGCGCTTGGCCAGTTCGTAGACCTGCTCAGGCGTTGTCGCGCACTCGGGCAGCGCCAGCGAGCGCTGGATGCCGAGCTTTGACAGCTGCGAGGCCGTCGAGTGGACGTGCATGTCGACGCGGCTGATTTCGTTCATGGCAAAAGGATTGCCCTGCAAACAGGCAAAATCGTGAAGAACGAGCGCAGCTGCTGTGACCTTCTTGTGAATCGGGTCGGCTCATGTCTGAGGGGCGCTCGGAGCCAGCGGCCGGGTCTGGGGCTGGGCCGACGGCGCGTCCTCGCCCAGGCCGATCCGGTCGTGCAGGCGCCGCAGCGGGCGCGGTGCCCACCAGTTGACCGAGCCCAGCAGCGCCATCAGCGAGGGCACCAGCAGCGCGCGGATGATCGTCGCGTCGATCAGCACCGCCAGCGCCGCGCCGAGGCCCAGCTCCTTGATGAACACGATCTGCGAGGTGGCAAACGCGCCGATCGCCACCGCGAACAGGAGCGCCGCTGCGGTCACGATGCGCCCGGTGCGCTCCAGACCGATCGCCACCGCCTCGGAGTCCGGCGCGCCGGCGTCGCGCGCCTCCTTGATCCGTGACAGCAGGAAGACCCCGTAGTCGGTGGCCAGGCCGAAGCCGACCACGAACAGGAAGATCGGCTGGGTGGCATCGAGCGCGCCCTCGCTGCGGAACGACAGCAGGCCCTGCAGGTTGCCGTCCTGGAACACGAGCACCAGGATCCCGAACATGGCGCTCAGGCTGAGCGCGTTCATCAGCACGGCCTTGAGCGGCAACACCACCGACCCGGTCATCAGGAACAGCACGATCAGCGTCGCGCCGACGACGATCGCCAGCACCGCCGGCAGGTGCGCGCCGAGGCTGTGCTCCAGGTCGATGTAGGCGGCGCTCTGACCGGCCACGCCGACGTAGAACGGCTCGCGCAGCGCGCGCACGTTGCGAACGAGCCGCTGGGCGCCGGATGACAGGGGGGCCTGGGCGGGGGCCACCGCCAGCAGTGAAAGCCGGGCCGCCGAAGGGGCACCCGCGATTCGCTTCGGGCTCGCGTCGTGGGCCCTTAGCTGCTCGTATCGGATCGCCTGGACGTTGGTGGCGCGTGGCGTTCTATCCTCGCCTGTCGTGCACATCGCCGAGCTGACGCCCCCTGAGCAACGGGTACTGGGCTGCTTGATCGAGAAGCGCTGGACGACCCCCGATCAGTACCCGCTGTCGCTGAATGCGCTGCGCCTGGCCAGCAACCAGTCGACCAACCGCGATCCGGTGACCGACTACGACGAGCACACCGTGCGGGAGGCGGCCCAGCGCCTGTGTAAGTACGGCCTGGCCCGGCTGGCGAGCGGACAGGGATCACGCGCGGTCAAGTACCGCCACCTCGCCGAGGAGGCGCTCGGGCTCGGGCGCGAGGAGCTGGCGATCCTGTGCGTGTTGCTGCTCAGAGGCGCCCAGACTCCCGGCGAGCTCAAGAGCCGCAGCGAGCGGATGGCCCGCGTCGGGTCGCTAGACGATGTGGAGCGGGTCCTCGACACGCTCTCCCAGCGTGGCTACGCCCGCCGGCTGGATCGCCGTCCCGGGCAGAAGGAGGATCGCTTCGAGCAGTTGCTGGGCGGCGGGGCAGAGCTCGACGGCTCCGGGTCCGCAACCGCCGCGGTGGCGGCGCGCGTCGGTCCGGAACCTGTCGCCCAGCCCGTCTCGTCTCCGGCCTTCGCAGTGGAAGCCGGGTCCAATCGGGCCGTCGGTCTCGCCGCTCGGCCCGCCAGCCTCGCCGAGGAGCCAGCCGGCCTTGCCGATCGGCACGCCGGCCTCGCCGAGCGGGTCGCGGCCCTGGAAGCCGAGGTCGCCTCGCTGCGAGCCGAGCTGGCGGGGCTGCGCGATCGCGCCTCGGTCTAAGTGGCTACTCGCCGCGGCGGTTTGCGCCGCAGCAGGCACCTAACGGCGGCGGCGCCCAGGGGTGTGGGGCAAAATGGCAAAATGATCAAATAGCAGCGAGAATCCCCCGCCGCCCCAGGGCCAGGCTCAGGTCGGCAGCGCGAGGCCGACCAGGTAGGTGGCGCCGCCGACGATCACGCCCGCGAGCGTCATCTCGAGTCCCGCCGACCACCACGAGCGCAAGGTGACCAGCGACTTGGCGGCGCCGACCAGGAAATGCGCGGCCAGCGATACGATCGCCGCGGCCACGATCGCCACGGTGCCGGTCGTGATCATGAACGGGATCACCGGGACGATCGCGCCCAGCCCGGTTGAGATGCCGGCCGCCAGCGCGGCCTGTGCCGGATCTCCGCCATCGTTGCCCGCGAAACCGAACTCCTCCGCGGCGAGGGCCTTCAGCATCGCGTCGGGGTTCTTGGCCATCTGCTCGGCCAGCTGGTCGGCGGTCTGCGGATCGATCCCCTTGAGCTGGTAGAAGAGCGACAGCTCCTCCTTCTCCTCCTCGGGATGCTGGGCGATCTCCTGGCGCTCGCGCTCGACATTGGCGGCGGCCAACTCGGCTTCGGAGCGCTCGGCCAAAAAGGCGCCGGTGGCCATCGACAGCGCGGAGGCGATCGCGCCGGCCAGGCCGGCCGTGAGCACCGAGCTGGAGCCGCCGGTCGCGCCCGAGACTCCGGCGACGATTCCGAACACTGCCGCCAGCCCGTCGTTGGCGCCGTAGATCGCGCCGGAGATCCAGCCTCCGCCGCTGCGGTGCCACTTCTCCCGGCCGAGGATCCGGTCAAGCCGGGCGCGGGCACCCGGGAGCGCCACCGTCGGCCTGTCCCCCGGCGGTGTGGCGGGAGGCGTCGCGGGAGGGCTGTCGGCGCTGTCAGTCCCGCCCGGATTTGCCCGCATGTCCTGTACCGCGATCGAATGCGAGCGCTCCTCCTTGCGGATCTCACGCAGCAGTTTGTCGGTCTCGGCATCGCCGGTGGAGCGCTTATAGAGATTGTCGACCTCCTCATCCTCGGCCGCTTCGCGCGCGGCCAGCAGGCGGTCGACTGGCGCGATCCGTGCTTGGAGGCGCAGCCACAGCGGTAGGCGGACGCTGGCGGCCCTCGGGACCGCGATGCCCAGCTCCTGCATCCGCTGCTCCAGCCGGCGTCGGTGCCCACCCTCGGCCTCGGCCATCCGGTGCATGATCTCGGCCTCGCGAGCGTCAAGCCGGCGGGCGATCAGGTCGTACACGGCTCCCGCCTGGATCTCCCCTCGCCAGGCCTTGAGCAGCCGCGCTCGGACCTCGCCGGACGGTTCGATCATTGCCGGGGTCCGGTCAGCCATAGCGGCGGAGGGTAGCGCTCGGTTGGTGCAGCGCTCCGGAGGTCCTTTGCTGGTGGGATTCGAGAAAGGTGCACTAGCCTTGCCCACCGTGGCGGCCACACCGACCGATCGCCCACAGCTCCGGTTCGTCCCCGCGCAGGTCGACGCCGGGCCCGGGGCGACTCTCGCCCAGGCGATGCGGGAGGAGATCGCGGTTCTCTACGACGGCCTGGAGCTCGATGGCGACTCGATGCCGAAGGCCGGACCGGCGGAGCTGAGCCCGCCGGGCGGCGCGTTCCTGGTCGGCTGGCGTGGCGATCAGCCCGTGTGTTGCGGCGGGGTCAAATGCCTCAACGAGCGCGTCTGCGAGATCAAGAAGATGTATGTGGGACCCGCGCTGCGGGGCAAGGGCATCGCCCGGAGGCTGCTCAGGGCACTGGAAGATTGCGCACGCGAGCTCGGCTACGAGCGCGCCCGGCTGGACACCGGGCCCAAGCAGCTCAGCGCTCGTGGGCTGTATGAGTCTGAGGGATACGTCGAGATCGAGAACTTCAACGACAATCCGGTGGCGGTGTTCTGGGGCGAGAAGCCGCTTTAGCGGCCGCTAGAGGATCCCAATCTCCGAGTTGTCACCGACCAGGAACCGGTAGGCGCGGGGCTGGTGCTGATCGCGCCCGATCTTGACGTTGCGCCCCAGCAGCGAGGATTCCATCCGGCCGGCCAGATCGCGCACCGATGATCCGGCGAGCAGGATCGAGTGCTCGACCTCGGCGTTCTGGATCAGGCAGCCCTCGCCGATCGCGGTGTAGGGTCCGATGTAGGAGTCGATCAGCCGAGCCCCGGCGCCGATGATCGCCGGCCCGCGCACGGTCGAACGTTCCAGCCGCGCGCCCGCCTCTACGACCACGCGGCCGTCGACCTGCGATTCGACGAGCTCGCCTTGCATGCTCGCCTCGATCGTGTCGAGCACCAGGCGGTTGGCGGCCAGCATGTCCTCCAGGCGCCCGGTGTCCTTCCACCAGCCCTTGACCACATGCGCCTCCACCCGGAGCCCGTTGTCGACCAGGCGCTGGATCGCGTCGGTGATCTCCAGCTCGCCACGCTCGGATGGCTCGATCGCTCGGGCGGCGTCGTGAACCCCGGAGGTGAACATGTACACGCCGACCAGCGCCAGGTTCGTCTTGGGCTCGGGCGGTTTCTCCACCAGGCGCACGACCGATCCGTCGCGCAGCTCGGCCACGCCGTAATTCTCCGGGTCCGCGACTGGAGTGAGCAGGATCAGCGCATCGGGCTCGTGTTCACGGAACGCCGTCACCAGCTCGTGGATGCCGCCCTGGAGCAGGTTGTCGCCCAGGTACATGACAAACGACGAGTCCCCCAGGAAGGGCTCGGCGGTCAGCACCGCGTGGGCCAGCCCGAGCGGCTCGTCCTGCACGATGTAGGTCAGCTTGACCCCAAACCGCGAGCCGTCGCCGGCGGCGGTGCGGATCTCGGCTCCGGTCTCCGGCGCGATGATGATCCCGACCTGGTCGATCCCGGCCGCGGCCATCGCTTCGATGCCATAGAACAGCACCGGCTTGTTGGCCACCGGCACCAGCTGCTTGGCGCTGGTGTGCGTGATCGGGCGCAGGCGCGTGCCTTTGCCACCGGACAGGATCAGCCCCTTGAGCGCTTGCATGACGGCGAGAGTACTTGGGCGCGGGTCCGGGCGTGCCCTGGTGGTGGGGAGCACTTAGTGGTCGCCACCGCAAATACGGCGGAGACCACTTAGTAAGTGCCGCCGAGCTTGCCGTGATCCCAGCTCGTGGTCCGTCCGGCGACGAACTGGAGTGCGACGCGCTTGGCCGCCTGAGCGCGCACGGCCTCCGTGAACCCGTCCCCATCCCCCCCTCCGTCCGGTCCGCCTCCATAGCGGGTCAGCAGCTCGGCCCCGAGCGCCGCCACGAGCTCAGGGTCACGATGGACATGGGCCCGGGCTTCGATCATCACGCCCCGCAGCTCCTGGTAGAGCTCGCCGGATTCCACCTGGAGCGTCGCGCGCGGATCGCGTTTGAGGTTTCGCACCTTCTGGGACTTGGCGTAAGTCCAGGCCCAGATCTCACCGTCGCGGACCACGTACCAGAGTGGCATTAGGTGTGGCCAGCCGCGCGGGCCGTTCGTGGCGCAAATCACGACGCGCTGCTGTTCCAGGAACGCCGCTGCCTCCGGCGGGGTCATCCTGATCTGATCGCGACGGCTCAAAGCGGCGGCTCTGGGCTCGTGACTAGCGGAAGACGAGCTGCGCCCCGGCGCCGATCGCCTCGGCGGCCTCTCGGACCGCGACGCGCGCGTCGGCGGGAGCCAGGACCACGGCGTCGCCGGCCTCCTTGAGAACCTCGCGTACGAGCCAGTCGACGCCCGCGAACCCCAGATCGACGATCACCGATCCGTCGGCAAGCTCGCCGATCACGGTGCGTTCCTCCCGGGCCCAGCGCGCACGCTCCGGGGAGACCCAGACCTGGGCGCGCCGCGACGCCGGTACCTCGCCGGTCCTGGGCCAGCCATCCACATCAGCCGCCGGGTCGACGTCCGGGCGCGGTTCGAAGCGCTCCTCGGTGACGGTCGCGGACTTGATCCGATCGAGCCGAAAGTGGCGCACGCTCTCCCGCGTCGGGTCAAAGCTCGCCACGTACCACCCCTCGCGTCCGTTGATCAGCGCGTAGGGCTCCACCAGCCGGCTGGTGAACTCATCCTCGTTCTCCTTGTAGTACTCGAACGAGAGCAGCCGCCGGCCTGAGATCGCGCGGGAGACCACTGCGGCGATCTCGGCATCGTCGCCTCCGGGCGTTGCCACCTGCAGGCCGCCGTGGACCGGATCCTCTCCGAGTGCCGTGACGACCTTCTGGCGCACCGAGGTGAGCGACCCCTCGGGGATGTGCTCGCCGATCAGATCGATTGCCGCCACCAGCGCCTTGGCCTCGACCGGCAGCAGCCGCGCCGGCCGGGCGAACGAGTCGCCGTAGGGCTCCGGATCGACCTCGATCGTCCCGTCCGGGCCGATCTCCGCGTACAGCACGTAGGTCCCGGCGCCGAAGTTGACCACGTTGAGCACCGAGATGTCCTCGCGCAGTTCCTGATCTGAAACGTTGAGCGCCTTGCACAGGCCGTCGGCATCAAGCGGTCGTCCGGCGCGGCCGGCGTCGATCAGGATGCTGGCGAGTGTGACCAGCCGCGCGAACCGCTCCGGTCGGATCGCGGCCTCCGGGCGGTGCCCGTTGCCCTCCTCGACCTCGACAGCGTCAACGTAGCGGTCGCGTACCGAGGCACCCGCGCCTTCGGCGCCGGCGCTCGGCGGTTCGGACTGATCCAGGGTCTGCGGCTCGCCGGTGTGCCGCTCGATCAGCAGCCCGACGCGCTCACGCAACTCGTCCAGCAGCTCCTGCGGTCCGGCGACCCGCGCGTGCTCGCCGAGCCCTAGGACCCAGGCGATCAGCTGGCGCTGGTTGGCGTAGGGGGTCGAGAAGATCCGGTCGCCCTCAGCTCCGACCGCGCGCATCTGGCCGTAGCGTCCAAAGTGGCGCTCGATCTGCCAGGCGATCCGATGGCCGATCCAGACTTCGGCGGTGTCCACCGGCTCCCCGAACTGCCAGTCGATGCGGTTGGCATAGGCCCGCGGATCGAAATTCGCCGGGCGCTGGAAGTCGTGCTCGGCCTTGGTCGCGTAACCAACCTTGCCCCGGATCCGGGAGAGCCGGAAGACCCGGATCGCGCCCCGTTCGTGCGAGCGCCCGACCACGTAGAACTGGCCGCCCTGGAACAGCAGCTGGTAGGGATCCACGCGGCGCGCGCCGACCTCGTCGCGCTGCATCGTGTAGTAGTCGAATACGATCGTCTTGCGGCGGAAGATCGCGGTCTCGATCTTGGCCAGACGCTGTGAGACATCGTGCCCTCCGGCCGATCCGGTGATCCCGAGAGCGACCGTGTTCTGCTCCGGGGCGTTGAGCGGACTCGGGCGCCCCCAGGAGATCTGCTGGAGAGCCAGGCGCAGTGGCTCGGCGTAGGCGAACTCGCCGTCGAGCAACTGCAGCGCGGTGCGCAGCGCGGCCAGCTCCTGGTCTGAGAACTCGATCGGCGGCAGGTGGAAGTTCTCCGGCGGCAGCGAATAGTTCTCCTGCTCGACCAGCCCGTCGACCGGCTTCTCGATCGAGAGCACGATCCCCAACGCCTCGAGCTCGGAGCGGTCAGCGTAGAAGCGCCGCGCAAACGCGTCCTCGTTCATCACGCTATAGCCCTCCACGTCGCGCCGGATCTCCGGTGCGGTCACCGGACGGCGCTCGGCCATCAGGTAGGAGATCAGTGACAGCTGGCGGATGAGCTTCTCGGTGTCCTTGGCCATCCACGACCAACTGTAGACGCGGACCGATATCGCACGCCTTGGGTCCGGATGTGGACGTGCGCTATTTGCGCATATTTGCCGGTCGCGTGGCGAAACTGTTACACCTCGGATCAGAAGATCCGAACCTCAGCGTCAACTCTGCCCCTACGCGGCCCGGCGCTCCTGCAGGGGTGCGGTGGCGAAGTAGGCGCCGCCGCCGATCCCCTTGTCATAGGGCGACCACTGCGCTCCGGATGGGAGCTCCCTCTCAAGCCGGTCGAAGCTGCCCAGTCGCCCACCGAGGTTGTCAATCATGTGCACTAGCGTCGCTTCGCGCGTACACGGGATCACCGGGCTGCCGTGCTCGAGCGAGCCGTGATGACTGAGGATGATGTGCAGGAGCGCCTGCTCAAGCCCGGGCGGGAACCCGTCCAGCTGCTCGATCTCGCGCCGCACGCGGTAGTAGCCGAGCGGAATCTCGCCGTACAGTCGCCCGGGATCGGACATCGAGATCGCATCGTCGTTCAGCTCGTAGGCCTCGAGCTTGCCGATGTCGTGCAGCAGCGCGCCGGTGACTGCTACGTCGCGGTCGATCCCAGGGAAGGTGGCCGAGATCGCGCCGACGGCCTGGGCGACGGTCAGGCTGTGCTCCAGCAGTCCGTGGCGGTAGGCCTGGTGATAGCGCTTGGCGGCCGGCGCGTCCCGGTAGCGCAGCCACGTCGGTGAGCTCTCGCCGAACACGAGCTCCAGCAGTCGCCGCAGGTGGCGTTCCTGGACGGTGGCGATCAGCTCCCGCAGATCGCACTCCATCTGCTCGGCGTTGCGTATCGGCCCGTCGATCAGGTCATCACGGACGTATTCGTGCGCGTCGGCGGTGCGGATGCTCCTGACCACCAACTCAGGACCGAAGCGGACGTGCACGGAGTAGCTGGCGCTGAGGTGGACCACGCGGCCGGGGCGGCAAAGCTCGTGGGCTTCCTCGACGCGATCGGATACGATCGCGGCCACGCTGCCGGTCCGATCGCCCACGGTCAGGCGCAGGAACTCACGCCCGTCGCGGCGCCGATGTCGCTGCACGTCGCGAACCAGCAGCGCTTGGGCGACATCGCATCCTTCTGCAAATTGCCGGACTTTCATCGCGTAGCGAAGATAAAGTGGGGTGCGGACAGCAGATAGATGAAACGCAGCGCAATCGTCACCGGAGGTACCGGCGGGCTTGGTTCCGCGGTTGTCGCGCGTCTGCTCGACGACGGCTGGCGCGTGGTCGTCCCGTGGGTCGCCGAGCAGGAGCTCAAACGAGTCGCGCCCCGCGACGGTTTGGAGCTGGTGCAGGCCGATCTGTTCGATCCCGACGCCGTACAAGCGGTGATCGCGGCCGCGATCGCTGACGGCGCCCCGCCGCTGGGCGGGACGGTCAACCTCGTCGGCGGCTTCGCCGCTGGAGCTCGGATCCACGAGACGGGGGTCGACGAATTCGAGCGCCAGTTCAGGCTCAACCTCCGTCCGACCTATCTGGTCACGCAGGCCGCACTGGTGCCGATGATGAAGGCCGGGGGAGGGTCGATCGTGTGCGTGAGTACGCGGGCGGCGCTGGAGCCGTTCTCAGGCGCTGCCGGGTACGCGGCATCAAAGGCCGCCGTGATTGCGTTCGCCAAGGCCGTCGCGGTCGAGTACCGCGACGACGGCGTGCGCTGTAATGTGATCCTGCCCAGCGTGATCGACACCCCCGCCAACCGCAGCTCAATGCCCAAGGCGGATCGTGAACGTTGGGTCAAGCCCAGCGAGATCGCGGGCGTGATCTCGCATCTGTTGTCCGGTGACTCCGCGCCGATCAGTGGCGCCGCGATCCCGGTCTACGGGCGAGCGTGACCGCCGCTGCGCCGATTGCGGGGCGCGGCCCCCGCAAGAGCATGATCCAGCCGTTGTTCGAGCACCGGCTGACGCTGGCGGGCTATCAGACCCGGGTGTTGGAGCTGGAGGGCCGGGGAGTGCCGATCCTGCTGTTGCACGGATACGCCGACAGCGCCGACACCTGGCGTCAGACGCTGGCTCTGCTGGCGCGGCGGGGGCAGCGCGCGCTGGCAGTCGACCTGCCCGGCTTCGGCGCCGCCGATCGCCTCGGAGCCGACCCCATCCTGCCCCAGCTTGACGAGTTCACGCTGGCGGCGATGCGCTACGCGGCCGGCCGGCCGGCCGCGCCAGGCCGTCCTCGCCGTGGGTAATTCGCTGGGTGGCTGCATCGCGCTGCGCTTGGCCGAACGCCACGGCGACCGGCTGGCCGGCGTGCTGGGCGCCGCGCCGGCCGGGCTGGAGATGAGCCGTCTGCTGCATCTGGTCCAGCGCGATCCCCTGCTGCGCTCGCTGCTGGCGCTGCCGACGCCGGTGCCCGCCGTCGTGCTCCGTGCCGCGGTGGCCCGGCTCTACCGGCAACTGGCGTTTCACTCGCCGGGCTCGGTCGAGCCCGCTGTGATCTCCGCCTTCACCTGGCATCACCGTCGCCGTGCCCGCGTCGCGCACTACCTGGATACGGCGCATCGCCTGGTCCCCCGAGCTCCGCCAGCCCTACCGCCTGGAGCAGATCTCGGTGCCCGTGCTGCTGGTCTGGGGCGATCGAGACCGGATCGTCTTCTGGCGCGGCGCCAAACGGGTGCTCGACGCGGTGCCCGGTTCGCGGCTGGAGCTGCTGCCGGGGATCGGGCACTGCCCCCAGGTGGAGGCAGCGGCGCGCTTCACCGACCTGCTGCTGGACTTCAGGGCCGAGCAGACCCCGGCGCCCGGCTAGCGCCCACAGCCCGGGCGGGTGGCGGACGCACGGGCGGGTGGCGGCCGCGCGGGAGGATGGCGGACGCGCGGGAGGATGGCGGACGCGCGGGCGGGTGGCGGACGCGCGGGCGGGTGGCGGACGCGCGGGAGGATGGCGGACGGGTAGCGCCTACAGCCCGGGCGGATGGCGGACGGCGAACGTGCTCAGGTCCGGCTCGTCGGCGGAACGGTCTGACCAGCGCGATCCGGTCTCGGCCAGCGCGACCGTGTCGAACCGCAGCCCGGCCACGTACATGAACGTGTGCCCGGCGTTGGCGAACACGGTGATCCACTTGCCGGGGCCGGACTGCCCCCAATTCTTGAGCTGGCCTGACACGACAGAGCCGCTCAGCAGGTGGGCGGCTTCGAACACAAAGCTGATCGAGCCCGAGCAGTCATACGCGGTGTCCTCGTAGGTCACGTGGCCTCCGCCGTACCGATACGGGAGGCGGGCGATCTCGTTGCCCGCGGCGATCACCTCCTGAACCGCCGTCGGCGCATCGATCGGCGCCACCGCCAGCCCGTTCGGCGTCAACGTCGCCTGGTTTGGACTGGCTGACATGCCACTCTGGGCTAGCTCCTGGCGAACCTGGGTCTCGGACACCGGCCGGGCGAGCGGGCCATCCGAGCCGGTGCCGGAGGGACCAACGCTCACCTCGGACGGGACCGATGAGGCGGCGCCCGGCGGGTTGGCGGCCCCGGCCACCGGGTCGATCGCCTGCGGGTGGGCGCGAGGCACGGCTCCGGCGTTCTGCGCTGCGCTCCCCCCGGTGCTCCGCGCTGAGCCCGCCCCGGTGTTGTGCGCGGTGCTGAGAAGCGGGCTTGGAGCCGGCGTTGAGGCGCCCTGTTGACCGCAGCCCACGCTCAGCAGCGCCAGCAGCATGAGCAGCGCGAGCGTCGCGGTTCCGCGTGATCGCACGACCCGATTATGGCGGGGGCGCTTGGGCTGCCGTCGGTCGCCGCCGGCGGTCAGTCGTCGAAATCCCCGGAGAAGAGCGCGAACACCGCGCCCTGCGGATCCTGAGCAACCGCGATCTTGCCCATGCCGATGTCCATCGGCCCGACCAGCGCCTTCCCGCCGAGCTCGGAGATCTTGGCCAGATCGGCGTCGACGTCGTCCGAGCCGAAGTACACGAGCCAGTACGGCGGGGTACCGGGGGCATCACTGGAGCAATCCCGCCGTTGCTGTGACCATCGGCGTTCTGGATCACCAGGTAGGGGAAGTCCATCCCCTCCATCGCCGTCGTCTGCCACCCGAACAGTCCGCCATAGAAGGCGGCCGAGGCCTGGGGATCCGGCGAGGCGAGCTCGTTCCAGGAGATCGCTCCGGGCGCGTTGACCAGCGAGGCGCCGATGTGCTCCCTGGGCTCCCAGACGAGGAAGTACGCGCCATGGGGATCCTGGATCACGCCCATCCGGCCGACGGTCATGACGTCGAACGCCGGCGCATGGACCGTGCCCCCGAGCTGTTTGGCGCGCGCCAGGGACTGGTCGGCGTTCTCCACGGTGATGTAGCTGTTCCACGCCGGTGGTGCGCCCGCGTCACGCTGTTGCTGGGGCTGCGGCGAGATCGCTGCGACGTCCTTACCGCCGATCTGTGCCGTCGTGTAGACGACCCCGTCGCCGACCGGGTTGTCGATCAGCTCCCAGCCGAACAACTCACCATAGAAGCGCTTGGCGGCGTCTTGATCGGGGGTGGTCAGGTCGGTCCAGCTGAAAGTCCCGGGTGTGTATTTCGTTCGTTCTCCCATGGCGCGACGCTACCACCGCGGCGGTGGCGTAGATAGGGCCGGGAGGTAAGATCGGCATAGACTGCCCCCATGCCCGGCTACACGATCAAGAACTTGATGGAAGTCGAGGACTCGGCGGCCGACCGCGGCCCCGACCTCGAGGCCCGCTTTGCCCGTAACCACATGCAATCGGAGCACCTGGGGGTCAGCTATTTCCGCTACGGCCCCGGCTTCAAGGCTCCGTACGGCCACCGTCATCGAGAGCAGGAGGAGGCCTACGTGGTCGCCGCGGGCTCCGGCCGGATGCGCCTGGACGACGACATCGTTGAGCTGCGGCGCTGGGACGTGGTGAGAGTGGCCCCGGGCGTGGTCCGCGCGTTCGAGGGTGGCCCTGATGGGCTGGAGCTGATCGCTATCGGCGCTGATCGTCCCGAAGGCGGCGACGGCGAGATGGTCAAGGACTTCTGGACCGACTGAATTCAGTCGTGGGCCCTGACCGCGGCGTGAGGCTGGTGACAGGCGCCGACGCGACGACTCAGGGCTGGCGCTAAGAGCGGGCGATCGAGGCCGGGTCCGGGCGCTCGAGCCTGGTCATCGTCACGCTGGCGTCGAGCGCGGCGTTGGCCACCCCGCGGTAAACGCCCTTGATCGGCGGCACGTCAGGGTAGTGGCGTCCGTGACCGATCTTTACGTGGTTCTCGCCTGCCAGCACCCGGTTGGTGGGGTCAGCGCCGACCCACACGGGCTCGCCGCCGTCGGGAACCGGCAGCAGCGCCTCCAGCCACGCGTGCGTGTCGACCTCGACCGACTCCTGGCTGCGGCCGGAACCGGAGACGAACAGGTAGCCGGACACGTAGCGTGCGGCGATCCCGTGATAGCGCAGCAGACACAGTCCCAGATGCACGAAGTCCTGGCAGACGCCCCCGCCGGCCTCGAGCAGGTCTACGATCTTGGAGTCCACGTAGGTTGCCCCCTGGCGGTAAGCGAAGCGATCGGGGATCAGCTCGGACACCAGCAGCACCGTGGCCAGCGGCGTCGACGCGGCGCGCGTTGTGGCGAGCAGCTCCTGGAGCGCGGGATGCCCGGAGGCGTCGTCGGTCTGCAGCAGGAACTCGCCGCCGGCCTCGTGGTAGGCGGGCTCGCGCAGCGCGTCCCAGGTCGCGCGCGGCGGTTCGGACGGGGTCTTGGTGCTCACCCGTGCGCGCACGTCGATCGTCAGGTGCTTGTGGGGACGTGAGACCTCGAACTCCACCACCTCGGTGCCGAAGTAGTCGGCGTGGCGGTGCAGCCGCACCTCGGGCATCAACCGGACGCTGAACTCGTCACAGCGCTGACGACCGTTTCCGGCCGGCTTGACCCGCAGCGCGTTGAGGTTGTCCGCGACCTCGTGGTCGTAGTCGTACTTCGTCAGGTAGCGAATCGCGAAGTTCATCTCGGGACTCATCATGGCGCCACCTACAGATGTACGGCCCCAAGGGCCGCAATCTCGAAGTAGCGGGCGTCGATATCCCGATCGACCAGTTCGAGCTCCTCTTGAATTCGCTCGAGCGTCTCGTCCAACGGCCCCGCTGCGTCGGGAGCACGGCGTTGGAGCTCCAGGTCGGCGATCAGGCGTCCCAGCCGCAGCACGGGCGGTGATGCGCGCGGGGAGGCGTCAGCGGCCGAGAGCGCCTCGCTGAGCCCGCCGATCGACGACGCCACGGACCCCGGATACGCGCTCTCGAACAGGAGGAAGCCGAGCACCGGTCCGACCGTCGGAGCGTGGCGAATCGCGCGCCGGTAGGCCTGAAAGCCGCCCACCGCATGCAGCAGCGCCAGCGCTTCGCCCTCGTGTCCCTCCAGCGAGCCGCTGGGCACGGCCACGCGCAACATCCGCAACACCATGTCGGCCTCCTCGATCCGTCCTCCCGCTTCGAGGAACGCGCGGCCTTCGTCGCGCAGCATCGTCCGGGCGACCAGGCCCCAGAACAGCGCGCAGCGCTCCTTGACCTCCTGATAGACCGAGTAGGGCCCGGTCTGCAGCGCGGCCGGCAGGTCATAGCGGCCGAGCAGCAGATAGAACGAGTTCAGCGCCTCCCACATCTCGGTCGAGATCACGTCGCGCAGCGTGCGGCCCCGCTCGCGAGCCCGGGCCACGCACGAGACGACCGACGCCGGGCTGTCGGTGTCGAGCGTCAGCAGCTCGGCGACCTCGGCGCGCCCCAGCGGCCGCGGATCGGGGACGGCCGCTTCCTCCTCGCCGGGTGCGGGCGGCTTGGCGCCGATGCTCGCCAGCACACCCTCCCAGCTCAGCGCGATCCCGCGATCGCCCGGCATCCCGGCGACGTCCGCGTGAAAAGCCCCGTCGAGGATCCGCGCGGTGTGCTCGGCCCGGGTCAGGTCTCGGCCGAGCCAGAACAGCTCCTGCGCGATCCGGGCGAGCACCTAGGGTGCTCCGCCGCCGCCGCCGCCGCCGCCGCCGCCGGGCCGACGCCGAGCCTGCTGCTGCTGCTGCTGCTGGGCCTGGTTGTGCCAGCCCCCGTAGCGGACGTCGGGAAGCCGTGGCGGCCGGTGCGAGGGCAGCGTGCCGGGCGCCAGGTCACCCGGGCCGCCGTCGTCCAGCACCCAGGTGTCCTTCGATCCGCCGCCCTGTGAGGAGTTGACGATCATCGATCCCTCACGTAGCGCCACGCGCGTCAGCCCGCCGGGAACGATCCGGATCTCATCGCCGAACACCGCGAACGGGCGCAGGTCGACATGCCGCGGGGCCAGGCGGCCGTCGCCGACCTCCGTCGGCGCGGTGGACAGATGCACCAGCTCCTGGGCGATGAACAGCTCCGGCTGATCCTGGATCAGGCGCGTCTGCAGCTCGAGCTCGGCGGCGCTCGCCTGAGGTCCGATGAAGACCCCCTTACCACCGGACTCCGACGTCGGCTTGACGACCAGCTCGCTCAGCCGTGCCAGCACGTGCTTGCGCGAACGCTCGTCGCTCAGCAGATAGGTCGGCACGTTGTCGAGGATCGGCTCCTCCTGCAGATAGAAGCGAATCATCTCCGGCACGTAGTGATAGACCGCCTTGTCGTCGGCCACTCCGGTGCCGATCGCGTTGGCGATCGCCACCGTGCCGGCGCGATACGCGCGCACCAGCCCCGGCACGCCGAGCAGCGAATCGGGCCTGAACTCCAGCGGGTCGATGAAGTCGTCGTCCAGGCGCCGGTAGATCGTGTGCACGCGTTGCAGGCCGGCGGTGGTGCGCATGTAACAGACCGCGTCGCGCACCACCAGGTCGCCGGGCTCGACCAGCTCGACGCCCATCTGGCGCGCCAGGAACGCATGCTCGAAGTAGGCCGCGTTCAGCGGTCCCGGCGTCCACAGGACGACGGTCGGACGGCTCTCGGCGGCGGGGGCCACCGCCTGCAGCGCGTCGAGCAGCAGCGATGGGTAATGGTCGACCGCGCGGATGCGATGCCCGGCGAACAGCTCGGGCATCAGGCGCGTCATCGCGACGCGGTTCTCCAGCACGTAGGAGATGCCCGAAGGGGTCCGAACATTGTCCTCCAGCACGCGCCAGCGACCGTCCCCACCGCGAACGAGATCGCAGCCGCAAACGTGGCAATAGACGCCGCCGGGCGCCCGGACGCCGTGCACCGGCCGGGCGAAGCTGGGGCGGCTGACGATCAGTGACCACGGCACGATCCCCGCGCGGACGATCTCATGCGCGTGGTACACGTCGTCGACGAACGCGTTCAGCGCCCGGATGCGCTGCGCCAGCCCGCGCTTGATCGTCGTCCACTCGGCCGCGGTCAGGACGCGGGGCACCAGATCCAGCGGCCAGGCGCGATCGCGTTGCTCGCCATCGGTGCCGGCGACCTCGAAGGTGATCCCCTGCTGCATGAAGATCGTGTCGCGACGGTCGCCGGCCGCCTTGAGCGCCTGCGGTCCGAGCCGCTGCAGCGTCGCCATCAGCGAGGCCGCGTGAGGATGGGGCATGCCGTCGGCGTCGACCAGTTCGTCGCGGCATCCGGAGGGGATCTCGTAGTGATCGATCGGCGGCGTCTGGATCACATCGGTCATGGCACCCCTAGGTGTACCTGTTCGTGGCCTGCACCGCTACGTGCACTCGGACAACCGCAGGGTGGGCTGGTGGGCCAAGTGGAGTAGTCGCCGGACCGAGTCGTAGCCTTCGGGCCATATGTCGGCGCCGCGACCACAGATCAACCGTGACGAGATAGAGCCGCATAGCGTCGGCGCCGGTGAGCTGGCGTTCACGCGCCAACGGCTCGCCGCGGCGGCGGGCGCGGCGCGAATCGGTTCCAGCCTGTACTCGGTGCCAGCCGGCGCGCGCCAGATGCCCGTCCACGTCCATGGCGACGAGGAGGAGATCTTCTTCATCCTGGCGGGAGACGGCCTCAGCTGGCAGGGCGAACGTGCCTGTGCGGTCGGCGCCGGCGACGTGGTCGTGCATCGCCCGCGAGAGGACGCGCACACCTTCCTGGCCGGCGAGCACGGGCTCGAGCTGCTGGCGTTCGGCAACGGCAGCGACACCAGCATTACCTGGCTGCCGCGCGCCGAGGTCATGTGGTGCGGGCCGCGCTGGGTGCCGCTGGACGCGCCGCACCCGTTCGAGGCCGAGGCCCGGGCGGGTGCCCTGACCCGGCCCCAGGCCACGAGCCGGCCGTCCAACGTGGTCGCGCTCGCCGACGTTGCGCCGCGACCATTCCCCGGAGCGCAGGTCAGAGCGTTGGGCCAGGCGGCGGGCTCGGTGGCGGCCGGGCTCAACCACGTCACCCTGCCGGCTGGCGCGGCCGGGGCGCCGGCTCACTGCCACGCGCTGGAGGAGGAGCTGTTCTTCGTGTTGGCGGGGAACGGCACGCTCACGCTCGGCGGCCTCGAGCATCCGTTGCGCGCTGGGGGCGTCATCGCGCGACCGCCGGCCACCGGCGTGTGCCACGCGATCCGGCCGTGGGACGCGAGCCTGGAGTATCTCGTCTACGGCACGCGGGTGGCGGGCGACAGCGTGTACTACCCGGACGCCGGCAAGATCCGCCTGCGCGGGCTCGGCGTCACGATCGACGCCCGCTGACGCGCCCCAGGCATCCGCCAGGAACCACTCTCGGTCGGACCGTACTTATGGCGGAAGCACTAGGCCGACCGGCTCAGATAGTTGAGCGCGTAGCCGAGCCACGACGGCGCCTCGGTTCGCCACAGGGTGCCCGAGTGCCCCCCGGGATAGATCCTGAACAGGTGCTGGATCTGGCTCTGGGTGAGCTCCTGATCGAACACCTTGTTCATCGTCAGAAAACGTGAGTCCTGGTTGCCGACGTAGAACGCCAGCAAGGACGGCGACTTGGCCAGCTCGGCCTTGAGGTCGTGTCCATCCGGCACCTCAGCGTTCGCGTTGGCGACATCCGAACCGAGGTCGAGCACGTGGTCGCCGCTTGGGTCGGTGGCCGCGAAGTAGCCGCTCCAGGACTCGACGGCGGCGAAGGTGGAGAGGTTGCGCAGGCCGATGTTGAAGGCGCCGTAGCCGCCGGCGGAGAGGCCGATCAGGGCCCGGCCCGAGCGGTTTGCGATCGTGCGGTAGCGCGCATCGATGCAGCGGGTGAGGTCGTGCACGATCGCCTGCGGCCAGTTTTCGGTGGGCCCCCAGTCGAGGTATTCCCGGTCGCTGTTGTCATTCCGCGCTCCCTGAGGTGCGACCACGATCGCCCGTCGGCCACTGCCGGCCAACTCCTGGGCGACGAACGCGTTCTGCGTGTAGGAGCTCGGGTCGGCGGGGAGGCCGTGGAGGAAGTAGATCACCCGGTAGCGGCGCGACGGGTTGTGATAACCGGGGGGGAGGTAGACGATCGCCGGCAGCGTCCCGCCCAGAGACGGCGAGCGGCACGTGATCGAAACGGTCTGGGCGGACGAGGCAGACGCCGGCCGGGCGGGCTTGCTGGCCACCACGACGGCAGCGCCCGAGGCGAACGCGACGCTCGCCACCGCGGCTACGACCACGCCGACCAGCGCGCGGCGCCGGCGCACAGATCGGCGCCGAGCGGCACGGCGAGGCGAACGTGGCCGACTGGCGTCCCGTGACCCGTTACCCATGCCGGGAGATTCTTACAGCGTGGTGTAAGGCCGCTGTCAGCTTGCGCCACCATCCCGATTCCCTCGCGGACTCAGGGCTGGCGAGCCCTAACGAGAACCTCATCCGCAGTGCCTATGCTCGCGTGTATGTCGGTGACCGCCGAAAGGTTCGGTGTATCGCGCGCGGCGCGCGCGATGACATCCACATGCACAGTGATCCTGGCCTCACTGGCGGGTCTGCTGGCCGGCGCCGGATGGCTCTACGCCCTGCGCGGCCTGGGTTGGTTCGCCGTCGGGCCTCGGGTCGGGGACTCGCTTCCGCTGCTGCAATTGGCGGGCTTTGACGGCCAGCCGCTGCTGCGCGTGGTGATCGCGTGGCTGCCGGCGGGTGTCGCCGCCGGACTGGCGCTGGTGCGCGTGAGCCCGCTGCGGCGCGCCCTGCTGGTGGGCGTGCTGGGGCTGATCGTGCTGCTGTTCGCCTCCCAGGCCTCCTACGCCCTGGCGCGCAACCTGTCCTTCAGCAGCGTACTAAGCGATCGGACCCCCGGCCTCGGACCCTGGCTGGAGGGCGCGCTGTTCGCGGCGGGCAGTGCGCTATGGGCCCGTCCGCGGGCCCACCGCCAGGCTCGGGCGTCCCGGGGTCAGGGGATTGGCTCGCGCCTCGCCGGCCTGCGCAATCTGCGTCTGGGCGACCGCCAGTACGGGGACGCATCCGAGCAGCACCGCGATCGCGACCAGGTGCGCGACGACGGCCGCCGGGCTGCTTCCTAGCGATTCTCCGAACGCCAGCACACCACAGCCGAGCGCCACGAGCGCGGCCAGTGCGTTCATCAGCGAGATCGCCGCGATCGCGCCATCGCCGCGTAGGGCGGCCTGGAAGGCGAGGAAGCCGCCGAACGTCGCCACTATCGCAAGCGCGGTCCACCCCGAGAGGATGGCGCCGCCGCCGTGAGCGCGCCAGCCGATCGACACGGCCTTGATCGCGGCGTCGGCTACGCCGTAGCTGATCCCTGCGGCGGCCGCCTTCAGCGCCGCGGATCGAGCGTCGCCGAGCGCGAGCGCGAACGCCAGTGCGATCACGGCGGCTTGCACCATGAAGCCGGGATGCAGACTGTCCCGGGCGGAGGAGAACGCGATCGGGAGCATTGCCAGCGAGCCGGCGATCAGTAGCACGGCGACCAGCTGCGACCGGGAGATCCGATGACCGAACACCCCAGCTGACAGCGGCACCGATAGGGCCAGTCCGCCGGCCGCGAATGCCTGAACCAGGGACAGCGGCGCGATCGCCACGGCGAAAAGACGCCCGAACGGGTCTCGCTGTAGTAGCCCGACCAGGACTGCAGGTTCCCGAATACCGACAGGTTGTGCAGCGCGATGTTGGTGGCGCCGTAGGCTCCGGCCGAGAAGCCGGCGATCACCCGATCCTGGCGCTTGGGCAGCGCCGCGAAATGCTGGTCGACCTGGCGCACGACCTCGAGCACGTAGCTCTCGTAGTTGCCGGCGGGGGTGTTGGCCCATTCCGAGTCGGAGTACGTGCTCCCGCCGATCCGCCCATCAGGGAACACGAGGATCATCGGTCTGATCCGGTGCTCGGCGATCAGGTTGTCCAGGCGGATGTTGATGTTGGCGATCGCGATGTAGACCTGTGGCCGCCCCGGGCTGCCGTGTAGCAGGTAGTACACCGGGTAGCGACGATGCGTCGGGTCATAACCGGGCGGGAGGAAGACGTAGTAGTCGGCCTGGCGATGCAACGCCGGCGAGTAGAAGGGGACGTCGCGGAGCCGGCCCTGGTGCGAGTGGGGCACCATCGCCACGGTCTGGAATCCGCGGTGCTGGTAGTAGGACTCCCAGTAGCTGTAGCCGCCCAGCAGCCCGGTCAGCAACCAGGCCAGCGCGAGCAGCGCCACGAAGGGCCGGTGATAGCCAAACCGCCGGATCTGCACCTTGCCTGCGGTGGCAGCCACTAGCCCGCGCGCTTGGCCTGCGGCGGGCGGGGGGCGACCCGCGGCAGGGTCCGCCAGCCTGGTGTCAGCCTGAGCTTGCGCCGCTGGGGGATATAGCCCTCGGCTTGCAGCACGCGGGTCACCGTGCGCGGCAGACTGCCACGGGACTCATAGACGAGATAGCGGGGGCGCCACTCGGGCGAGAACTTCTCGTTGAAGCGCACCAGCCGCTCCATCTGAAAGCGTCGGCGCAGCGTCGTCATGACCAGGCTCGTCATGAACCTGCGGACGCGGTGGTGGCTCGGCAGGCCGCGAACCAGGTGGGCGAGGCCAGCGTAGTTGAGGCTGACCTCCCGCACCCCTCGCTCGCGCGCCAGTTCCAGCGCGCGACACACCAGCGCCTCGTTGAGTCCGTTCGGCGTCTCGCCGACGCGTCGCATCGTGTCCAGCGACAGGTTCCCGCAGTGCGCGACGAAGCGCATCACCGCGGCCAGCTCGCCCTCGGGCGAGCGCGCCAGCACGTACTGGTCATCGGGCCGGACCTCTGGGTCAAAGGAACCCATCCCCATCGCAAAGCCCAGCAGCCGTGGCTGGCGCGCTCGCCATGCCTCCTCCAAGGCGTCGATCTCGGTTTCCAGGGCGGCGTCGAGCTCGCGGCCCTCTCGCACGACTATCTCCCAGCCGCGACGCTCGACGCGGTGAACCGATTGCCTCAGCTTGCGAACCGAGCGGCCCTCCAGCGTGAACCGCCGCGGATCGACGAACGCCTCTTCGCCCACGCATAGTGTCCGCAGTCCCTGCGCCCGGTAAGCCTGGAGGTGGCGGGCCGAGACCCCCCACAGCGCGGTTTGCCAGCCGCGCTTGCGGGCCAGGCTGAGGAAGCTCGACAGCACCTCCGGGGCTGCGCCGGCGGGAGCCACCGGGTCGCTGGAGACGATCGCGATGTCGCCGATCATCCGGTAGGACAGCACACCCCCGGCCGCGAAATGCAGCGCCTTGTCAGGGCGCACGACGAACGGCGACAGCGAGTCCTGGCCGTACTGCTCGACGATCGCGCGGGCGGCGCGATACTCATGCTCGGCGTGACCGTTGCCGCCGCCGGCGGGACTCAGCAGCGAGCGGATAGCCAGCACCGAGATACCGCCGGCGAACGCGATCAGCAGCTCGAGCACCGAGGACCAGTCCGCGCTCAGCTGCCGGTGGGAAGCCGAGGAGTGCAGCGCGTGTCCGATCGAGTGGTGAAGGGCCGCGGTGAGCGCATGCCCAGCTGAGCCGGGGACCAGCGGCGCCACCAGCATCGCGCAGTAAGTCAGTCCCCAGGCAGCGATGGCGGCGCAGACGATCGTCAGCCGAGGACGGTTGCGGCAGCCGACCGGGAACTCGCCTCGGCCGAGCGCGAGCAGCAGGCCCAGGCAGATCTCGACCGCCGCTTCGTCATAGTCGCCCTTGGCGATGTTCAGCACCGCCAGCAGGCCCAGGCCGACGATCGCCAGCGAGACCGCCGTCCGCGTACCCCGCCACAACCTCGGCGTCAGCGACAACATCGCCAGGCCGATCAGCACCACCAGCACGTGCGCTCCGGACGGCAAGTCCGGCGGCGTCAGGTGGCCGAACAGCCGCTGGCGGCCGGGATCGGTACGCGCGAGACCTGAGAGCACCGATTCGACGCTGAGCACCGCGACCGCGAGCGCAGCCGTCTGGCGAACCGTCAGAATGCGAAATCGGCCGGTGATACCGGCAATCTAACCGCGCCGGCGACCCGCACACGGCGGTCTGGCAAGACTCAAATCGCGCCGTAACTTTGGGTGCACCTGACAAAAACACTACACACATAAAGAGGCTCGAACCGGGCTCGCCGCACCGCCGGCGCGGGGTTTGCGTCTACCCTACGCGCCCCATGCGCATCCTGATCACGGGTTCGGCCGGCATGCTTGGCCACGACGTCCTCGCCGCGGCGCGCGCCGGTGATCACGAAACCGTCGCCCTCACGCGCGCCGAACTTGACATCACGCAAGCCGCGGCCGTCGCTGCGGCGGTCGGCGGAGTGCGGCCCGATGTGGTCGTCAACTGCGCCGCCTGGACCAACGTCGACGACGCGCAGGAGGCCGTTGACGCCGCCCACGCGGTCAACGGGGCCGGGGCGGGCAACGTGGCGCGTGCCGCCGCGGCCGCCGGCGCATGGACGGTCCACGTCTCCAGCGACTACGTCTTCGACGGGACCAAGACCGAGCCCTATGTCGAGTCAGACCCGGTCGCGCCGCAGTCGGTATACGGCGCGTCCAAGCTCGAGGGCGAGCGTGCCGTGGCGAGTGCGGCGCCCGGCCGTCACACGATCGTGCGCTCCTCGTGGCTGTTCGGGACCGAAGGACCCTGCTTTCCGGCCACGATCATGCGCCTTGCCGCCGAGCGCGAGCAACTGTCGGTCGTCGCAGACCAGGTAGGCTGCCCGACGTTCACCGGCGATCTGGCCCCGGCGCTGGTGGACTTGGCCGCGGGCGCGGCTGATCCGCCGGCGGGGATCCTTCACGTCGCGGGCGGGGGGCAGTGCTCGTGGTTTGAATTCGCACAGGAGATCGTGGCCGCCGCCGGCCTCGACTGCGAGGTCGTCCCCGTGACGACCGCCGAGTTTCCCCGCCCCGCCCCGCGGCCGGCCTATAGCGTGCTGCGCAGCGAACGCGGGTCTCAGGCGCCGGCTCTGCCTGGCTGGCGCGCGGGCCTGGCGCGGTATCTGGCGGCTCGCAATGCCGGGGGCGTTGGGACGCCGGCAGCGACCACCGTTGGTGAGCGGACGGCGGCGGCATGAGACTGCTGGTCTGCGGGGGCGCGGGGTTCATCGGCTCGACGTTCGTGCGCCTGCGCCTGGCCGAGCACGGCGACGAGGTCACGGTGCTCGACAAGCTCACCTACGCGGGGCGGCTGGAGAACCTGCGCGATGTGAGCTCCGAGATCCGCTTCCTGCACGGGGCGATCGAGGACCCGGCGGCGGTCGCGCAAGCACTCGGCCCCCACCCGCCCGAGGCGATCGTCAACTTTGCCGCCGAGACCCACGTCGATCGCTCGATCGCCGACCCTGAGGGGTTCATCGTCACCAACATGCAGGGCACGCACGTGCTGCTCGAGGCCGCGCGCCAACGCGGCCTGCGCTATCTGCAGGTCTCCACCGATGAGGTGTACGGCTCGATCGAGACCGGGTCGTTCACCGAGGCATCGCCGCTGGCGCCCTCCAGCCCTTACAGCGCGACCAAGACCGGTGCCGACCTGCTCGTCTCCAGCTACTTCCATACCTACGGGCTGGAGACCGTGATCTGCCGCGGATCTAACAACTACGGTCCGCGCCAGTATCCGGAGAAGCTGATCCCGCTGATGATCCTCAACGCGTTCGCGGGCGATCGCCTGCCCGTCTACGGCGACGGCCATCAGGTACGCAACTGGCTGTTCGTAGACGATTTCGGACGGGGCATCGGTCACGCATTGACCCACGGCAGCCCGGGCGAGGCGTACAACTGCGGTGGTCCTGATGAGTGCGAGAACCTCGTCGTCGTGAAGCGGATCCTGGAGCTGGCCGGAGCCGACGACTCGCTGATCGAGTACGTGACAGACCGGCCCGGGCACGACCGTCGCTACTCGCTGTCGTCGGCCAAGCTGGAGGGCCTGGGCTGGCGGGCGCAGACGCGCTTTGCGGAGGGGCTGGAGCGCACGGTGCGGTGGTACCGGGACAACGAGTGGTGGTGGGAGTCGATTCGCTCGGGCGCGTATCGCGACTACTACGAGAGTCACTACGGCCGCGTGCTGAAGAGTTAACATGGAGCCCTCGCCACCTGCCGCGAGGGGGCGCCATGCACCGCCGCCGGAGGTGCGCCTGCCGCTGCAACGCGAGCGCCTGCTGCGCGCCGCCGCGTTGGAGTTCGCCCAACGTGGCTATGCCGGGGCGAGCTCGGAGTCGATCAGCCGCCGGGCCGCGATGTCCAAGGCCACCTTCTACGAGCACTTCGCCAACAAGGAGGAATGCATGGTGGCGCTGTTCGATCTGGCGACACAGGTGGTGCAGGGGGCGATGGCCACCGCTGCCCAGGGCGCGCCCACCGGCGACGCGGTGCAACGCACCAAGGCCGGCACCCGCGCGTTCTTGACCTCGCTGGCCCAGCACCCTGAGTTCGCGCAGACGCTGCTGGTGGAGATCATCGGGGCGGGGCCGCGCGCGGCGCAACGCCGCGACCAGATCATTCAGGCGTTCGCCGACGTGCTCGACGCCGAGAACGCCGAGGCGGCGCGGCGCGGCCTGATCAGGCGCTTTGCCTCTCCGCACGACGCGTTCGCGATCGTCGGCGCGATCGTCGAGCTGGTCTCACGCCAGCTACGACTGGGCGAGCCCGAGGACGTGCTCGACCTGGCGCCGGTGATCGACCGCCTGATCGCCGGTCTGTTGGCGTCCGAGCCGTGATGAGCGAGCGCAGCGAATCAGGGCGCGGCGCGAACGCGGGGTCCGAGCGTGATGGGCTGGCGGCGCTCGAGCGCGAGGTCGTCTCCTGCCGCCGCTGTCCCCGGCTCGTCGCCTGGCGTGAGGAGGCCGCGCACGTCAAGCGCGCATCCTTCGCGGGTGAGGAGTACTGGGGGCGGCCATTGCCAGGCTTCGGCGATCCCGCGGCGAGCGTGGTCGTGCTCGGGCTCGCGCCGGCGGCCCACGGAGGCAACCGAACGGGGCGGATCTTCACCGGCGATCGCTCAGGCGATTGGCTGTTCGCCGCGCTGTGGCGGGCGGGTTTCGCCAATCAGCCAAAGTCGCGCTCCCGAAACGACGGTCTAAAGCTGCGGGGCTGCTACGTGACCGCCGCGGTCCGCTGCGCGCCGCCCGCCAACCGGCCGTTGCCGGCCGAGCGCGACAACTGCCTGCCGTATCTGGTGCGCGAGCTTGAGCTGCTGTCGTGCGCACGCGTGCTCGTGTGTCTGGGCGGCTTCGCCTGGGACGCGGCGCTGCGGGCACTGCGCGAGCGTGGCGTGGCGATCCCCCGGCCGCGGCCGCGCTTCGGTCATGGCGCCAGCGTGCAGCTGGGGCCGTGGACGCTGTTGGCCTGCTTTCACCCCTCCCAGCAGAACACGTTCACCGGGCGTCTGACCGAGAAGATGATGGACCAGGTGCTGGCGCGTGCGGGGGAGCTGGCCGGAGGATGAGCCCCGCCAACGAGCTTCGCCCACAGCTCGCCGGACTCCAGATTGCCGACCCGCCCGAACGCTGGCGGGCGCTCGGGTTCGTCGTGCACGAGGGCAACCGCATCGCCCTGGGGTCGGTCGGCGTCACGCTCGGCGGTGAGGGCAAGGGCATCACCGGCTGGACGATCACCGGACTCGACCCCGCCATCACGAGTCTCGACGGACTGCGGACGACGCCGGGCGCCCGGTCGCAGCTCGAGCCACCGCGTCCCGCGTCCGTGCACCCCAACGGCGCGACAGGACTCGACCACGTGGTCATCGCCACGCCCGACTTCGACCGCACCGCGTACGTCCTGCAGGAAGCCGACCTGCCGCTCAGGCGCATCCTTCAAGCGCCGGGTGGTTTTCGTCAGGGGTTCAGACGCCTGGGTCCGGCGATCCTGGAGCTCGTGGAGGTCCCGCAGGCCCCCGCCGGTCCCGCCCGCTTCTGGGGTCTAGTGGTGGTCGTCGGCGATCTCGACGCGCTCGCGCAACGCCTGCAACCTCATCTCACCGACCCCAAGCCGGCGGTTCAGGCGGACCGCCGGATTGCGACGCTGCGCGACACGGCGAATCTCAGCCTGAAAGTCGCGTTCATGGACCTACCGCCGAGGACGGACGCCTGAGATTTCCGCCGGGCGTTCTCCGGTTACGGCTACGCGTGGGACTACGAGTCCGCTCCGAACGCGCCCAACACCGCGTCCGGAAGCTACAGCGACACCGGCACCGGCAGCTGTCACGGACCAGCCGGCAACGGCGACTGAACCGACGCTAATCAACCTGGGAGGGGCCGGCCAGCCGGTCCCCTCCCAGACGTCGCACGGATGGAGCCGGACAAGCGTCCCGACCCATCCCAGCGGCATGGCTCAGGGCGCGGAATGCGTCCTGGGCACCGCTACGCTCATATGACGTGCCCCTCTCCGCCTTCAGCCCCCGGACGCGCGAGTGGTTTCAGGGCGCCTTCGCGCAGCCGACGGCCGCCCAGGAGCAGGCATGGCCGGCGATCGCCTCCGGCGAGCACGTCCTGATCTCGGCGCCGACCGGTTCGGGTAAGACGCTGGCAGCATTCCTGTGGGCTATCGATCGGCTCGCGAGCGACGAGCAGCTGCCCCAGACCCCCGCCAAGGAGCGCCGCATCAGCCTCGTCTACGTCTCGCCGCTCAAGGCGCTGTCCTACGACATCGACCGCAATCTGCGCACGCCGCTGCGAGGCATTGGCGCCGAGCTGAAGGTCTCGGTGCGCACCGGCGACACGCCGCAGAAGGAGCGCCAGCAGATGCTCCGTGAGGCGCCCGACATCCTGATCACCACGCCGGAGTCGCTCTACCTGATGCTGACCGGCCGCGCGCAGCAGCTGTTTGAGGGCACGCGCTGGTGCATCGTCGACGAGATCCACGCCGTCGCCTCGACCAAGCGCGGCGCGCACCTGGCGCTGACACTCGAGCGCCTGGCCCAAGCGGCCAACCACGACGTCCAGCGGATCGGGCTGTCGGCGACCCAGAATCCGCTCGAGGAGGTCGGACGGTTCATGGTCGGGCCGCGTCGAAACTGCCACGTGGTGGACACTGGCGTCAAGAAGGAGCTTGACCTCAAGATCCATGTCCCGGTCGAGTCGATGGTCGAGCTCGACGGCAGCGCGGGCCGGTCCGTCTCTGATCTCGACCCGCTCGCCGGCGGCGAGGCCACCCGTCGCTCGATCTGGCCCGCGATCTACCCGGAGCTGCTGGAGCTGATCGAGGCGCACACGTCCACGATCATGTTCGTCAACAACCGCCGCTCCGCCGAGCGGATCGCGCTCCGCCTCAACGAGCTGGCCGGACCACGGCCCTCGGCCGCGGTGCCCGAGCTGGCCCGCTCACACCACGGCTCGATGTCCCGTGAGGAGCGCACGATCGTCGAGGAGATGCTCAAGGCCGGCGAGCTGCCCTGCCTGGTGGCGACCTCGAGCCTGGAGCTGGGCATCGACATGGGGGCGGTGGACCTGGTGATCCAGGTCGAGTCGCCCAAGTCGGTGGCGCGCGGGCTGCAGCGGATCGGCCGCGCCGGGCACTCGGTCGGCGACGTCAGCCGCGGGCGCATCTTCCCCAAGTTCCGCGGCGACCTGCTGGAGTGCACGGTCGTCGCCCAGCGGATGCGCGAGGCGCTGATCGAGACGACCGTGGTGCCCCGCAACGCGCTCGACGTGCTGGCCCAGCAGATCGTGGCGATCGCCGCCGCCGCGCCAGAGGAGGAGCCGGTTGCCGTCGACGACCTCTACGCGCTGGTAACGAGCACCTACTCCTACGCCGAGCTGCCGCGGACCCAGTTGGAGAACGTGCTCGACATGCTCGACGGCCGCTATCCGTCATCGGAGTTCTCAGAGTTGCGTCCCCGCATCGTGTGGGACCGCGTCGCGGGAACGATCCGCGCCCGGCCCGGGGCGCGCCAGCTGGCGGTCACCAACGCCGGCACGATCCCCGACCGCGGCCTGTTTTCGGTCACCCTGCCGGACGGCCGCCGCGTCGGCGAGCTCGACGAGGAGATGGTCTACGAGGCGCGGCCGGGGCAGACGTTCCTGCTGGGGGCGAGCACCTGGCGGATCGAGGAGATCGGGCGCGATCGCGTGGTGGTGACGCCGGCGCCCGGCCTGCCCGGCGCGGTCCCGTTCTGGAAGGGCGACGGGATCGGGCGACCGAAGGAGCTGGGCGAGGCGATCGGCGCGTTCGCGCGCTGGGCCGTGGACCAGCCGGCCGAGGTGCTGGAGCGCGACTACGACCTGGACCGCCGCGCGGCCAAGAACCTGATCGAGTTCCTCTCCGAACAGCAGGCGGCCACCCGCGTGATCCCGTCAGACCGGACGATCGTGGTGGAGCGCTTCCGGGATGAGATTGGCGACTGGCGCTTGTGCGTGCTCAGTCCGTTCGGGGGCCGCGTCCATGCCGCATGGTCGCTCGCCCTGAGCGCACGGATCCGCGATCAGTTCGGCCTGGAGTCGGATGCGATCTACTCCGACGACGGGATCATCGTCCACCTGCCCGACGCAGAAGAGCCCCCGGGCGCCGAATTGGTATTGCTGGAGCCCGACGAGATCGAGGACCTGGTGGTGGCCGAGCTGGGCTCCTCGGCTCTGTTCGGGGCGCGGTTTAGGGAGAACGCAGGGCGGGCGCTGCTGATCCCGCGCGCGCGGCCCGGCAAGCGCACGCCGCTGTGGCAGCAGCGGCTGAAGTCCCAGACGCTGCTGGAGGTGGCCAAGAAGTACGGAGAGTTTCCGGTCGTGCTGGAGACCTATCGGGAATGCCTGCGCGACGTGCTCGATGTGCCAGGGCTCGTCGAGCTGCTGACCAAGCTGCACCGCCGTGAGCTGACGCTGGTCGAGGTCGAGACTCAGACCGCCTCGCCGTTTGCCTCCTCGCTGCTGTTCGACTACGTCGCCACCTACATGTATGAGGGCGACACGCCCAACGCCGAGCGCCGCGCCGCCGCGCTGTCGCTGGACCGCGACCTGCTGCGCGAGCTGCTCGGCCAGGAGGAGCTGCGCGACCTGATCGATCCCCTCGCGCTGGAGTCGGTCGAGGAGGATCTACAGTGCCTCTCCGAGCTGACCAGGGCGGCCAACCGCGAGGGCCTGCTGGACGTGCTGCGCCGGGTCGGCGAGCTGACCGTGGCCGAGGCGTCCGACCGCGTGCTGCCCGGGCTTGACGCGGTGCGGATGCTGACCGACCTGCAGGGCGAGCGGCGCGCGGCCCGGATTCGCATCAAAGGCGAGGAACGATGGATCGACGCCACCGACGCGGGCCTGTACCGCGATGCGCTCGGCGCCGCGCCCCCCGGGGGCCTGCCCGCTGCGTTCCTGGAGGATGTGCCCGACGCGCTGTCGCGGTTGCTGGCGCGCTATGGCGCCACCCACGGCCCGTTCACCACCGCCGAGGTCAGGCTGCGCTACGGGATCGACGGCTCGGCCGCGCTGGGTGAGCTCGAGCGGGCCGGGACGCTCGTACGCGGCGAGCTGTGCCCCGGCGGCTCAGAGCGCGAATGGTGTGACCCTGAGGTCCTGCGGCGACTGCGCCGCGCCTCGCTGGCCGTGCTGCGCAAGGAGATCGAGCCGGCCGAGCAGCGCCAGCTGGCGCGCTTTCTGCCCGCCTGGCAGGGCGTCGACCGCCACCCCGCCAGCGGTGCCGGGATCGACCGGCTGCGCGAGGCGCTGGTCTCGCTGCAGGGGCTGGCGCTGCCGGCCGAGGTGTGGGAGCGTGACGTGCTGCCGCGCCGGATCGGCGCCTACTCGCCTTCGTGGATGGATCAGCTGTGCGCCGGCGGCGAGGTGGTGTGGATCGGGGCCGGAGCGCTGGGGCGAAATTCGGGCCGCGTCGCGCTCTACTTCCGCGACGACCTGGAGATCCTCGGCGCCCCGCCGGTGAAGGGCGCCGCGCCCGACGGCGACCAGCACGACGCTGTGCGCGCACGGCTGGCCGCCGGCGCCTGCTTTTTCACCGATCTGCTGGTCGACGTCGCGCTCGCGCCCGAGGCGCTGCAGGAGGCGCTGTGGGATCTGGTCTGGGCCGGCGAGGCGACCAATGATTCGTTTGCGCCGTTGCGGGCGCCCCGTCTGACGCTGGCTCGCGCCCAGCGCGCGGGGGCCGGGTCGCGGGCCGGGTTACGCGCCGCGGGCCGCTTTGCCTCCCGGCGGCGCGGCGCGGCGGCCCAGGTCCAGGGCCGCTGGTCGCTGACGGGCTCATTGATGCGCGGGTCAGTCGATCCCGTCGCGCGCCGGCGGGCGACGGCCGAGCTGCTGCTGGAGCGCTACGGGATCGTCACCCGCGAGCAGGTGTTGGCCGAGGGCCTGCCCGGCGGCTTCTCGGCGATCTACTCCGAGCTCTCCCGGCTCGAGACGCTGGGGGTCGCGCGCCGCGGATACTTCGTCGAGGGATTGGGCGGCGCGCAGTTCGCGCTCCCCGGCGCGGTCGAGCGGCTGCGCTCGCTGGCGTCAGCCGACGAGTGTCCGCTGGTCCTGGCCGCGGTCGATCCCGCTCAGCCCTATGGCGCGGCCCTGCCGTGGCCCAAGCCCGACGCGCCGGAAGCCAGGCGCCCGGCACGGGTGGCCGGCGCCTACGTGGTGCTGATCGAGGGCGACCCGATCGTCTACCTGGAGCGTGGCGGACGCGGCTTGCAGACGCTGGTGGCGCCCGACGATCGGCGGTTGGCGCCGGCGCTGGGGGCGCTGGTCGACCAGGTGCGCAAGGGCGCGATGAGGCGCGTGGCCCTGGAGAAGGTCGACGGCAGGCCGGCGGTAGGCTCCGCGCTGGGTGCGGCCCTGCTGGAGCTCGGTTTCCAAGAGGGTCCGCGACGACTGACGCTGAGCGCGTGAAATCGCTTCGCGATTCCATTGGAGGTTCGCTTCGCGAACCTCCAAACGGTGGAGCTGACTGATGCCCGAGGGCGACACGATCGCGTGGGCGGCGGCGCGCATCCGCCCGGTCCTGGAGGGGCGGATGCCCGATCAGATCCGCACCCCCCAGCGCCGCCACGGGATGGACCGCTGGCCCGAGCGCCTGGCGGGACGGGCGGTGAGTGAGATCCGGACCCACGGCAAGCATCTGTTCTTGGCCTTCGACGGGGACCTGGTGATCCACTCGCACCTGCGCATGACCGGCGCCTGGGCGGTGTATGACAGTGGGGGGCGCTGGGGCCGGTCGCCGCGCCGGGCCTGGCTGGTGCTGCGCTGTGGCGGGCGCGACGTGGTGCAGTTCGACGGGCCGGTGCTGGAACTGCTGACCGAGCGCCGCGCGGCGTTGCCGCCCGCTCGCCATCCGGGCTCGCCCTCGGGCTTGCCGCCCGCTCGGCATCCGGCCTCGCCTGATCGGGCGGCGCCCGAGTCATCCGGCTGGGCGGCCGCCGCGTCATCCGGCTGGTTTGACCAGCGCCTGGCGGCGCTGGGGCCCGACATCCTGGCGCCCGAGTTCGACTCCGGGCGGTTCCTGCGCCGCCTGCGCGCCGACGACCCCACGCGTGGGGTGGGCGACGCGTTGCTGGATCAGCGCACCGTGGCCGGGATCGGGAACATGTGGAAGGCCGAGGGCTGCTGGGAGGCCGGGGTGGACCCGTGGCGCGAGGTCCGCGCTGTGTCCGACGTGGAGGTGCTGGAGATCATCGAGCTCGTGCGGCCTCGGATGCTCCGCTCGGCTCAGCTTGGTCCCCGGGCGATCCAGCCGCGCGTCTACGGTCTGGTCGGGCGCCCGTGCCCGCGCTGCGGGGTGGCGATCCGCTCCGGCGGACAGGGCGACGAGAACCGAACCACGTACTGGTGTCCGGGTTGTCAGACCTGATCTCCGCCCGGTCGGTCCACGGGCGCCTGCGACGCGTCGGGCACAAGGGCGCCGACCTGATCGCGCCCGGCAACACGTTTGCGAGCTTCGATGCGGCGCTCGCGGCCGGCGTGGACATGATCGAGTTCGACGTGCTGCCTCAGGGCGAGCGCCTGCTGCTGGCCCACGACTACGAGGATGCGGCGCGCCGCCCGGCCCACACGCTCGGCGAGGCGCTGGCCCATCTGGCCTCCGAGCACTTCGCCGGGATCGAATTCGACGTCGACCTCAAGCTGCCCGGCTACGAGCAGACCGTGCTCGACGCGCTGCGCGAGCACGGCCTGCTGACGCGCGCGCTGATCACCAGCCAGTATCGGGAGAGCCTGGCTGCGATCCGCGCCGCCGAGCCGGGCGCGCGGCTGGGCTGGTCGGTGCCCAAGGTGCGCCGGGATCCGTTCACATCCCGCGCGCTGACGCCGGTCGCGCAGGCCTGGGTGGCGGTCGCGCGGGTGATGCTGCCGGCGCGGGCGGCCGCGGCGATCAAGGACGGCAGCTGTGACGCGCTGATGGCGCACTGGCGACTGGTCACGCCGCGCCTGGTGCGCAGCGTGCGGGGCGCGGGCGGCGAGATCTTCGTCTGGACCGTTGACGAGCTGCCGCGGATCCGGGCGCTGGATGCGCTCGGCGTCACTGGGGTGATCAGCAACGACCCGGGCCTGTTCGCCGCGCTGGCGACCTAGTCCTCGTGCGGGCGTAGGTCTGAATCCGGGTGGGCTTTAGCCGGGTGTCGACGAACGACAAAACGGGCGCGATGAAGAGAAGCGGTCTTGAGCCCGGGCCGAAGCCGTTTGGTGCAGCGGAGCTTTGGTTAGGTGCGGGCCAGGGCGGTTGGCGCGAGCGTTTGCGCTGAATCACCCGTCCTTCTGGCGCTGGCGTCGAATCGCCCGTGTAGTTAGATGCTGCACTGCGCGGCGCTGAGGTGCGCCGGGCTGCTGAAGTCGGCGTCAGGGTGACCGGAGGTCACCTGCCGGGTGGCGCTCGCCACCACCGCTGCATTGCGCACCCATCGGAAGGTGACCGAGCCGGTGAAGAGGCCTGACCCGGGCGCGAAGCGGAAGCTCACACCACCTTGATGCAGGCCCGTGGTCGCATCTCCCAGCGAGACCGTCTGGCTGGCGCCGGGAGCGGGGACGAACGCCTTGTCCTTCGCCGACCAGTAGTCGATTTGGACGGTCATCGACAGCGAGGCGGGGATCCCCAGCGCGGGCATCTGGCCACGGATGCCGATCGAGTGGGGGTCACTGGGGGGCGTGCAGACGTTGACCGTCGCCCACAGCGAGCTCGAGGCCTCGGCGCCGTCGATTGCGGCCCGAATCTGCACGGGCGTGTAGCCGGTCGGCGTATCGGCCGAGACGATCGGCGCCGTCACGCCAACCAGCAGTGTGATGATGATCGCGATACGGGGCGCGATTCTCACCGCTAGAACATAGCGCTCCTGTGACGAATCGCGGCCAGAATCGTAGTGAGGGTGTGATCGAGACGCAGACGCAGCCCACGCCGGGGTCGACGGACTCATGGGAGCGGTTTGAGGAGCTGTACCGCTCCAGCCGCGACGACGTGTTCGCCTACGTCTTCACGTTGCTGCGCGATCGCGCTGCCGCCGAGGATGTGACCGCACTCGCGTTCGAGCGCGCCTACCAGCGCCGCGCGACCTTCGATCGCCGCCGCGGTCAGGAGCGGGCCTGGCTGTTCGGGATCGCCCGCAACGCCGCGCTCGACGAGCTGCGCCGCCGGCGGCGCGTGGCCACGCTGACTGCCGAGCCCCGGGATGAGGTGCAGGAGATCGTGATCGACGGCGCCGAGGTGGCGCTGCGCCGCACGCTCGTTCGAACCGCGCTGGAGCAGCTGCCCGCTCGCGAGCGGGAGATCGTGGCGTTGAAGTTCCACGCCGGGCTGAGCAACGCCGAGCTGGCCAAGGTCCTGGGCGTGACCGAGTCGGGCGCGGGGACCCTGCTGTACCGAACGATGCAGAAGCTGAGAGAGGCCTGCGATGCGAACTGCTGACGATCAACCGGTCGGACCTGAAATTGGAGCCGCGCTGGCGGCGATCGACGCAACGCTGGCCGGCGAGCCGGTCGACCCCAGCCACGCCGAGCTCGCCGAGCTGGCGCTGATCCTGGCGGCGGAACGTCCGCAGCCGACGCCCGCCTTCACCTCCGCTCTGGATCGCCGGGTCGCGGCCCGGTTTGCGGGCGAGGGGCGCCACGGGAGCGGGGGCTGGTGGCCGGGGCGCCGGTGGCTGTTCGCCCCCGCTGCGGGGCTGGCCGCGGTGATGGCGGTGGCGGTGGTGGTCGTACTCGGGGCGAGTGGCTCAGGGCCGGTGGGCTCGTCGGCGTTGAATGCGACTGCGAGCGCGACACACGCGGCGGGATCGACCGCCGCCGGGTCGGCGGGATCTACTGTAGCCCGGGCGGCCGTACCGGCCGAGAAGCTGGCGCCTAGCACCTTTGGTTCCGCCACGACTCCCGGCTCCGGGGGGTCGGCGGCTTCATCGCGCTCGTCGAGTGTGGCGGCAGGCACTCCGTTGGCGCCCGGCACGCTCGGTGCCGGTGGGCAAAACGCGCCCGCTCCCGTGCCAACGCCCAACGGGCGCAAGATCGTCCAGTCCGCGCAGCTCGCCCTCAACGCCCCGGCGAACCGGATCGACGACGTCGCCCAGCAGGTGTTCGACGTCGTCGGGACCGAGCAGGGGATCGTCAACCGCTCGACGGTCACCGCGACCGGGAACCCGGCCGGGTACGCCGAGTTTGAGCTGAGCGTGCCCAGCGCCTCGCTGTCGGACGCGATGACCGCGCTGTCGCGCCTGCGCTACGCGAGCGTCGTGTCGCGGACCGACGCCACCCAGGACGTCAACGGTCAGTTCAACGCCGCCAGCCGGCGCCTGGCCGACGCCCGGGCGCTGCGCACCTCGCTGCTCAAGCAGCTCGCCGCCGCCGTCACCCAGACGCAGATCGACAGCCTCACCGCGCAGATCCACGACGCCGAGGCCTCGATCTCCAGCGACCAGGCCGCGCTCGGGCGCCTCAACCACCAGATCAACTACAGCCAGATCACGCTGACGATCAACGCTGTCTCGCCCGCGCCCGCGCCCGTGGCGGGCGGAAGCTCGTTCACGATCGGTCGCGCCGCCCACGACGCGGGGCGCGTGCTCACGGTGGCGGCCGGGGTGGCGCTGATCGCGCTCGCCGCCCTGGTGCCGCTGGCGCTGCTGGGCGCCGTGGCCTGGTGGCTGGGCCTCTCGGTTCGTCGCCGCCGGCGCCAGCAGGCGCTGGACCTCGCCTGATGATTCGAAGTTCCGCTCGGCTGGCGCGCTGGCTCTGAATCACGGCACGGATCCCAACCTGCGCGCCGGGGGTCGCTCGTCGTGCAAACCTCGGTCGTTGATCTTGCCCTGGGCCGCTTGTGGTATCCCTGCACCATGGCCACCACCAGCCGGGACACGATCGCGCTGCTGCAGCGGGTACCGCTGTTCGCGGCCCTCGGCGAACAGGATCTGGCGCGTGTGGTTCAAGTGACGGTCCCGCGCCGGTTCCAGGCCGGCGAGATCGTGTTCCGCGACGGCGATCAGAGCGACACCTGTTACATCGTGCGCTCAGGCTGTGCGCGCGCCGTGCGTGACCACGCCGGCGGGCGCACGATCACCCTCGCGACGTTCGGGCCTGAGGACATGTTCGGTGAGCTGGCGATGTTCGACGACGAGCCGCGCTCGGCCACCGTTGAGGCCACCGAGGAGATGGAGGCGATCGCGATCCTCGGCGGCGACATGCGCCGGATGCTGCGGGAGCACCCTGATCTTGCCGTGAAGCTGCTGGCGGCGCTCGGGCGCCGGCTGCGTGACACCAACGAGCGCCTGGCGCGGCAGTCCTTTCAGACCGTGCAGAGCCGCGTTGCCGCGGTGCTCGCCGAGCTGGTCGCGACCGCCCGCGGTGAGGGCGCGGGTGAGCGGGACGTCCAGATTGTGTCCACGCAGACCGATCTGGCCCAGTTGGCGGGATCCTCCCGTGAGTCCGCCAGCCGCTTTCTGGCCGTGCTGGAACGCGCCGGGATCATCACCCAGGGACGCGGCAAGCTGATCGTGCACGATCCGGCTGCGCTCGAGGGCTACGTCTATTAGCCAGGGCGCTGACCAGACGGTGGAGTTCTCTGCCGGCGGCGTCGTCGTGCGCGACGGCGAGGTCGTCGTGATCGTGCCCGTCAAACGGGCCGCGGACGGCACTCGCGTACTCGGCCTGCCCAAGGGCCACCCCGACGGGGACGAGAGCCCAGAACAGGCGGCCCTGCGCGAGATCAGGGAGGAGACGGGCGTTACGGTGGAGCTGATCGAGGAGCTCGGCGAGGTCGAGTATCAGTACGAGCACGAGCGGCGACGGGTCACCAAGCGCGTCCGCTTCTACCTGTGCGAGTACCGCTCGGGCGATCTTGCCGACCACGACCATGAGATCGAAGATGCGCGTTGGATGGCGCTCAAAGAGGCAGTCAGCGCGGTGACCTACACGGGCGAGCGGGAGATCTTGGCCCGCGCGTTGTCGCGATCAGCGCCGGACCGGTAGGCTCACCCCGGTGCGCGTCCTGAACTTCTATTCGTCGGTGTTCGGCGACCAGTTGCGCCGCGGTCGTAAGACGGCGACGATCAGGCTCGGCGACAAGTCGCACAAGTACCACAAGAACGAGTGCGTGCTCGTCACGATCGGTTATCAGCACTCGCCGCGGGAGAAGATCTTCCACGCCGTGATCGACCAGGTCGAGGTCAAGCGCGTGCGCGACCTTTCCCCGCGTGACATCGAGCACGACAATCCCGAGTTCCGTCGCGTCGACGAGATGGTCCACTTCCTGGAGCAGATATACGCGCGCAAGGTCTCGATGGAGGACACCGTGACGGTTGTGCGCTTCTCTCAGATCATCGAGCATCCGCCCGAGCAGCTACGCGACCGGATCCACGGTCTCGGCGGCGCCCGCAACTAGGGCGCTGGCGGGCGCCGGGGCCTCGGCGGGCGGGATTACGGGACTCGAGCCGGGGCCAGACCAGCGCCTAGAAACGCGTCGGCCTGGCCCGCGTTGGTCTCGACGACCGACCGGGCCTGCACGCAGATCCGCATCTGGCGCGGGCCGACGTTGCGGTCCACGCGCGCGACGCTGCCGTTCCCGGACAGCCAGATCAGGTCAAGCGCGAAGCGCATCCCGAACGTGTGCACCGCGGGGCAGTGCGGAATGTGCAGCGCCTCCGCGGCCGGCAGCGCGTCCAGCCGGGACAGGCCGCGGCGACGCGCCCGGCCATTGGCGGCTTGAATGACCACCCGTCCATCGTCCAGCTCCCGTCGTGGAAGGCCTGCAAACCGGTCGTCGTCTCCGCTCATGTCGCAAAGCGTATTGGGATCGGAGCTCATCCCGGACCGATCGGGGCCGAGGGCTGCCGAGCGTACACTCGCCCGGCGATCCTGTCGTGAGTGTGGGATCGAAGTCCCCGCGATGATGAGCACCGATCAGAAGCCGGATGCCGCGAGTCGCCTGCGATCGCCGCTCGTCATCGCCGGGACGATCGTGCTGGCGGCGGCGGTGGCCGCCGCGCAGGCATCGCTGGCGGCGGCCGTGCTGCGGGCGGTGCTGGTGTTCGTGCTCGTTCCTTGCTCGGTGATCGATCTGGAGCGTCGGATCATCCCGAACCGGATCACCGGATCCGGAGCGCTGGTGGCGATCGCGCTCGGGCTGGCGCTCGATCCCGGAGGCGAGCCCCAGCGGCTGCTGTGGGCGGGGCTCGCCGGCGGCTTCCTGCTGATCGCTGCGCTGGCGCGCCCTACCGGGATGGGAATGGGCGACGTCAAGCTGCTCGGCACGATGGGACTGTTCCTCGGCCGGCCGGTGATCATCGCGCTGCTCGTGGCGCTGCTGGGAAGTGTCGTGGCCGGGGTGGCTATCGCCAGCCGCGTGGGCGTGCGGAGCGCTCGTAAGACCGGCCTCCCGTTCGGTCCCTACCTGGCGGCCGGCGGGATCGTCGCGGCGCTGGTCGGCGCGCAGATCATCCACGCCTATCTGAATCTGCACCGCTGACCGCAGCCGGGCGGCCGCGGCGCGGGAAATTTGGCACTCTTCACAGGAGAGTGCCAAATTGGCCTTGATTACCGCAGCGGACAAGCTATAGTCGGCGCTGTTGGCACTCTGAGCCCACGAGTGCCAAGAACTACGAACCGCAAAGTTCAATCGGAGGTCAGATCACATGAAGCTAAAGCCCCTCGGCGATCGTCTGATCGTGCGGGCTATCGAGGAAGAGGAGACCACCGCGAGTGGGATCGTCCTCCCCGACACCGCCAAGGAAAAGCCCCAGAAGGGCAAGGTCCTGGCAGTTGGCGACGGCAAAGTCAACGAGGACACCGGCAAGCGCACCCCGCTTGACGTCGCAGAAGGCGACGAGGTCCTGTACAGCAAGTACGGCGGCACCGAGATCAAGGTGGACGGCGAGGAACTGCTCGTCCTCCGTGAGTCAGACGTACTGGCCAAGGTCCAGTCGTAGAAGCTTTCGCTAGCTAGGAGAACCTGAAACACATGGCACACAAGGAACTTAAGTACGACGTTGATGCCCGCAAGGCGCTGGAGTTGGGCGTCGACGCGGTGGCAAACGCCGTCAAGGTAACCCTCGGCCCGCGCGGCCGCTACGTGGTCCTTGACAAGAAGTTCGGCGCGCCGACGATCACCAACGACGGTGTCACGATCGCTCGTGAGATCGAGGTCGAGGACGTCTTCCAGAACCAGGGCGCCCAGCTCGTCCGTGAGGTGGCCACCGCCACCAACGACGTGGCGGGCGACGGCACCACGACCGCGACGGTGCTCGCCCAGGCGATCGTTCGCCAGGGTCTGAAGAACGTCGCTGCGGGGGCCAACCCGCTGGCGCTAAAGCGCGGCATCGAGCGTGCTGTCGACGAGGTCGTCAAGAACATCGCCAGCCAGTCCAAGGAAATCTCCGGTAAGGACCAGATCGCCCGCGTGGCGACGATCTCCGCCGGGGATGACGAGATCGGCGACGTGATCGCCGACGCGATCGACAAGGTCGGCAAGGACGGCGTGGTCAACGTCGAGGAGGGCCAGACGTTCGGCATGGACCTCGAGTTCACCGAGGGAATGCAGTTCGACAAGGGCTACATCTCGCCTTACATGGTCACCGACCAGGAGCGGATGGAAGCGGTCCTCGAGGATCCCTACATCCTGATCGCCAACCAGAAGATCGGCTCGGTTAGGGACATTCTTCCCGTGCTCGAGCAGGTCATCCAGTCGGGTCGCCCGCTGCTGATCATCGCCGAGGACGTCGAGGGCGAGTCGCTCGCGACCCTGGTGGTCAACAAGCTGCGGGGCACCTTCACGGGCGTCGCGGTCAAGGCTCCCGGCTTCGGCGATCGCCGTAAGCGGATGCTCGAGGACATCTCGATCCTCGCCGGCGGTGAAGTGATCACCGAGGAGATGGGCCTCAAGCTGGAGAACACCCAGCTCTCCCAGCTCGGCCGCGCTCGCCGCGTGGTCGTCACCAAGGACACGACGACGATCATCGACGGGTCAGGCGAGAGCGATGCGATCAAGGGGCGGATCAACCAGATCAAGTCCGAAATCGAGAACACCGATTCCGACTTCGACCGTGAGAAGCTCCAGGAGCGCCTCGCCAAGCTGTCGGGCGGTGTTGCGGTCGTGAAGGTCGGTGCGGCCACCGAGACCGAGATGAAGGAGAAGAAGCACCGCGTCGAGGACGCGCTGCAGGCCACCCGCGCGGCCCTCGAGGAGGGCATCGTGCCGGGCGGCGGTGTCGCGCTGTTGGTCGCCCAGAAGGCGCTCGACATCGACGCGATCGAGCTCCCCGACGAGCAGACGGGCGCGCGGATCGTGCACCGTGCGCTTGAGGAGCCGCTCCGTCAGATCTCCGAGAACGCCGGTCTGGAGGGCTCGGTCGTCGTCAACGACGTCCGTAAGGCCAAGAAGGGCTTTGGCCTGAACGCGGCCACCGGCGAGATCGTCGATCTCGTTGCCGCGGGCATCATCGACCCGGCGATGGTCACGCGCTCGGCGCTGCAGAACGCAGCCTCGATCGCCAAGAACATCCTCACCACCGAGG
>CALAQT010000145.1 GCA_937888775.1 uncultured Actinomycetes bacterium | reverse complement strand
GCGCAAGGTTGGCGACCGCAGGCGTCCTGGTCGTGCTCGCGGTCGCGATTCTCGCCGTGCCCCACGAGGTCCCCGCGTTCGTCGTTCCGGGCTCGCCCAACTCACTCCACATGATGAAGGCGATGCGGTAGGGCCGCAAAGTGACGTTGGCGGGAGGTCAGGCCAACAGCAAGCTCATCGCCTGCACGCTACCAATGGCCCGGCACCTCCGCGATGCTCAGCGGTCAGCGGGGGTCATGGCTCGACAGGGGGCGCGCCGCCGTCACGCCGCACGGGCGATGCCATCCACAGTGAAGCCCTCGCGTCGCGCGGCGGTCGCGAGCCGGTCATCGAGGGTAACGATGTGCAGTGATGCGGGCAAGCCCTCGGCGACGACGACGGCCGCGGCAAGCTGCAGTGCGTCAGCCGCCCCCAGGGCGTGGACGCGAAGAAGGCGCCGTGCGGCGCCTCGTAGCGCTGCGGTCGCCTGCACCTCGTTCCAGGCTTCGGCCAGCGAGTCCAGGCGCTCGAGGGCAGCCGTCGTCGTGGCCTCCGCGAGCGCTCCTTCCCTCTCGAGTCTGGCGAGCGCGGAGACGCACTCGACCTCCGTTGCCCACCAAACACACATCACCGGGTCCTGCCCGGCAATCGCCTGCAGCGCCTCCGTGGTCGCCTCGGCGATGGTCAGCGGGACGATCGCCGAGCTGTCCCAGAACCTCAACGGCCTTCGCGCCTCTCCTCGAGCAGAGCCGCCACGGCGCTTGCTCCGTTCAGCGGGCCCGGTGGCTTGGTCGACACCAGCTCGATCGCCGGCGGCTTGCGTGCGGATCGGACGGCTCCGGATCGCTCAAGGCGAGCGACCCGTCCCTCGGCATCTCGGGCGCTGACCGCGGACTCCAGCCGTGCGACGGGAGTACCACGGTCGACAATGAGGATCGACTCGCCGGCTCGTACCTGATCGATCAGCGCACTGAGCCGGTTCTTTGCTTCGGTAATGGTTGCGACCACCATCGGGCTAGAATAGCCTAGTCCTCCGAGCTATTCAAGCCCTTTATGGAGACGGTGGGTTCGACGGGTGCGAAAGGCTGGTGGGAGAACGGCCGTCGTAAGGTGCTCGAACGGATGCGCGGCCTTTGCTCAGGATGCGCCGGCGTTTGGCACCCGGAACGCTCGGGTGTAGGGACGACCAGGCGCTTACTCGCTTGCAGGCATATCGAGCAGCCGTCGCGCCTCGGTTTCAGCGCTCACCGCGCGTGTATGGGCTCGCGCCCGACGCCGCGGGATCCTTATCAGCAGGATCGCCCACAGCCCAAGCAGCACCCACCACACCACAGCGTGACGCGTCGAGCCTTCGGAGGTGGCAGTGAGCGCCAGGATCAGGGTGAGTGCGGGAAAGGCGAACAGAGTCCACTGGAACCGTTTGTCGCGTGTCTGGCGTCTGCGGATGACCGTGGCGTAGTCGATAACGAGTGCCGCGAGTCGCCGATCGGCGACTCTGTCGCCTCGGTCAACGATCCTGGCCACGGCTACTCGATCCGCAGGGTCGATGTCCTTCGCGCCCGGCCACGCTCTCCACATCGCGATCGCTGCCCAGCCACCGAAAAACATGGCAAAGAAGGTCGCCTCGAAGATCGCCTTCTCGAGTGATCCTTCAAGCGCGAACCAGAACAACCCGAAGAAGACGCCAGCGGGCGCGCCGACTCGGATCGCGGTCCAACTTCTTCCTCGGCTCCAAACGCTGCTCACGATGTCAAGTCAGGCGCGCTGTCGATGTCCCACGTCAGTCCATGCATTATCAAGCGCGCCAGGCGACGAATCCATCAGGCGTGGGGTCGAACTGTGAGAAGCCAAGTGCCTCGAACCGCGCGCGGACGGCGTTGCTCGCCGGTGTCCCGACGACCTCAAGCGCGCTGACGGGGCCGCCGAGGGCGTGTTCGCCATGGTGCAGCGCAACTTCGTCGACGATCCCGAGCAAGGTCGGCTCCGGTTCCCCTGCAGCGTCGAACAGCGTCACTTCGCCTCCCATCTGACGGGCTTCGACGGCCGCCGTCTCCGTCTCAAGCGTCCGAGACGCCCATACTGCGGCCCTGCGTGCGAGATCGACAATCGGCACCGATGCATCGCGGTCGACCACGATGATCACCTCAGCCTCACCCATCACGACATGCATTATCAAGCAGCGATCATTCCGGCTGCTCGTCGGGCGCGGCGGCTCGCGCCAGGTTTGTCAGCCGAGGTTCACATGCGCCGACGGCGGCGAAGTTCTCGCGAGCCTCGTTCAGGCGGACTTTGTTAGCGCCGCCTCGGTAGTTCGGGTCGCGGAACTGGACGCCGTCGTCCTCCCACCAGCAGACCCCGCAGATCCTGTAGGTTCCCGGCGGCTCCTCCGTGAGCGTGAGGAAGCCGCAGCACGGACAGGCGTAGCGGGCTGACTCGTCTCCATCCACTCCATGCATTATCGAGCGTAAATAGATCGCTCGGAAGGCACGAACCTCGACTTCCCTCCGGCAGGTCAAGGCGCCCGCGCGGTCGGTCGATGCTCGGAGTATGTGGCAACACATCGTCGGCTGCACAAGGGTCCCCGACGCTGCGCGATTAGGCACGGGGATGATCCCCGTTGCGCAGGGAGTAGGCTCGCGCCCAAGGGCGGTGGTCGCCGCTTCACGCTCGAAGCCGCGTTGGACAGCCCGCGTGCCGGCGACGGTCTTCTACGGACACTCGGCCTGCTGCTGATGTAGGCTACGAATCAAGCCCGGCTTGGCCTGGAGGGGAGCGGGAACTCGTTAGGGAGGATGAACCATGAGACGTACGACTCGAATCGTAATGACCGGCGGTGTCGTCGCCGCGTGTTTGGCGGTTGCCGGCCCGGCGTGGGCCGCGAAGACGGTCTGTAGCACGGGCTGCCTGACCACGAGTATCCAAAAGGCGATCACCGCCGCGTCGCCTGGCGCCACGATCACGATCGGCAAGGGCAGTTACTACGAAAACGTCGTGGTCAACAAGCCGGTGACCCTCCTGGGCTCCGGTGTCGAAACGGTGATCTATCCGAAAACCTCGAACCCGGTTTGCTCGGGCGGGTCACTCTGCGGCGGCACGGCGAGCAACATCATCCTGGTCGAAGCAGAAAACGTGACGATCCAGAACCTGCGACTCGAGGGTGCTAACCCGAACCTGACCACTGGTGGTGTACTTATTGGCGGGGCATACATCAACGCGCGCAACGGGATCATCACCAACCATGAAGCCGGAACCTACAACCACCTGACGGTCTCGAAAGTGAAGGTCTCCGACGTCTACCTGCGCGGCATCTACGCCTCCTCGGGCGGGACGTTCAACCTCAACCACGACACGGTCGAAAACGTCCAGGGCGAAGAAGCGTCGATCGCGATGTTCAACTACGGCGGCTCGGGCGTGATGGAAAGCAACAAAGTAACGAACGCAAACGACGCGATCTCGGCCAACTACTCGACGGGAACGCAGTTCGTGGGCAACAAGATCAGCAAGTCGGGCAGCGGCATCCACACCGACAACAATGGTGAATCCGGCTCCGCCGACCTGATCAAGGGCAACACCGTCCTCGAATGCAAGGTCAACGGCTACGGGATCTTCGTATTCGTACCGTATGGCTCGGTGACCGTCGAATCGAACAAGATAAGCGGCTGCTCCGTCGGCCTCGCCGCGTATGGCAGCGGCGCGTCCGGGCAGGGACCGACGTTCACGAGCAACTCCGTCAGCGGCGCCGGTGCCGCCACGACCGGCACGACGTATGGTGCCTACCTGACGACCGACCAGCTCGGCGACGGATTCGGCAATCTCACCGCCACACTGACGGGCAACACGCTCTCGCATTTCAACACGGGCATGTTCGTCACGCAGACCAATCCGACCTCCGGCCAGGAAGCCGGTGGCCAGGCGACCATCACCGCGTCCCCGAACAACTCCTTCCTGGCCAACGGGACGGGAGCAAACGGCGGACCCGGCACCACGGTCAACGCCGCAAACGATTGGTGGGGCTGCACGAAAGGCCCGAACATGGGCGGGGCCTGCAACACCGCCCTCGGCACGGTGACCTACACGCCGTGGCTGACCGCGAAACCGTAGTAACGAAGACAGACATCGCTCGGTAGGACACGATCCAGCAGGAGAGCCGCCGATGAAGGCTCTCCTGCTGGACGAGCGGCCGTCCAACCCCGTCCGGGTGGGGCTGGCGCCTCCGTCCGGCCGTCCGCCGCCCTGCTCTTGTCCCGTGCGGCTTTCGCCCGGCCCACATGTCGCCCCCCGCAGCCACGGCTACCGTCAGATCACGCTCCGTCGGAGGCGGGCCGAGGCGCAGATGCTCGCCTCGGCCCTCATCAAGCGGTCATAAGGCGTCTACCCATAACACTGGCCAGCCTGATCGCCGTCGCGGGTGTGACAGGTTGCGGGGGCAAGGCGACCCGCCCCGCAGGGTCCTACGCGCGTGCCTGAGAGATTGCATCCCGAGGGAAGGCCCTAGGGGAGATTTCCTAGAAATTTCAGAAACTGTGGACTCCCATCTCCAGGAAGACGGGACTCCGACAACCGGTGGCCCGGACGTTGTTCTTGCGATCTCGGATCGACTGACGAGCCGACCCTCGCTCCCAACCTGAGACGCCCGGCCCTTGGACGGTCATCGCAAAGAAACGTATCGGCCCAGCTACAACGATGCGCGTTCAGATCACGTTCTACCGCCCTGGATCTAAGTAGGCCTGCGAGCTGCTGATCGCTGTTGCTGCGTATGACTCCTCCTCCAGGGCCCGCCGTTCGATCGCCTGCCGCTGCTCGACCGGCAGCCCCCACAGAGCGCGTTGGAGATCGGACTCGCTGTCGCGGTCGATGAGCTCGAGCCGTGCGTCCTCGACGAGGGTGCGCTCCACCCGAGACGATGGCGCGACGAATCGGTGACGCGACCGTGGCGAGCGGCGTCGACCAGCACTGACGCGCTTGCGGACCACGCTCGGTGAGCAGCGCAGCGCCTTGGCGAGCTCCTCGACCGGTTATCTCTGGCCGGTCGCGTACTGCAAGATCGACAAGTCGGTGAGCCACTCGACCGGGGCCCGGTCGTCGGTGTAGACAGCGCCGCCGTGTAGCGCCGGCCCCAGCCGTTCGCCGACCGCCGCCGTGAGAGCGTCAAGGCCTGCGGGCAGGACCGTGCGCGCCGCAAGGATCCGCGCGCCAGACAGCCCCTCGGTGCTCGCTATCACCAGCGAGTTCGTAGGGCTGACAACGTCGCGAACGACAGAGGGAAACACCGCGCGCAGCGTCGCGGAGACCACCTTCTCGAGCGAATCCGAGCCCGGGATGTGCCCGACGTTGACGACCAACGTGCCACCCGGGCGCAGGTGGGCACGGATCAGCGCAAAGAACTCCCTCGTCACGAGGTAGAACGGGATGTAAGGCTGACGGTAGGCGTCGAGGAAGATCGCGTCGTACCGTGCGCGGCTCGCGGCCAGCCACGGGCGGGCGTCCGCCGTGTAGGTGTGAAGATTCCGCCCGCGCAAATCGAAATAGCGGCGACCGATCGCCGTCAGCTCGCCGTCCAGCTCGACGGCGTCCACGCGCATTGAAGGGAAGTAGTGGCCATACCCCCGCGCAACTGTTCCCGCCGCGTCACCAAGGATCGCTATCCGGCGTGGTACGCCCAGCTGGCCGGCGAGCGGCAGGACGAGGAAGTCATCCCAGTAACCGCCCGTCAGATAGCTCCACGGCCGATAGATCGAGTGCACCGCCACGCCCTCGTTTAGCTCCAGCCAGCGTTCGCCGCTCGAGAACTGCAGTACGCGCGCGTACTGATACTGCGTTTCGGCCGAGAAGATCACCCGCGCACCGGCCACGCCCGCGCCGATCGCCGCCGGCTGCACGGCCAGCAGCGCCCCGACGGCGACGGGGACGAGCAGGAAGCGCTTGGACTTCACCCACGGCGCGGCGACCAGGGCCAGCGCGAGCGCGAACACCAGGAAGGTCCGATGCGTACCGATCAGGGGGATCAGCAGCAACGCTGAGGCGAACGTCCCCACCAGGGAGCCGGCGGTCGAGATCGCGTACAGGCGGCCTGTCACGGTCCCCGTGTCCGCGACGCGCGCGAGCGCCAGCCGGTTGGCATACGGCGCGACCGTGCCGAGCAGCATCACCGGCACGGCAACGAGCACGAGCACGGCTGCAAGCGAGCCCAGGAAGCCTCCGACCGACAGCGCACCGAGCGCCTTGACCGACAGCCGCAGGAACGGATCCGCTACGAACGGCACCAGCGCGAGCAGCACCGCCGCGACGAGCACGATCTGGCACAGACCGCACAGGTCAGCGCGCCGGTCGGCGAGCCGCCCGCCGATCGCATACCCGGCGGACAGCGCAACGAGCACGGTCGCGATCGTGTTCGCCCAGATGATCGTGGAGGCGCCGAAATACGGTGCGAGCAGGCGGGCCGCGGAGATCTCGGCGCCGAGGCTGGCGGCCCCGACGACGAACGCGATCGCACGGATCACGGCGATTCGCGGCGGGAGGGCGAAGGGCACGTCGGCTGGATCCGCGCGCGGCGCGGCCTGGGGGTCAGGTGTCGTTCGCGCGGAGATCGGGATTCGGTCGGTCACAAAATGAGGTTCTCATGGATCTCAGTCGGGCGATCGACCAAACTGCCGCGCGCCGCAAGCTGAGCGAGCGCGCAGCGGGAACGAGCTATGCCGCTGGATTCGCTCGCGCTCGGACCTGCCGATCGTCATGCTGACGGCACTCGGCAACGAGGAATCCGATCGCCGGTCTTGAGGATCGTTGGGTGCGGGCCTGTGGGCCGGCCCGCCGTGAGCGCTCGCTAGTCCGCAAGAGTAGGAGCGCATGGCCGGCGGGGCGATGCGCTCTTCGGGAGGCCCCCGGAGCTCTACGGGTCCCAGCGCGGGTAGTGCTTGCGCGCCCACTCGCGATCGACCTCCCCGGTCAGCATCCCGCGCAACGCGTGGCGCGTCCCGCGGTTGACGATCGCCATGTAGAGATGACCCCCACCAAGACGCAGAAGGCGATCGTCGCGAGCTTGTGGGCGCCAAAGATGAGGTTGTGATGGGTGCCGGCGAGGATCGTGTCGACCCCCGAGACGTACAGGGCGGCGAGCAGGATGCAGACGAGCACGAAGTTGACCTTCTGGCCGGCGTTGAAGCGCCCGGCCGGTGGTTCCGGCGCTCCCGCAAGCAGGCGCGCGGGTACCGCTTGGAGCCACTCGCGGTCCTCGACGTCGAGGCGGCCCAGCTCGCGCGCCGTGCGGCGCAGCGCCCGCCGGTCCCCCGCCATGACGATCAGCGCCACGCCACAGACGAGCAGCCCCGCCGACGCGAGGTGCCAGGCATACATCACGTCGTGAAAAGTCCCGCGGCGGCCGACGACCAGGCCGCTGAGGAGCAGACTGAAGAACGCTAGCGCGGTGAGCCAGTGGACGGCTCGCTCCGACACAGTGAAGCGCTGAACCCGGCTGGGCACACCGCCAGTATTACCGTCTTTGCCGAGACTGCGGTGGTAGTAAGAACGTTCTCACTGCCACGTAGGCCACGCTGATGCGTGCCGGCCACGCGGTGCTGTGCGCAACACCGATCCCAGGAGCCTTCCTATGCACCATCCGACTCGACGTCGGTCGACGGCGCGGTGTATAGCCCTGGTCGGAGGGCGGGCGCGCTAATGCTCGGCTAGGGGCCAGCTCGGGCAGCCTTGGAGTGGACCCAGCAGACCGCTCGCTGCTGGTTTTCGACGGATACGAGCGTCTCCGCCGGCACGCCGCAGACGCCCGCTCTGGACGGAGGAGCAGGCGTCTCGCGCTCCGCTCGGCAGACTTCCGCTTCGCCCTACGAAAGCAGGAGCGCCGGGGTCACGTCCCAAGCGTTGGCACCCGTTCAAATGGCGGGCCATGGGGTAGGAATGGGGTGGCCAGCACCCCTCAGGAGCCGTTTCCAGCCACTGACATCCGAAATGCTTCTGATTCCGACCCGACTCTGCTCCCGAAATGCTTCTGACCCGACCGCTCTCGGAAGACCCGGCCGGGCTCGGGATGCCCGATATCGCCGCAGAAAGCCCCAGAATCTAGGGGCTCTGGCCCGATCTTCCCTTGATGGCCACCCAAGGCTTTCGGCGCTCGTGTATGGCGGGGACAGGATTCGAAGCCGTCCGGGAACGTCGCCTCAGTCTGCCCGTGAGGACGCTGGAGCTTTGCTCCGGCGCCGGGCTTTCGTCCGAGCTTTGCGTTTGGGTGCCGCCGAAGTCCTGGTCTTGGACATCTGCGGGCTTGCGGCCTCGTTTGTTGCGGCTCCGGCTTGAGTCGCCTTCCCGTTGCTGGCCAGGGCAAATACGAGCTTTGGCCTCCCCCGTCCTCTGGCGACCGAGGATTGCGTGAGCAGCCCTTTGCCAGCGAGCTTCTTGAGGGTGTAGGCAGCCGTCTGCTGAGAGAGGCCCGTCTTTCCGGCCACGGTCCTGATGTCGAGCGGCTCTGCCTGTCCTTGAAGGGTGCCAACCACGGTTTCGTCGTTCGCGCCCGCGTGAGCGCGTTTGCGCCTGTGGCCTCTGCGACCGTGAAGTCGGCGTGGCACTTTGCGACGACGTCACGAGCACCATGGCCGAAGTACTCGAAGAGGACGCCTAGCGAATCGTTCCCACCGCTTCCCCATGCAAACCGCATGGGAGAGCCAAATATGGAGACGGTGGGAATCGAACCCACGTCCGCGATCGCGTGTGAATGGCTTCTACGAGCGTAGCCGGCGCTCTGATCTCATCCCCTGCTCGCCTCGCCGGCGGGGTTGCGGAGGACCAGCCTCCTTGAGCTTCCCCGGGTCGGCAGAGGCGGACCTAGCCGGGTGAGCCTGCTTTCTGATTCCGGCCTTCCCCGCCGCAGGCGAGCGGGGCCCGAAACCTCACGGCTTAGCTATTGACTAAGCGGCGAGGGCGTACTCGTGAGAGTCCGCACTTATGGTTTTCCCGGGTGTTTTACGAGGCCGCCCGGGACCTCGACTCGCCACCATCC
>CALAQT010000144.1 GCA_937888775.1 uncultured Actinomycetes bacterium | reverse complement strand
GGTCGAGAAACGGCAGCCCCTGGTTGCGATAGTTCTTCGCGATCGAGACGACCAGCCGCAAGTTCGACTCGACCATCTTCTGCTTGGCGTCCAGGTCGCCGCGCTCGATCCGCTTGGCGAGATCAACCTCCTCCTGGGCGCTCAGCAGCCGCACCTTGCCGATGTCCTTCAGAAACAGCTGCAGCGAATCCGTTGTCCCCTCCGCTTTGAGATCCAGCGCAGCCTTGCGCCGGGTGCGCTTCTCGGGCGCGCGCTCGATGTTCAAGCTCGCCGCCGTAGCGGGGTCGATTTCCTCGACCAGCTCAATTTCACAGCGCTCGAACAGGCCGTGCAACTCCTCGACGTCGGTTTCGTCGAGGCCGAGCTCGGCCGTGGCGATTGCGATCTCAGCGTATGTGAGCACGCCGACCTGCTGGCCGCGTGTGATCAGACCCTTGACCTCTTCAAGCTCCCGAAGTTCCGCTACTGACATCTGGTCGCGTTTCGCGTTGAGCCTGCCGGGCTCAAACGCGCCCATGTCGCGGCGGCGCGGCTGACCCGGGAGCGCGACGGCGTCTCACAGCCTCGTCACCCGAGCTGGAGTGCGCGAGCCAACAGCTTGCACTTGTGAACTCACAGGGTGAGCGTCGCAGCTTTCGATTCCGAGCCCGGCTCGTAGGTAGGCGGTGCTTGAGCTCGCGTCGAGCGACGATCTCGCCGACGCGCCCAGCGATCAGCCGGCCCGCGCGCGACGCGCCGCTGTGCGACGAGCCGTCCGGTGACTCGATTACGCGAGTCGTGCGATCGCGGGAGGTACCCGTAGCGGGAATCGCTCAGGCCGACCGGGTCTGCTTTGGTCCCGGCGGCGTCCGCTCGCCGGGCGTTCGGACTCCATTGGGCATCGATCGCGCACAAGAACCGTCGCGACCCGCGCTGAAGGTCACCTCGCCCGCGCTGTGGAAGGTCGCGTGTCCCACGCGTCACGGTCTTCAAGCCTTCCCGTCCCTCTGCTGGGTCCGCGCGAAAGGATGAGGGGCAGAAACCCCCGCGCGGTCAATCAGATTGGGACGCGGCCACCGGGCCGGTGGGATAACGCCCGTAGAAGTACCGCACCGGCCCCGCAGTCAAAACCAGTAACCCACGCCTCCCGCCTCGTGGCGCAGGTTCGCGCCGTCGGTGGCATCCGGGCTCAGGCTGAGAATCCTGGCCGCAGGGCCAGCTCGGTGTGCGACTCTACTCCTATTGTGGGCGTTTGTCGGCGCAGACCTCAAGGACCCGCTCGAACTCGTCTGGCGCGCGCACCGGCCCACTGCCGCGGGATCCATAAGGAGCCGGCAGGGGGCCGGCTGGGATCGCGCTCCGTGAGCCCGCACGCTGCGCCCACGCGCTGATTGAGCCTGCGGCAACAACTGCGAACGCCGGCACTACGTTGCCGGGCGCGATGCTCGGTAACGAGGCACCGAGTGTATCCGCAACGAATTACCGAACCCCCTGCTATTTCCCACGGTGCGGTAACGGGGCGCAAGAACAGGCTTGCCGGCGGCCATGCGACGAGCGCCGGCCGTGGCTGTGAGCCACGGCTGTCCGCTGCAGCCCGCCCTTCCTGCAGCGGTGCTGCGAAGGTCGCGGCCGGCGTCCAGCTCGCGCAGGCCGTCGGCACCGGTGCCGACGGCTTTGTGGATCGTGTCGGGAGGTTCTGGATCGAGCAGGCGCACCTCGACCGGCGACCCGTGGCCATGGACGCGCCGGATCGGCGACCTACCCGTTCGGCTCTGCTGGCGCCGAGGTGTGATACGGATGTAAACGTCCTGTGAACGACAGATTGGAGCTGATGCGTTGGCAGCCTATGCACTCGCGGCCGAGCCGTTCGAGGCGATTCCCGAGACGTCCGCTGCCGAGCGGGCTGTCGCCGACGTGCAGGCGATCGGCGCGCCGGCCGTGGACGCGGAGCGCGTCCGCGATTCGGTTCCGCTTTGGTTTCACACCTTCGCCCTTGCGCCGGGGGTCTACACACCGGGGATCGCCCGCGACCACGGCTATCGCCTTGCGGTGCTCGGCGAGGATCGTTTTACGGGTCGCAGCGTGCTCGACGTCGGCGCGTTCGATGGCTTCTACAGCTTCCTCGCGGAGATCCGCGGCGCGCGGCGCGTTGTCGCGGTCGACAATGAGCAGTACGTCGACTGGGTGCGTGCTCGCTTCGGCGTGACGCTGGCGGGTGGCGGCGGCTTCCGCGCGATCGCCGGGCTCCGCGCATCGCGCGTGGAGTACCGACGCATGGACGCGCTCGACGTGCACAAGCTCGGCGAGCGCTTCGACGTTGCGTTGTGTTTTGGCATCTTGCACCGCGTGACCGACCCGATCGCGTTGCTGCGGGCGCTCGCGAGCGTGCTGACGCCGCGCGGGGAGATCGTGCTGGAGACCTACGGGTCGCGCCTCCCGGCCGACATCGCGGCGATCGAGGTTCACGAGCCTGGTGACGTGTACGCGCGCGATGACCTCGTCTACTGGGGCTTCCCGCTGGAGGGTCTGCGGCGACTTGGACGCATCGTCGGCCTCGACGAGCTCGAGATCGTCGATCAGCTGGAGATCGACGGCCATCCGCGGATCCTCGCGGTGCTGCGAGCCGCGGGCTGACCGCGCCGCGGTCGCGCCGTTCAGGCCGCCAACAACATCGCGGCCAGCTCACCGCACAGCGCCGCGGGTCGGTCGGTGGTGATCGCGTCGACGCCGAGAGCAGCGGCTCGCGCCGCCAGCGTGGCGTCGTTGACCGTCCCGGTTGTGACGCTGAGACCATCCAACCGAAGGCGGTCGACTAGCCCCTCGTGCAGAAGGAAATGTTCAATGCAGACACCACCGACCCCGGCAAGCGCCCCCCAGCGCGCCTCGACCTGCACCGCAAGGTCACCGGGCGCGACGTCCAACAACTCGTCGAGCAGCATCGGCGTCTCGTTCGTCGCGGCCCCGTCACGGTCACGCAGCCGGGCATGACACAACTCGCTCGACTCCGCCTCATGCGCCCAGCCGCGTGACGTCGTACCGGTGCTCAGCCACGGGTCGTGCAGGAGGACCAGCCGTCCATCGCCAGTCAGGCAGACGTCGGTTTCAAGGCCATGGACCGGCCCTGCGAGCGTGGCCCGCAGGGCCGCTCGCGACGAGTCGGGTCCGGGCTCGCGGCCAAGGCGGTGCGCATACAATGGCGGCAGCGTAGCCACGACCCCCAGGCTCGCTGGCTAGGGCCGCTCAGATGTCGCGGGCCCGTTACCGACCGTGTTCAGGTCGTGAACACGGACCACAAGAAGCGGGACCCACCTAACAAGCGATGGCGGCCCGCGCCTGCTGCAGGGCGACAATCTGGACGATGACGCTCGCTGACGCCCAGCAACAACGGCTGCACCGGGCCGGCGACCAGCCGGTCGCTTTTGCCGGACTGCATGCCGGCGGGATTGACTTCCCGGCCGCCGTCGTGTCCGAGCTCGAGCGCAACGGATACGAGATCGAGCGCGTCCATGACCACGGGCGGATGGTCGGCGTGCTCCTGCTCGAGCCAGAACCCCCAGGAGCACCCGCCGCGCACCCGCGGCGCGGGCGGCACCGATAGCCAGCTGCCGCACAGCCTGCGATCCCCGCGAATGGCCCACGCTACGAGCCCGCGCGCGTGCAGAGCCGTAAGTGCCAGAAGCGCCCGGCACATGAAGGCTCCTTTGGCCCAGCCGCAGAACGCGCCGGTCAGCGTCGGCGCGGTCGCACAATGGTGTCCACGGCTAGAGCGTCGGTGTGGCCAACGGTCTGCGATGCATCGCCCAGCGCAAGCACAAGCCTGAGCCCGCTCGCCCGACCTGCCTGGTTTCGTTGCGATGGGGGCATGCTCCCTCACGAGCAACGCGGGTGCCCGGCCCCTGTTGGCTGAGGCGTGATTACTCGGGATACCATCCCTAGCAGCACACCTCGCCATGCGCACTTCGCGTGCAAGCGCCACGTCATTTTGAGCGCGCGTTGACGTACAGCGTGCGCCGCAAATCTCGGGCCCCAGCCCGAGTAGATCCCTTCGAACAAGGAGCAGCAGTTGTCCCGCATTAAGCAAGTGATCGACACGCTCGAAGCCGAGCGCGCGGATCTCCAGCAGCGTCTCGCCTGGCTCGAAGAGCAGATCAAGGAGTTTCACGCGCACCACGACGGGGCAGCGCCGGCAGCGTCAGCGCGCTCGGGGCGCCGCGCCACCGCTCGGCGAGCGAGCACTCGCCGTGCAACCGCGCGTACCCGCCAGGTCGACACCAAGAAGAGCATCGTCGAGTTCCTGGCCGAGCATCCCGGGAGCACGGCGGGCCAGGTGGCCAAGGGCCTGAACCTCAATCGAGGAAGCGTCTCCACTCGCCTGACCCAACTTGCGAAGTCGGGGGAGATCAAGAAGGCCGCTCGCGGCTACACGGCCGAGTAGCAGCCCAGCAGGCGCGCGGCGCCAACACCCGCCAATCGGACCGGGGCCCGGATTGGGCAGAGCTTGACCCGCGTTTCCCCGCGCGCGACCTCGCCCAGTTCGGCGCCGATCTCCCCGCTGATCTCGGCTTCCATCAACTCACGGGCGACCAGCGCAACCGCCTCGCGCGCGAAATCCTCAAGCCGACCATCGATCGTCTTGGCGACGACATCGGCAACCGTCACGCTGTGACCTTCGGCCATCGTGGTGTCTCCATTCGTCTGACTGCGAGAACAGCCGACGAGTTCGGCGCCACGGTGGCCGACCCTCTTAGCGGTCGACCTACCCGACGCTCGTTACACCACTTCTACCGACTCGACCCGGAGAAGCGCGAGCGCTTGCTGACGATCGGCGACGACCGCTGACAGCTAGCAAACGCCGGGACGGCCCAGTTGTGCCCTCCTTCGTTCCGATGCGGGGGCGTCCTCGGCGACGCGTCTCGCTGTTGCTTTTCGAATCTCGTGTTTGCAGAACTCGCGGTCGTCAGCTATCGGCGTCAGGCCGAGGGGGCGCGAGCGCGACTCGCCACACTCCCGCTGGAGGAAGGTCGCGCGAGAGGCTGCGTTCTTCTCGGCGGCGAGCCCCGACGTCAGCCGCGCCTGGCAACCGGGACGTAGTCGCGGGCCAGCTCGCCGACGTAGATCTGACGTGGGCGGACGCTCTGCTGCTCCGGGTCCTTGACCATCTCAAGCCACTGGGCGAGCCATCCGGCGCTTCGGGCTAGCGCGAACATCACCGGGAACATCGCAGCCGGCACACCAATTGCCTCGTATGTGAGGCCCGAGTAGAGATCGACGTTCGGGAACAGCCTGCGCGAGGTGAAGAACTCGTCCTCAAGCGCTTGCTTCTCCAGTTCGTACGCGATTTCGGCGAGGGGATTCTTCCCCCGCAGTTCGTAAAGGGCGTCGAGTTGCTCGCGGAGGATCCTCGCCCGCGGGTCGTGCGTCCTGTACACCCAGTGCCCAAACCCCATCAGCCGCTCGCGGCCAGCCCGCACGCTCGCGAGGAATTGCGGTACGTCCTCGACCCGGCCGATCCGCCTGAGCATCATAAGCACCGCCTCGTCCGCCGCGCCGCGCATCGGGCCCGACAGCGCCGCAACGCCCGCTGCGACGGCCGCATACGGGTTCACGTGAGTCGATCCGACCGCGCGCACTGCGGTCGTCGAAGCGTTCTGCTCGTGATCGGCGTGGAGCATCAACAGAACATCGAGCGTCCGCTCGACCCGCGAATCGAACTCGTACTTCAGTTCGCTCATCCGGAACATCATCGAAAGTAGATTCCCCGCATAGCTGAGGTCGTCCTCGGGATACACGTACGGTCGGCCCGTGAGGTGGCGGTAGGAGAACGCGGCCAGCGTCGGCATCTTCGCCAGCAACCGCGCGACCTGGCGCTCCCTCGCATCCTTGTCGTGAACCTCGCCGGCATCGGTGTAGAACGTCGATAGCGCCCCGACCGCCGCGGCCAGGATCGCCATCGGGTGAGCGTCGTAGCGGAAGCCCTGTAGGAAGCTCTTGACGTTCTCGTGCACGAAGTTGCGCGTTCCGACCTCGTTGCTCCAGTGCTCCAGCTGGGCGGCGCTCGGCAGCTCGCCATTGACCAGTAGGTACGCGACCTCGATGAACGTCGAGTGCTCGCACAACTCCTCGATTCGATAGCCCCGATGTTGCAACACGCCCGCTTCACCATCGATGTGCGTGATCGCGCTCCGGCAAGCGGCGGTGTTCGTAAAGCCAGGGTCGTAGGACGCCAACCCCTCGCCGTCATCGAGCGCGATCTGTCGCAGGTCGGTCGCCCGCACCGCGCCGTCAGCGATCGCGAGCTCGAAGCTGCGTCCGGTGCGATTGTCGATCACCGTCAGCGTATCGCGAGTTCCCCCCTCGAAACTGTCCTGCCCCGCCTGCGCCTCGGCGCTCAGCTGCCCTCCGGTTCCGATGTGAGCGCTCCGCTCCAAGCCGGTCACTTTATCGCGAACCGGCTGCGCCCGGCCATCCCAGTGTCCATGCTCGGCCGTCGCTTCTCAGTTGGGCTACAAGCAGTAGCGGCGGCCATGCTTCTGCGCTCAAGCGGAGCGGAAGCCGGCGGCGGCCGCCACGAGGCGACTGCAACGGAACGGGAGCAGGAGCGTGGCCACGGTCGCCCAACCGCTGCCGGAATCGGCGCAATCCGGCCGCCAAGAGTTGCGATTGGAGGCCGCCGAGGCTTCTGCTCCTGGGCGAATCCGATCATCCGCCGAGGCGCCGATCGGGCCCGATCGGGACGATCCCTATGTCGCCAAGGCAGTCGTGAGCGCCGAGCTATCCGCGCACGTGGAGCCGTCGCAACGCATAAGTCTCGCGGATTGCGAGCCGCTCAACAGAAGCACAAGTCCGGGCGACCTGCCGCGGCAGAGCTCGGAGGAGCACGAGCACGAGCACGCGATAGCGATGCGCTGATCGACATCGGCCACCGCATCAACGAGCGCCTGCTCACCTCCCAGCTTGAGGCGTGCCAATGCGCGCCAGACGCCACGACGCTCGAGCGCGTGGTGCTGCCATCCACCCACGACGGCCTACCCGCACCCGGCCTACGATTCGGCGAGCCGCGCACGATGGCGCTGCTCGCCTGCGTGTGCTCCTACCAGCACCTGTTCGCCGGCATCACGAACCGCAGCCTGCGCGAGCTGATCGCCGGACTGATCCCGGGATACGGCGCGCGGCAGATGACCTACGACCTGCGGCGTCTGCGCCACAAAGGTTTCATCCAGCGCATCCCCCGCAGCCAACGCTACGAGCTGACCAGCGAGGGATACCGACTGGCCGTCTTCTTCACCAAGACCTACACGCGAATCGTCAACCCATCCCTCGCCGAACTCGACCCCACCCTCCCCGCCGAGATCGCCAACCGCAGCGCCATCGCCCGAACCTGGCGAGCCTACGAACACGAACTCAACGCCAGAATCGCGGACGCCGCCCTCACAGCCTGAAAAGATGACTCGACCGTGAACCTCTCAGGGACCAAGCGGAGCTAGTGGACGCGGATCGTGCTCGTGAGGGGCGCGGCCCCGGGGTAGCTCACGGCGACCGTAAACCTGCCCTTCAACAACCTGACGGTGAACCGTGCGCGGCCATGCGCGTCCGTAGTGGCCGTGAGGGTAAGCGACTTCTCGGCGAGCGTCACGACCGCCCCGGGCAGCGGCGCGCCGAGGCTGCTCGCCACGAGGACGAGGCGCCGCTTGCCGTGCTTGATGCGAGCCGGCAGTCCGGCGAGCTGGATCGGCAAGCCGGCTTGCGGTGTGACCGTCCGGCCCGCGAACGTCATTGCTCCCGCGGGCCCGAAGAAGTTGACGGGCAGCGTGCCGGTCGCGTCGCCGCGCACGCGGAACACGTAGTCGGAGATCTTCCGCGCATAGCTCGTCAGCGGGGAGCCGACGACTCCGAACACCTCGACGTGCGCGGTGCCGCTGCCGGTTCCGGTGACGGTCATCGTCGAGTAGTTCCCGGCGCGCACGAGGTACGTCGTCTGGTCCCCCTGCCGCCAGATGATGCCGGTGCCGTTGCCTGTGAGGTTGCCCGCCGCGTCCAGCCCGAAGGTGGTTCCGTCCGCGGCGCTGAACACGAGGCTCACCGGCGAATGGGTCTGCACGATCTGGGTCGTGCCCTGCGGCGCTGCGCAGGAGTTGTAGAACATGGCCTGGCCGGCCGTGTCGAGCGGTGAGCGCGGATAGGGGAAGCCGAAATAAGCGTACTGCTGGCCGGTCCAGGGATTGAACGGGCCGAGCGTCTGGGTCAGCGGCGGCGGGGTTTTGGCGCCCGACACGTACATCGCCCAGTCGGCGAGCGAGCGCACCTGCGCGTTGGCCGGCGGGATCGGAGCGTTGTCGGCGGCGGCGATCGCGATCTGGACGGCATCACGGATGTCGAGCACGATGTTCGGGCCGCTTGTCGGCGTCGTGCTGCCATGCGGGTAGAAGAGGATGCCGGCGTGCCCGGCGTAGTTGACGGGGCCGAAATCCGCGCCCGGGAAATAGCTTCGCCCGGAGGCGATCAGCAGCTGCAGCAGGATGTCCTGACTGTCTCCTTCCGGCTGGGTCGCGTGCTTGTTGAACTGCACGAAGACCTTGACGTTGGAGTTCGACTGCGTGTTGCGGACCAGGTTGTAGAGCGCCTGGTCGAAGCTGTCGAGCGGCGGGAATGGCGCGCCGCTCGCGTCCAGCGGGAAGCTGACAGCGTCCTTGACGGAGCTGTCCGCCGTCTCGGTCGCCTCGGTGAACGCGCTGCCCGGCACGGTCCCGGCCCAGATCGTCAGCGGTATCTGACCGTTGCTGTCCGTGCTCAGCGTGAACTCCGATCCGAGGACGGAGCCGTCGGAGAGCACCGTTGGGTAGACGACCTTGCCGCCGCTGCAGATGAGCGTGCGCGGGCTGCGTCGAGCGGCGGGGCGATCGCGACGTCGGTCGCGACCGCCGGCTGCCCGGCGCTGTCGGTGACGTCCACGCTCCCGTCGAAGTTCGAGACGCCGTCGGCGGCGATGTGCGAGGGGAAGAAGTGCAACGCGAGCGTGTCCGGCGGCGCTGTGAAGTCCGCCTGGCCGTCGGTGTGGGCGAGGTCGAGGTCGCAGATGCCGCCGCGCTCATGGCCGCTGCAGAAGGCGACCGGGTCCTGGCGGCTATGCGCCAGCACCGACACCTGGTACCGGCCGGGGTCGAGCTGGTCGGCGTAGTAGTCGCCGTTTGCGTTCGTCTGCACCGAGCCGCCCGCCGGCCCCCTGATGAGCACGGTGGCGCCGTTGACGGGCTTGCCGCGCTTCGTGAGGACCCGCCCGCTGATGGCCCGCTGGTTGGCGCCGATCACGCCGTAGTAATCGCACGACATCCACGAGCCGAATCCCGAGCCCCCGTCGATGCAGCCGATCTGCCACTGGGACGTCGCGGCGACGGCCGTGAACCGGCACGAGGCGGGCTGTTTGAGCGGCGTCAGGCGGCACGGCCCCTTGCCGCCGCTGAGACCCGGCAGCAGAGCCCAGTTCCACGAGATCGCCGCGACGCCGCCCGGACCGCACGCGTCGACCGCGGGCCCGGCGGTGCTGTCGATCTCCTCGCCGACATGGACGAGGTGCGGCGAGAACGACATCTGCGCGCAGCGCGACTGGAACGTGCAGGCCGACGTCTGGCCGCTCTGGCACGGTCCGGGCGCGGGTCCGAGCGAATTGAGGTTCCGCGCCCCAGCCGTCGAAGCGCTCGCCAACGCGGCCATCACCGCGACGACCACGCCCCAGCGCAGCCAGCGGCAACGTCCGGTGATCAGACCGCCGATGTGGACTCCTCGCTCGACCGCTCGGCCACCGCCCGACGGCGCAGCATATACCAGCGGCGCCTCGCGCGGGGTGCCGGTTTCTTACCTCTCTGCGCCGCGCGTGCCGGAGGCCACGCCATGCGCCGGCGGCGCGCGAGCGCTAGCGGTTCGAGCCGGTGCAAAGCCGCGGTGCCGTGCCGTCAGTCGCTCGACCCCGTGGGTTTTGAGCGCGGATCCGCAGGGCGCATCGAACTCGTTGCCAACGTGCGCGGAATTGGCGAATGCCAGGGTCCGGCCCACCGGCGCCTAGACACCTGCTCTGCTTCGAGCGCGCTACTCCGCTCGAGGGGGGAGCGCTGGCGCCCCCAAGGTCGCGGGCCCGGCCCGCGCCTTCGCATGGAACGCGAGCGGCGCCGGGCGGTTCGCTTGCGTCGGAGCTGGTGACAAGAGCAGGGTCGGCCGACCCCACGAAAGGACGACGATGGACCACTCGGCCACGCAGCGACGCCTCTACGACCTGCTCAACGCTGGAGATATCGAAGGGTTCGGCCCTTTGCTGGCGAACGGCTTCGTCGAGCACGAGGAGACTCCCGGCCTCGCGCCAACAAAGGACGGTGTCCTGGAGTTCTTTCGCATGTACCGTGCGGCGTTCCCCAATCTGCGAATGGACCCCGAAGACGTTGTGGCCAGCGGTGAGAAAGTGGTTGCGGCGCGTAAGGGCGACCGGGACTCACGAGGGTGAGTTCATGGGCATGCCTCCAACCGGCAAGAGCGTCGACGTGCAGCTCATCGACATCATGCGGTTCGACGAGGACGGCCTCGTGGCTGAGCATTGGGGAGTCGTCGACATGCTGGGGATGATGCAGCAGCTCGGCGTGGTTCCTGAGGGCGCTCCGGCATAGGTCACAGAGCGCTCATCACGGCACGGCTGACGGCACGGCGAGCATTTCGCAGGCGAGCCGGCCGGGCTCCGCTCAGCGCGGTGAGCGGGGCGCGTTCCCGTCCCCGGTGGCGGGCGGGACGGTCGCTTGCGCAATCGCGAATCCAACGTCAAAACCGGAGGCTTCTGTCTAGCCGCGCTGCGCGACGTCTTTGTAACTGACCGTGATTGTCCGGTCGCTGTTCATGTCGATGAAACATTGGACGATCGGAACATACGTGCCGCTGCCGCCGGGCGCTGGGTAGGTGGTGGCGACCGATCGATCGCAGCCGTCGATCGACGCGATGCCGTAGGTGTCGCCGCCGGGGCCGGGATTATCGGCGACGATACGCAGTGGGGTGACATCGAGGTCCGAGCGCTGGGCAAGCGCTCCAGCGCTGCAGTTCGTGAAGACCTGAGTGGTAGGCCCGTTGGGAATCGAGCCACAATCTATCCCGGGGTCCACGTACCCGCCTGCACCGCCTGAGGACACGATGCCGTCCGGTTGGTCGTTGGTGACCGAGAGCCTGTACACGGTCGGCGCGAAGTACGCCGTGAGCTGGTGTGCTGTCGTGGTGATCGGGACCGTGCAGGTGGTCGCCGCTGTCTGGCAGAGTCCCTCGCTCGACTTCCAGCGGTCGAAGTGATTGCCCCTGGTCGGCGTCGCTTTGAGCGTTGTTGTCGTTCCACAGGGCCGCGGACCGAAATTCCCTGCCGACACATAGTCATAACCGACCGATGCCACCTCGGGCTGCGAGCCGTCGCTCGAGGTCGCGCTCACTTCACCAGAGGCCCATTGGCTCCCGAAGAACTCGCCCTCGAGCAAGAGGTCGATCCCACCCCCGTGGTTGGGCCGGTCGCATGGTCCCGGCACGCTTGGAGTAGACGGCAGGCAGAGGTACTTCGCCGCCTCGCGTGCACGCCGACCGACAAGTCCCGGATACGTCTTGCGCTCCCTGCTGCCGATCGCATCGCGGATCAGACCGGCCACCGCCTCAGGCGGATCTCCGCTGTTGATCGCATCGACTATGCCCCAGCCGTAGAGCCCTCTACGCACCAGTTGGCCTTTGGCGTGTAATGCGCCGGATCGCCGATGCCGGCGTTGAAGACGAAGTCGACCAGCGCTGCGTATTCACAGTCGGTTTGCGGTAGGCGGACCGCACGATCGATGAGACGGATCGCCTTGGCCACATCGGACTGCAGCAAACGCGTCGCCTCTTCGTCGGTGATCGGTTCCCGCTTGGCCGCCGGCAGCTTGTCACAGGGCTTGTACGCGAGGAGGTGGCCGTGCCCGATCGTGCAGTTGCCGGTCTGATGGCCGTGCTTGGTCGGGCCATCTGAATAGGCATTCCAGCGCTTCGCGTAGGTGCCATCCGCCAAGCGAGTCCGCCGGAAGTATCGAAAGCCGCCCTCTTCTTGAGCGATCCAACGTAAGCCCGCCGCATCCACGCCTCGGACAGGTGTGCCCGCCGAACTCGCACGAGTCCAGACAGTAAGTCCAAGCCCGACCGCTGCTACCGCCGCTAGCGCCAGCGCGAACGTCCGCGTGGTGACGAAACCTGAGTCTGGCGGCGTTGGGCCAAGCATCATGTGTACGGCAGCACGACCGGTCAGATGACCCAAGGCCGCCAAGCCGAGCCATTTATACAGCAGCGCGCAAGCGGGCCATAGGGATATTCGCACGACCGCTAACCCTGGCCAACCGCCGTCCCATGGTCTCCGGGCACACTTCCGAGACCGACGAGCCGGCTTGGTCCGCTCTCGCCGTCGCCTGGATCCACGCTTCCCACCCCTGCGGCTAGCCGCAGGCGGCAATCTCGCATCTGGCGAGACGCGGGTCGGCGGGCAAGTCGGTCGCAGCGTCCGGGCTCGTTCCGAAGCTGCCGTTATCTCGAGCGGGACTGGCAGAGTGGCCTACTTTTGGACCGGCCTTGGAAGCGTCGTCTCGGCGGCGCATTCCGCCTAGCGGTTGCGTCGCCGTTGAAGCAGCGAGCTCATGCGATCCATCCAGGACGTCCCGTCGCGCTCTTGCAAGCGCCTCGCGGCCCCCGCGGCGGTTAGACCGGTCACTAGATGTGAACCCGCGTGAACTGACGGTCTGAATGGAGCGTACCGTCGGGCGTGCCCGGCGGAATGGCAACAAAGCGCAAAGCTCGATTACTCGCGTCCCTCGACGGAATGCCCGCCAGAAGGCCGGGGGTGCGAACCCGCTCCGCGCGGTAAGGAAGACCCAAACCAGAAAGGCGTTCCAAGCGCTACGGCGTCTCGCGGATTGCGGGCACCGCCGCCGGACATCGGCCCAGCTTCGGGCCAGCCGACCGGCCCTGGATAGGATCCTGGGCGTGAGCGTCGTGAAGATCAACGCGATCACCGTCCCGCGCGAGCGCTTCGCCGAGTTCGAGCAAAGGTTTGCGGCGCGGGCCGGCAAGGTCGAGGACGCGACCGGCTTTGAGGGGTTCGAGCTGCTGCGACCCAACGACGATCGGGAGGTCTGCCTCGTGCTCACGCGCTGGCGATCGGAGGACGACTTCCAGGCGTGGCTGGCCAGCCGGGACTTCGCCGCCGGTCACGCGCAACACCGCCAGAGCGGCCCGGTCGGAACCGCAAGTCAACTCTGGTCGTTCGACGTCCTAGAACGCAAGGCCGGCGGCTCCACCGACTCACCCGCGGCGTGACCCCGGCCACCGTCCGGGTCAACGGGATCAACCTCGAAGTCGCCGAGTACGGGCCGGCGGACGGACCGGTTGTGGTGCTGCTTCACGGCTTCCCGGAGCTCGGGTACTCGTGGCGTCACCAGACCGAGCCGCTCGCGAGCGCCGGATATCGGCTGCTCGTGCCCGACCTCCGGGGCTTCGGAGGCTCTGACGCGCCAGCGGAGATCGAGGCTTACGCGATCGACGTGCTGGCCGGCGACGTGCTCGGGCTGCTCGACCACGCCCGCGCTGAGAGCGGCACGCTGATCGGACACGACTGGGGCGCCGACGTGGCGTGGAAGACCGCCTGGCTTCACCCTGAGCGGATCCGCGCAGTCGCCGGGCTATCGGTCCCGTTCGCTCCGCGCGCCCCCGCACCGCCGCTAGAGCTGATGCGTGCGAACCTGGGCGATGACTTCTACATGGCGTGGTTCCAGGAGCCCGGAGTCGCCGAAGTGGCGCTCGAGCGCGATGTGCGGCGGACCCTCACCACCTCGCGAGTCTGGAACGCGGCATGGGCCGAGGAGGACGAGGACCCCGGGATGCCGCCGTTCCTCACCGAGGACGAGCTGGCGGTCTACGTCGACACCTACACCCGTACCGGCTTTCGCGGCGGGCTCAACTATTACCGCAACATCGATCGCAACTGGGAGCGGACGGCGGCGATCGCTGACCGCCGGATCACACAGCCGGCCCTGTTTCTCACCGGTGAGCGCGATCCGGTGCGCCGGTTCATGCCAGCCGCGATAATGGACGGCTGGGTCACCGATCTGCGGGTCGACGAGGTCGTCCTCGGCGCCGGGCACTGGCTCCAGCAGCATGCGCCGGCCGAGGTCAACGCGCATCTCCTGCGATGGCTCGCCGACGTCATCCAGTAGCCGTCACGCGGTCGCGGTGCTGGGGAGCCAGCTGAAGCGACACGCCGCGACCGCCGCCGCGGCGACCGCCTATCCTCACCGCCGCCCAGGTCGCCGGCGCCACGCAGTCTCGACTGCTCCTGCCCGTGACGACTGCAGGCATCTCCCTCGCTGGGGCGCCGCAGAGTTCGACGAGCGGAATCTGCGACGGGGCGACGCAGCGACAACAATATCGACGACGCCGGCCGCTCGGACATGCGCTCCGGCCTAGTCACACGAGGCTGCGGCGGTGGCTGTTCGAGTGTTAGCCGAGTCGCGGTTACAGCGCCGTTACGTCGTTGCAGCTGTCCGCCACGAACCGCGCGGAGATCTGCGTCAGTCGAAAAGACGTCTCGAGCAACCCGTACCGCAGTGCCGCTTCGATCGCCAGGCAGAACGGCATCGCTGGTGGCTTGATGCGTTGGTCTGTGCCCCCGCGCCAGGCCGCGGCTCGCCTGACGCTCCGATGCAGGAACCGCGCTGTTCGATCATCGTTCCCCGCGGACGCCGGGTGATGAGCCCGGCGCACGTGGCGAGGCGACGTCGAGTGACGGCTGGCCTCGCGGCACGTAGTGTGTCCACGATGCGTTTGAAGTTCGCGCCCGCGCTCTGCTGCGTGCTCGCCGTCGGCTGCGAGTCGGCTGCCGCGAGCGACCATTACGCGAACGGGCGGGCGTCGCGCGACGAGAGAATACTCGTGCTCTCAGCGACCTACGGCAAAGTCCGGTCGGCTGGTGCAAAAAGCGGGGCTCCCGGCATCGATGTGGTCAGGGTGAGAGCCGGATCGTGGTCCTGAGCAGGTCTTTCCGGGGTTTGGGAATTCCTCGCAAGTTGCGCGCTGGTTGGTGACGCGCCGTCGCCCGCCCGGGCA
>CALAQT010000143.1 GCA_937888775.1 uncultured Actinomycetes bacterium | reverse complement strand
GGACGTTTCCGCGCCCCCGCCCATCGGGGGCGCGGTCTCTACTGCACGCTCTGGGCTAGTAGCTCACGGTGTAGGACTCCGCGCCGCTGACGCTGCCGAACTCGATCCCGATACCCCAACCGCAGCTGTCTCCCTGAGACGTGTTGAAGTAGACGAAGTGCGCCGGGACGTTCTGCCTCCTCGGCTGGCCCGCGCCGCCGGCGGCGCCAGCCGCGAGCAGCGCCACCGCGACAACGAGGCCGAAGCGGACGGTGCGGGCGAAAGCCGGGTGCCTGCAATGTCGAAGTCTTGGCATCAGACGCTCACACCCGGCCGGGCACGCCAAACGCGACCGCCATATCGCACAACCGTGCCCCTCCACAGCCCCGATCAGTAACTACCCGTAGGCAACGCGCCCTCGGGATCGACGCGACCCGGGTCGGTTCGGTGGTCGTAGCAGCACTCACGAGGACGCGTCGCGGGCTCGTGTCCGAATTGGTGCTGACGCCGACGGAGGATGGCGTGCCGACCGAATGCGTCGTCAACTTCGACAACGTTCACACAGTCCCGCGATCGGCTTTTCGCCGCCGGGTGACGCTGCTCTCGACGCCGCGGATGGCCCAAGCTTGCCTGGCGTTTGCGCGACGCGGTCGGCTGCTGAGACGGCCAAAATGTCTTGGGCTCAGAGGTCGAGCTCGATCTGACGCGTGACGCCCTGCTCTCTCATCGACGCCTCGCGCGCTCAAGCCGCATCAGCTCGTCCTGCGCGACCCAGTTCGGTTCTGGGAAGAGCTGGCAATACTTGGCGTCGCGCATCAGTTTCTCGACGCCGGTCTCGCGGATGTAGCCGGTGCCGCCGAACACCTGCACGGCGTCCGTGGTCGTTGCGACGGCGGCGTCAGTCTGCACAATCTTGGCGGCGAGCGCTTGCGTCTCACCGGCACTGGTCGGGAGCGGAATCGCGAGCCGCACGGCCATCGCGCCGAGCAGGTCGCTGACCGCGCCGTGCTCGATGATCGCGACGCCGGTCTGGCGACGCGCGTTCGCGTACTCCATCGCCATCTCGTAGGCACGGCGCGCGATCCCGCGCGCGATCGCTGCCGTCCCCGCCCGCAGCAACATCAGCGGCTCGGCGTCTTCGGTCGCCGTCATCTCTGAGCGAGCGGTGATGTCCGCGAAAGTGAGCGACGCCCCAGGCGCGGCGCGTAGACCCATTTGCGTCTGATCGCGCTCCAGCTCGAGCCCGGGAGTGGCCGCCGGGATCGCTATCGGTTTGAACCCAGCCCCTACGAGCACGAGCCCGTCCGCTTCAAATGCGCCGAGGGCACACGCGATCCGGCCGTCGAGCCGCCCGTCGGAGATCGTCACGTCGTCCCCGCACCCGACCGGGACGAGCAGCCATCGCGCCCCCGCCGGGAGCGCTGCAAGGTCCCCGGGCTGCGTGGTCGCGAGCGCCGCGTTGCTGAGCAGCACGCTCAAGGCGATGCCGCCGTCTCCGACCGCAAGCTCTTCGATTGCCGCCAGGAGATCGAAAAGGTCAAGTGCCGCACCCCCGTGCTCCTCGGGTAGCAGCGCGCGCTCCAGGCCGAGCTCCACCAATTGGCGCCAACAGCTGCCGATCACGGCCAGCTCACCCGCATCGAGTGCCGTGCCGCGCGGTATCAGCTCACGGCGCGCGACTTCGCGGGTCATCTCCAGCAGCTCGGCGCGCTCGCTTGCGGTGGCGCCGGTCATGCTTCGCCCTCAGCAACCAAGGTGCGGTGCAACGGCGGCAGGCAGTGCAGGGTCTCCCCGCTGCACAGTCCACGGTAGACCTCGATTCGGTTGAGCTGGTTGGTGCCCTCGTAGATCTGCGTCAGCTTCGCGTCACGCCATAGCTTTTCCAGCTCGGTCCGCACCGTCCCGGCACGCAGCCCGACAAGCTCCAGTGCCTCGCCCGTCACGCGCATCGCGACGTCGGCGCCGCGCGCCTTCGCCAACGACGAGAGCGCCAGCGAGCGTGTGAGCGCCTGGTCACTGGTGGTGCGGTGGAGGAGCCTCACCGTAGCGTCGCGCGCCAAGTCGGAGGAGAGCCAGCCGCGCACCGCGTGACACCTGCGGATGCTCGCGGGAACGCGCCCGAGCGCGCGGACCGCCGGATGGGCCAGCGCGCCTCCGAGCGCGGCGAAGTCAAGCTCCGTCGCAGCGTCCATGTATGCCTGGCGTGCGAGGTGGATCTCCTCCTCCATCGAGGCGAGCGCAAGTTGGACGTGCTCGCGACCGAGCAGGCCGCTGGCGGCCTCATCCTCTTGCAGCCACGTGAACACGCGCTCGTAAGCCCCGCGGGCGATGCCGGTCGCGATCGCGCCTACCGGCGGGCGTGAGCAGGCGAGCACGATCATCGTCATCGCGGCGCCGTCGCCCTCTCTACCCACGACGCGCTCATCGGGGACGAACACGCTGTCGAAGGTGAGCTCAGCGGCGGGAGACGCGCGCTGGCCCATCTTGTGCTCCACGCGGCTTACGGTGAAGCCCTCGCTGCGGGCGTCGACGAGAAAGCACGTCCATGTTTCCGCTGGATGCCGGGGGTCGGTCGGCATGAATACTGTGATCCACCGGGCGACGCTGCCGTTGGAGATGAACCGCTTGATGCCACTCAAGCGGAAGCCGCCGGGAACCCGGCGAGCGTGACTGCCGATCCGCGCGCGCTGGAGGAGGCCGGGGTCCTCTACGTCGGTCCCGGCCTCCGGCTCGGTGATCGCAAAGGCCATCAGCGCCGGTGAGCCGGCGCGCTCGGCGGAGAGCAGCTCTGCAAGCACGCCGTCCCAATGCGTCGCACCACCGGTAAGCAGTGGCGAGACGCCAAGCGCGTGGGCGCCGAAGATGACTGCGATGCCCGGGCAGGCGGCACACAGCTCCTCCATCGCCACCGAGGCATGCGTGGCAAGGCCGCCAGTGCCGCCCGCCGGTGCCGGCGTCAGGATCCTGAGCATCCCGTGCTCGGCGCCCGCGCGGACGAGGTCCCAGTCGAAGTAGCGCGGATCCTCACCGCAGCGGCGGTCGATCTCGAGCGCCCGCGGTCGGACGTGAGCGTCGGCGAACCGGCGGGCGAGCGCTCGGAGCTGCTCGAGCTCGCGCACCCGTGCCTTCCCGCCATCCTGCGTCAATCGCGGGAACTGCTCTCGCAACGAGCGCTCGAGTGACATGACCCCCACAGCGAGGCCGAGCTAGGCGACAGCGACTCGATCGCCGGCGCCGGAGCGCGCGGCCAAGCGGTCGATCAGCGGCAGGGTGAGGTGCTCTGGGCCGTACAGGATGCCTTCGAAACGTGGCGCGTACTGGTAGAGGATCGGATGGCGCGAAACGAGCAGATCAGCCAGCTCACGAGCGATCGGGTGGTTGTCGCCCAGCTCCAGCGGCGCGGCGCCCGGCCGGACGCTGTTGCCCATCTGGATTGCGTTGATCTTGAACTCCGAGCTCTGTGGCTGACGATCCATCCATAGGTGGCTGAAGAGCTGGAACTGCTCGCTGCGCGGCGTCGCGATGCGCTCGACGGGCAGCGTGAGGATGTGCTCCTTCCCTTCGGTGAGGCGGCAGACGCGCTGGCCGTCCGTTTGCTCGAACTCGATCCCACCGATGAACTTCGGGTAGTTGTAGAGCTCGACGCCGCCTACGCGGGCGATCTCGGTCGTCACCGGCAGGTGATGCACCCAGCCGTGCAGCTGCCGGCGCCGGATTCCCGCGAGCATCGCACGCCCAGGCAGGTTCGGCAGGAACCACGGCTCATTCAGCGCCACCGAGATCGCCAGCTCGTTGTACGGGCCGATGTCGGTGTCCCGGTACTCGAAGCACATGATCCCGACCGCCCCGAGACCCGGTGCCAGACGCGCAGGCGAGATGCGCGCGTCTGGCATCAAGCGGCGCAAGGCGCCAAGCTTCGCCGGGAAGAAAGCGCCCGTCGCGATGCCGTCGTAATAGAAGATCGGCAGCTTCACGACCTGTTCGCCAAGCCGGGCCTCCATCTGTGGAACGCCTTCAAAGAAAGGTGAGCCTCTCATCCTGACCTTCTTTCGGCTCGGAATTGGTCCTCTTCGCCATGGCACCAGCAGCCTGGCGAACCGCAGGAAGCACACGTGATCCCGCCGGCGCGGGTCAGTGCCAATCTCTGCGTTCCGGCGTCGCCGCACATCCGATCCGCTCCGTATTTAGAGACGTGGTAACTACGGAAGCGAACACTGGAAGAAGCGGCCGCTGTCGGCGAGCAGGTCGGACGTGAACGGCCGGCCGCTCGGCACGCACCCAACCACGCTCGTATGACCAACTGCGCCTCCCGGGACGCCTTGCCCTGGAATGCCGTCGCGTTGGTGCCGTTCGACGGCGTCACGCTCGTCGCACGACGACGGATCGGCCGACCGTCACTCGCCGCTCGGTAGAACACCGAAGGCCCGTTCAGTAGCCCACACCGGCAAGGTCCGGTGCTGGTTACTGACGATTGGCCAGCTCGTGGCAATAGTCTGGCGGGATATGCCCGCGGAGCGAGATCCAGCGCCGCTGCGGCCGTCGAGCCATCACCTGACGCACGCGGCGGGTTCGGCGCGGCGCGAGCGCGACGAGCGGATGGTGATGGCGGACTTCGACGATGCGCCGTTCACGATCGCCTGGGAGGTCACGCGCGCGTGTGCGTACGCTTGCGCTCACTGCCGCGCCGACGCGCAGCCTCGTCGCGACTCACGCGAGTTGGGCACCGATGAGGCGCTGACCCTGATCGACGACCTCGCCGGCTTCGGCAATCGGCCGATTCTCGTGCTGACCGGTGGCGATCCACTGATGCGACGCGACCTCTTCACGCTCGCGCGCCACGCCGACGAGCGCGGCCTGCGGGTATCGCTCACGCCCACCGCGACCGCGCTCACCACACCCGCGCGTATGCGACTGGCCCGCGACGCAGGCGTGCGGCGGGTCGCGTTCAGCGTCGACGCAGCCGCTGCCGCTACACACGACGCCTTCCGCGGTTTCCAGGGCTCGTTCCAGCGGACGATGGACGGCATTGACGCCGCGGCCAGTGCCGGCCTACCGCTACAGGTGAATACCACGGTATGCGCCCGGAACGTGGCTGAGCTGCCGCGGCTGGTGCCGCAGCTGGAGCGCTGGGGCATCGTCCAGTGGTCGGTGTTCTTCCTCGTGCCGACCGGGCGCGGCGCCGGGCTGTCGATGCTCTCCCCGGCCGAGCACGAGCGCGTGCTCGGCTGGCTGTCCGATCTGTCAGGCAGCGTCTCGTTCGACATCAAGGCGACCGCGGCGCCGCAATACCGGCGCGTCGTCTTCCAGCGGACGGGTCGTAAGACGGGCGCCGGGTTCCATTACGCCGACGGGCTCGATCGGCCGACACGGGGCGTCAACGACGGGCGAGGTTTCATGTTCATCTCGCATCTCGGCGAAGTGATGCCGTCCGGCTTTCTCCCGATCGCCGCGGGCAATGTACGGTCGCGCAATCCCGTCGGGATCTACCGTGACTCGCCGCTGTTTCGACGGCTGCGCGACCCCGGAGCGCTGAAGGGCAAGTGCGGCCGTTGCGAGTTCCGCGAGCTGTGCGGTGGTAGTCGGGCGCGCGCGTTCGCGGTAACCGGCGACTTTCTCGCCGCCGACTCCAGCTGCCCATACGAGCCGATGGCCCCGACGTCGGGATGAGCAGCACCCGGGGCGGGAGCTGGCGAGCTCAGGCCCGCTGGTCCGCAGCCGCAGTGACCGGACAGGCGTGCGACCGGTCTTGCGGGCAGCGGTGGTGGTGGCCGCCTTGTACGTGATTCGGGCAGCTGTCGGTATCTCGGTCCTCGCGGCCGGCGACAACACGACCGTCGAGGTGCTCAACTCCCCGATCGGGTCACTGACCGACCCTCTCTGCTTCAGGTGGTGATCCCTACGCACGGCCTGCCCGTGAGTGAGAGCTCGGCGGCGATCCGGGCGGCGGCCGCCTCGCCGTCGCGGATGCATGCCCCGACGCCCACGCCGTGGAACGCGGCGCCGGCTAGGTGCACTCCGGGGAGTTCCCTCAGCGCCGACTCGACGCGCGCGACGCGCTCGAAGTGGCCTACGTGGTACTGAGGTAGCGCGCGCTCGAAGCGCACGACCTTGACGTCGAGTGGTTGCCGGCGCAGACCCATCGCCTCGACGAGCTCGGCGTGCACGTGCTCCGCGATCTGCTCGTCGGTCAGGTCGAGCGCATGCCGGTCGCCCGCGCGGCCGACCGATGCCTTGAGCAGCATCGTCTCGCCGGTCAAGTGTGCCCATTTCGCCGATGACCATGTGCACGCGGTGAGCGTGCGCCGTTCGGTGCGGGGTACGAGAAAGCCTGTTCCCGGCAACGGGTCGGCGAGCGCTTCCAGCGGGTAGCTGAGCAGGACAGTTGCCACCGAGGCATAGTCAATTGTCTGCAGCTCGTGCGCGGCCGGTGCGCAGGCCTGCTCCAGGATCCCGACGGCGGCGTGCGCCGGGACCGCCAGCACGACGTGGTCGGCGACCAGCTGCTCGTCGCCGGCCAGCAGCAGCCGGGTACGGCCTTCGGGTAGTGCCTCGAGCGTTTGCACCGCGGTCCCGGTGCGCACCTCGGCACCGTCGAGGCGCGAGCGCAGTACGCGTACGAGTTCGCCGAGTCCGCCACTCAGGCTTAGGAATGTGGGACCCGGCGTGGCCGATGATCCGGCAGCGGCGGCTCGCAGCCCGCGTACGAGTCCGCGGTGCGAGCGTAACGCAGCCACCAGCTGTGGGGCCGTCGCGCGAACGCTGAGCTCGTCACAGCTTCCGGCGTGGATGCCCCCGAGCAGCGGGTCGACAAGTCGTTCCAGAACCTCGTGGCCCAGGCGCCGGCGTACGAGCTGACCAATCGAGACGTCGTGATCGGGCGGTCGCGACGGCAGCAGCAGGTCAAATCCCGCGCGCGCGAGGCCGAGGTGGGAGAGGATCCCGGTCGATGCGACGCTGCTCGCGCCGCCTGGCGCGCCGGCCATCATCTGCCGGGGCAGCGGGCGTAGGCCGCCGCGCGTCCAGAGGTACGCCTGGTCGCTGGCGGGCGCGACGAGCGCATGCTCCAGGCCGAGCTCGCGGCACAACGCGACCGCTTCGGGCACACGGGTGAGCAGCGCTTCGGCGCCGGCGTCGAACGGCCGACCAGCGAAGACCTCCGTCCTGATCTTGCCGCCCAGGCGCTGCTCTGCCTCGAGCACGGTCACGCGTGGCGGATCGGCGGCTGCGAGCCGGCAGATGCGGTGCGCGGCCGCGAGGCCGCTTATCCCTCCGCCGACGACGACGACGTGCCGGCCGGCGCTCACGGCTGCACCTCACCGAGGTGCTCGAGCACCGCGCAGGCGAGCGCTTCCGCGAGCTCTGGGGCGTCGTTTGGCGACGCCGTCCGAGCGAAGGCGAGCCCGAGCTCGGCAGCGCGAGCTCGGGCCTCGATGTCGACGTCATAGAGGATCTCCAGGTGATCGGCGACGAAACCGGCAGGGCACACGACTACCGCGCTGGCGCCGGCGGCGGCTTGCTCGCCCAGTGCCTCGAGCACGTCCGGGCCGATCCACGGCTCGGGTGTTCGTCCGGCGCTCTGCCACGCAACACCCCAGCGATCGAGCCCAGCAAGCGCCGCAACCGCAACAGCCGTCTCCCGTAGCTGGGTGGTGTAGGGATCGTCTGCCTCAAAGATCCGCTTCGGGAGGCTGTGCGCGGTGAATAGCACGTGTGCCTGATCGCGGGCCCGGTTGGGGAGTCCGGCCAGCGCGGCGCGGACCTCGCGCGCCAGGAACGCCAGATACGCCGGCTGCAGGTGCCAGTCGCGCACGACCGTCAGCGGAGGCGGATGCGGTGCCTTGGCGACGGCCGCGAGCGATCGGTCGGAGTATTCGCCCACGCTCATCCGCGAGTAGTGCGGCGCGAGCACGATGCCGACGATCCGACCCACGCCCTCGGCGACGAGCTCGCCGACCCCGTCCTCGATGAACGGCGGGGCGTGCTTGCACCCGAGCGTGACGGCTGCGGCTGGCCGGCCGGCCGTTTCCAGGGCGCCGCTCAGGGCTTCGAGCTGCGCCCGCGTGATCTCGAGCAGCGGCGAGCGGCCGCCGATCGCTTGATAGCGCCCGCGCAGCTCGTCGAGCAACTCGGGGGTCGGCGGGCGGCCGCGGCGGATGTGGGTGTAGTACGCCTCGATCTGATCGGGCCCGGCCGGCGTCCCGTAGGCCATCGCCAGCACGCCGAACCGCTCGCCGCCGTTACGGCGGCCGCGGCCGACCGTCATCTCGGGCCTCACGCCGGCACCAGCTCACGACGGTGGGCGTGCACCGTCTCCACGACTCTGCTCAGCACTTCTGGCGGCGTCTCAGGCAGGACCCCGTGGCCGAGGTTGAACACGTAGCCACACTCGGGCGCCAGCCGCAGAACGTCGCGGACCTCGGACTCGAGGACCTCCCACGGCGCCAGACATGCCACGGGATCGAGGTTGCCCTGGAGCGTGATCTCGGCGGGCAGCCGCTTGCGCGCGAGATCGAGTGGCACACGCCAGTCGACGCCGACGACATCGGGACCCGCCTGCCCGATCAACTCGAGCAGGTGCCCCGTGCCGACACCGAAGTAGATCCGCGGCACCCCCAGCCCGGCCAGCCCCTCGAACAGCCGCTGCACGACCGGCAGCACATGCAGCTCGTACTGCCGAGGAGCGAGGGACCCGATCCAGCTGTCGAACACCTGCACAGCACCGGCGCCCGCATGCACCTGCGCCCGCAGCGACGCCAGCGCGATGTCGCACAACCGCTCCAGCAGCAGCCGCCACGTCACCGGCTCGGACAACATCAGCGCCTTGGTGCGCGCCTGAGCCTTCGACGGCCCCCCTTCGATCAAGTAGCTGGCGAGCGTAAACGGGCCGCCCGCGAAGCCGATCAGAGGCACGTCGAGCTCGGCGACCGCGAGGCGCACCGCCTCACCCAGCCATGGGGCATCCTCGTCGGGCTCGAAGTCGCGCAGCACCCGAAGGTCTCCGGCCGTCCGCACGGGCGCGGCGATCACCGGCCCGACGCCGGGACGGATCTCGAGCTCGACGCCGATCGCCTCCAGCGGGCTCACGATGTCGGAGAACAGGATCGCCGCGTCCACTCCGTGCCGGCGAACGGGCTGCAGCGTCACCTCCGCCGCAAGCTCCGCGTTGTGGGTGATCTCCACCAGGCTCGCGCGTGAACGCACCGCTCGGTATTCCGGCAGCGAACGACCGGCCTGGCGCATGAACCAGACCGGCACGCGGTCCGTGCGCTCACCGCGGCAGGCCGCCAGCAGCAGCGCATCGCCGGGAGCGGGAGGAGCCACGATCGCTCCCCGTGGGCTGTGGGTTGTTTGCATCGCTCCCACGCTAGACCAGCCTCGCCCTCCGCCAACCGGTCGTTCTCCCAAGGAGTAGTACGTAGTTCCCACGGGCGCTCATCCGTGCGCCGCCGCGACGATGCGGCGAACAGATGAAGAATCGTCGGGTTGTCGGCCGAGACAACTTAGGGCCACCTAAGTAGGGCGCCCTAACTCCTGGTACAGTGCCGCGCCGATGACCATGCGCGTCCGCTTCGCCGAGCCTCGGCCCCCCGGTCACACGGTCTTCGAGCACGTCCTGCTACCACGCCTCGGCCTGCCGCTGATGGCCACCGTGCTCGCCGACCTCGGCCACGACGCCGCGGTTTTCTGCGACATGCTCGCCCCCATCGACCTCGATGAGTGCCTGACCGCCGACCTCGTCGGCATCTCGGCCACCACTGCCACCCAACCGGCCGGATACGCGTTGGCGGATCAGCTCAGCGCAGCCGGGGTCGAGGTCGTGCTCGGCGGCCCGCACGTGACCTTCTGCGCCGAAGAAGCACTCGAGCATGCTCGTTTCGTGGCGCGGGGCGAAGGACAGCAGACGATCGTCGAACTCGTCGACGCCCTGGAGTGCGGCCTGCCCTTTGGCCTGATCGCGGGCCTTTCGTGGCGCGATCAGGACGGCGCGGTCCATCACAACCCGGCTCGCGAGCGCTGCACCCAGAGCGAGTTCGAACGCCTCCCGATCCCCGATCTCTCTCTGATCAGGGGTCACGAGCGGATGCGCGTGAAGCCGATCATGACCCAATGGGGCTCTCCGTTCGACTGCGACTTCTGCTCGGTCACCGCTCAGTTCTCGCGCGTCGTGCGCTACCGGCGCACGGATCAGATCCTGGAAGAGCTGGCCGGCCTGTCCGCCACCGAGGTCTTCTTCTATGACGACAACTTCGTGGTCAACAAGCGCCGCACCCGGGAGCTACTGCTGGCCATGATCGACGCTGGGGTGACGCCTCAATTCTCCGCTCAGATGCGGGCCGACACCGTTCTGCGCTCACGCTCACGCGGCGGGATCGATCATCAATTCCTCGAGTTGCTGCTACAGGCCGGCTGCCAGACCGCGATGATCGGGTTCGAGAGCGTCTCCGACGAGAATCTCGCGCTGATCGGCAAGCGCTCGACCGTCGAGGATTCGGTACAGGCCGTTCGTGCCTTCCATGATCACGGGATCGGCGTACACGGGATGTTCATCGCCGGGCTGGACGGAGACGACGCCTCGAGCGCGCAGGCCACGGTCGAGTTCGCGCGCCGGCTCGACATCGACACGATGCAATTGATGATGATCACGCCCGCGCCGGGAACTCGACTGTTCGATCGCCTCGCATCAGAGAATCGCCTGATCGAGACGGACTGGGCGCTGTTTGACGGTCACCACGCGGTGCTGCGTCCGCACGGAATGACCCCGCTGGAGTTGCAGCTCACCACGCTCGACGCTCTCAGGCAGTTCTACTCCCGAAACGCGATCGCCAGTTCGGCCATCCGTGGGATCGTACGAGAGCTGCCCGCACTGCTTGGAATCGCGACCCACGGCGCGGCGGCCGCGGCCAGCGCCCTCGGCCGCAAGCTGTGGGCGGCGACGGTGCTGCACGACTCGGACCCCCCGAACGCGACACCTTCCCAGCCGCTTGCGCGGATCGCGCCCTCGCTCACGAGCGAGGTGCGCGATCACCTGCAGGCGGCGCTGTGGGTCGCAGCGCTGCGTCTCTACGGCCGCCGTCAGATCGCCATGCAACGAACCCAGGAGCGAACTATCGACCATGTCACCCACCTCGCCACACTGTCATGACCTCACTGATTGATCACCGCGAGCTGTACCGGCTTCCGTGGTCGCTGCCGGACAACGCGATCGCATGGCTGGAGCCGACCACAAAATGCAACCTGGCCTGCCTCGGGTGCTACCGGGAGAATGACCCCAAGGGCCACAAGACGCTCGAGGAGGTACGCAACGACCTCGACGTGTTCACGCGCCTGCGCACCGTGGACGGAGTGTCGATCGCGGGCGGAGAGCCGCTCCTGCACCCCGCGATCGTCCAGATCGTCGAGTCGGTGGCCCAGCGTGGCCTGAAGCCGATCATCAACACCAACGGCCTCGCCCTCACCGAGAAGCTGCTGGGGGAACTCAAACGGGCTGGCCTGGCCGGCTTCACATTCCACGTCGACTCCAAGCAGGGACGCCCGCACTGGAAGAATAAGAACGAGATCGAGCTCTGCGAGCTACGCCAACAGTTCGCCGAGATGGTGGCCGCCGCCGGGGGCCTGGGCTGCTCGTTCAATGCGACCGTCTACGAGGACACGCTCTCGCAGGTCCCCGATCTCGTCGAATGGGCGCAACGCAACATCGACATCGTCAACACGATCGTGTTCATCGCCTTCCGCGCCGGCGTCGTCGGGGGCCAGTACGACTACTACGTGCGGGGCGAACCGGTCGACTTCGGCAGCGTGCCGTACGCCACCCCGGACCAGACGCCACACGAGATCCAATCGACCGACATCGTCGCGGAGATCCGCAAGCGCTTCCCGGACTTCGCTCCCGCAGCGTACCTAAACGGCACCGAGCGCCCTGACACGCTCAAATGGCTGCTCACGGGTCGCGTCGGCAGCAAGGAGCGAATCTACGGCTACGTCGGCCCACGCATGATGGAGCTCGCCCAGACCTTCCATCACCTGACAACAGGTCGCTACTTGGCCTACACGCGGCCCCAGACGCTGGGCCACGGCCGCGCGATGCTGGCGCTTGCGCCGCTGGACCCCCGCCTGCGGAGCACCGCAAAGAGCTACCTGTCGGCGGCTCTGCGCAAGCCATCTCGCATATTCGAAAAGCTCCACTTCCAGTCGGTGATGATCATCCAGCCAGCCGACATCTACGCAAACGGCCACCAGAACATGTGCGACGGCTGCCCGGACATCACCGTATTGAATGGACAGCTCGTGTGGTCCTGTCGCCTGGAGGAGCCGGAGCGTTTCGGCGACTTCGTGCAGATGGTCCCCAAGAAGCCCGCGTAGAAGACCGGCCGGGCGCCGGCGAACAGACGATCGCTGGTCCGTGACCCTCCGACGAACGCCGCTACGCTCGTCTGGAGGCAGGGTGAGTCGCGCGACGCTCCGGCTTGCTATTGCGTGCGCGTCGCTCACGCCGCGGTCTCGGCGCGCGCGTTGGCGAACGCCCGGTCCGCGAAGGGCACGAGCGCGGCGGCGACAGCGCGGGTTCGGTGGTATGCGGGACGTGCCCGGAGTCGATGATGACCAGTTATGTCCTGCAGCACATAACTGGTCCTCGCCAGGAGCGGCCACGAGAGCGGTCCGGGCCGGACGTCGTCACGCTTGAGCTGGTGCACCGGCCAGCCGACGGGCCGGTGCAGATT
>CALAQT010000142.1 GCA_937888775.1 uncultured Actinomycetes bacterium | reverse complement strand
ACCCGCTCGCACGGTTCTGAGGGGGGCCGGGCACAGCAATGTGCCCGGCCTACCCTGCCGACCCCGAGCGGCCGCAGCCGCCCATCGGGTTTCGGGATGTACACCCTCCGCGACGGTCTTGCCCGGTACGCACCCCTGTGAACCCGAGCATGGAGATCTGTGAGGTTGTCCTCCAACTCCAGCCCGTAATCCGCCCACGTGACCCCGTCCACCCCGGGCGCAGCCTTGGGCTTCAGCACCCAATACGCCGCCCGCAGACGATCGACATCAACGTGGTGCAGGAGCGCGGTGAACCGCGCTTCCCTGTCCATTGCTGCCACTCGGCGCACACGACCAAGCTCACTCAGCGCGCCCTGCCCGGCACTGAGTCCGGGGCGCGTTTCACTGGTCGTGTTCCCCTTGGCTGATCGCCTTCCCTCCACTATCTCCGCCGCCCCGCCTTGGGCGTTGTTCGACAACTTCACCGGTACTACGCGACCATCCGACTTCTCACGATCGTCCATCACGGGATTACAGCCTCAGCCTTCCCCGCACGACCCGCCCCTCCATCACGACAGGCGGATGATCATGAGATCTCCCGGTTCTCAGCATGAAGAGATCACGCACATGCACGGGTTCTCCGACCCCGCGGGGTCCGCTGACGGCTCACGCATAACGCCGCCACCGATATTGCCTTCCGCTGATCCACAGCACGTCGGCACCCCAGCTTTGCCTATTTCGAGGCTCAATAGCCGGCCTGCGCGCACCCCGAAACCAACGCTTCGCTGCGCCCTCACGGGACGCCAACGCATGGTCAGGGCCATCGCGATTCGCTAGATCTTCGATGCAGGACTCCTTCATTCCCTTCTTCATGCCGGTTGTCCGGCGCTTTCGTGGATTGAGGCTAAGTCTTGTCCGGCGACGCGACCCTGACGGCCTGGCACGCTGCCGGACCGGCGTCTGTGAGCTTGACGGTCCGAGGGCGTCGGCGGACGATGCCGGCCAAGACTGAACGTACCTGCCTACTCGGCGACGTTTCGCTACGGCAAATAGCGAGCCGTGGCGCGGTCTGGCGTCGCCGCTGTTATGCGCGTAAGGCGAGCGTCCGTCCCTGTAGCCGCTGGGCGTCTCCCTTCGCCCACGAGCAGGCGCGCCGATCCGCGTCGGCGCGGGCCCGCGTGAGTTGGGCTCGCGATGCTCGGCCGACTTGTGCTTTGCTCGAAACTGGAGCGCGGGACCGCCTTGTGCTTCCGCGTGCAACCAGCGGCGCCGACCGGTCTGCCGGCGCCGGGCTGGCCGCTTGTGCATTCGCCCAGGAGCATGCGTCCGGTCGCCGGCCAGTCGGGCGCCTGGTTCGTGACGATTGCGATCACGGGCTCGCCAGGGACCACGTCGCCGCACTTGGTGCAAATGAGCCGTCTGAGAAGCCCGCAACCGATCAGCGAGACAGCCGGTGCGGAACGTTGGCAGCACGACGCGGCGACAAGCGCTCGATCTGTCCTTGGGCTAGCCGATGCGGAAGTCGCCGACGACGAGATCGTCGCGCCCGCTAAGGACGCAGACCAGTTGTCGGTTCTGTTCGATGGCGCTCGTAGTCGTTCGCATGAAGCGGCGGTGGTCGACGCGTTCGCTTGTGGCTGCGGGCGCGGCGCGCCTGCGGACGGCCTGGGACTCCGTCCAGGAGTGACCGGCGAAGCTCGATCTACGTGGACCGCGCGCGTAGGACGAGTAGCGTGGAGTATTCGAAGAAGAGCTCCGTCCACGGCCGGGGGGTTTGCAGCAGCTTCGTTCCTGCGTGCTCTTGTGATCCGTTCTGCATCGAGTTGAACGAGACGTGCAGCTCGTCGCTCTCGTCGAGGTGCTCGCCGAGGATCACGGCCATCCGGTCGATCAGCTCTTGCATCGACGGGGCGCTGACCGAGAAAACGCGCACTCCCAGGTGCTCGGAGCCGACCGTCCCGTCCGGGAGCTGCGCTGCCTCGCTCATCGCGTTACGCCGGTGAGCGCGTGAGTGACGGCCTTGCGCGCGTCTGACACCAGTGGCGTCACGACACGCTCCAAACCATGCTCCACGTGACCGAGCGACGACGACGACGGTCCCCGCCCGAACGTTCGAGGTCCGGAACGAAGCGCGGTCGTCAACGCCAGCGCGGCGAACGCAAATAGCAGCAGCGGGAACAGCATCCGCAACAGCCGCCACGCGAGAAACAGGCGCAGCATTCCGATCCCTCGCGATCAGCTCGCCCGTCGGCGAGCAGCCGTTTGCGTGTAGATCAGCTCGATTTCGCCCGCGAGCTCCCGTGCGACCTCGGAGAGCTCCGCGAAGGCGCGGGCGATCGCGCTGAGCGCGACGCCCTCCAGCGCGGATCCGAGCGTCCCGACCGCGGCGTCGAAGCGCTCCCACAGGTCGTTCGGGCCCGGTCGGTGGCCGCCGCGGCGCAGCTCGTAGGAGAGCTGCATCGTCCGCGCGTTCTGACGCGAGCGCCAGCCGAGGCCGAGCGAGTCGGCGTACCGAAACGCGGCTGCTTCCTGCTCGCTGGCGTCAGCGATGTCCCGCACGCGGGCGGCAAAGCCATCATTCGGGATCGCTTCGGCGCTCGCCTGCAGCGCCGCCTCCCACCGGCCATCGGCCATGCGCAGCTGCTCGATCGCGACCTGGGCGTCGTCGCTCACTCAGTCCGCCCTTTCAGAGGCGCCCGTGGTGATGACGTCACTCGCGAGGTCAGTCGTGGGCGGGACGTAAGGGTCGGGAGCCGCCTCCTGTGGAGGCGAGGTGGCCGGCGCGCTGCCGAATGAGGAGTCGGATCGCAGCAGCCGGTCGACCTCTGAGCGACGGACCCGGAGACGGCGGGGGCCCGGGCGGGAGGCCGCGAGGCGCTTCGTCGCGATCCACGTTCGGACGGTCGCTTCGTGAACGCCGAGCTCCTTGCTGACCTGCTGGACGGTCAGCCACGGATCCTCGTCCGATTTGGGTATTCCGATTTCAGTCATTCATCGTGCCTCGGAACGTAGATCATCGCGCTTTTACCAGATTAGCGTGTGTAGCGGCACGTAATGTTATGCTACATGACGGGGATGACGCCGCCAACCTCAACCAACGACAAACAGGGCACCGTCATCGACGGCACGGCCCGCTCCGCGGAGTGGCGTAAGAAGCAGCGCGCCGCCCAGACGCCTCACGCCCCGACCTCACCAGCAGCGAGCGACGGCGTCCCAGCAGCAGACTTCGACCCGGCTGCCGCGAAGGATTTCGTGTCCTCGGTGATGATTCCCGCCAACCAGATCGCCGGCGAGACTCGGACCAAGCGCCGGGAGCCGGAACCTCCTGACCCGTACATCGACACGCTCCTCAACGGGTCTGGCGAACGGCAGCCGCCGCAAGAGCTCGAGGAAGACGCGAGGGCGAGCTCGACGCAGAGCGACGAGCTCGACCGCTGGTTCGAGGAGCAGGCGACCTCGGTCCCGCGTGCGCCGGCAGGTCAGAAGCTCCCGCGCGGCAGCGCAAGCCTCGACATCGAGACGGCTGAAGGGGCGAGCGTTGAGCGCGCTCGACGTGGCCGGGCGCTCGGTCTGCGGCTCGAGCGCGCGCACGGGAACCGCCCGCGGCGTCGACAGCCAGCCGACCGGCGATCCCTCCGCGCGCGCGTGCATCCCACGCGCGTACGGGTCCTGGCGGTGACCGTGGTTGTCGTCCTATCAGTCGCGGCGATCGCGATCGCCGCGGGTGGCTCCCCGGCCCACCGCTCCTCGATCGGCTCGGCGCCCGCATCAATCTCGACGACCTTCCCTGGTCTCCTCGACACGTTCTTGTCGAAGGCGGGTCGGCTCCCGGGCATCGAAGGCCCCGTTGCCCGCGCTCAGGATCATCAGCCTCGAGCGCATCGGGCTCGTCGCCTGGCGCGGCGACGCCCGATCGCGCATCGCGCTGCCTCAACGGGCGCCTCGTCGAGCAGCTCGTACACCCCTCAGCTCACGAGCCAGGCAGAAAGTTCGCCCGCGCCCGCCGCGCGCACAGCCACCGGCGGCAGCAGCAGCCCGGCGCCGAGCAGCTCGCCGCCGACGCGTACGGGACCCAGCGGGCCCATATCACTGATCGGAGCCGGCACCACCCCGAGCGGATAGCGACGCCCCAAGGGCAGGAAGGTAGGGAAATTGAACAAAGTCATCCAGCACCTCCGCGGGAGTGCGGTCGCCTACGTCGCGCTGTTCGTCGCGCTCGGCGGCACCTCGTACGCTCTGAGCATCCCCGCCGGCAGCGTAGGAGCACGGGAGCTTCACAACGGTTCGGTTACGTCGAAGAAGCTCGCCAATGGATCGATCACGCCCGCGAAGTTGGATGGTCGTGCGATCGGCGGCTCAGTCCGAGACTGGGCCTTTGTAAACCAGGACGGCAGCGTGATCGGCGGCAGCCACGGAGTTCACGTGTCTCAGGGGCCTGGTGGGGCGCCCTACTACGTGAGCTGGGGGGACCAATTCTCGCACTCGTGTGCCGTGCTCGCGAATTCCCCTGGCACCGAAGGGAACGGTCCAATCGCTGACAGCATCGGCATTCACGTCAACGAGCCGGGCACGCGGCGCGGAGCGACTGTCGTTTGGGTCTGGCCGTATATCAACGGGACGTTTGCGAGCGCGCGGTTCTACATAGCGGTCGTCTGCTGAGAATCCCGGAGGCGAAGGCTGATCTCATGAGCAGCAGGCTGGCAAGAGTTCATCGGGCGCCCGTCCTGATCGGCGGAATGGTTGTGATCGGAGCGATGCTCAAATTCGCCGCCGCGGCCGGCGCAGCCGGGATCATCTGGATACACGTCTGCGGAAGCTTTACCCCGGGCGCCGGCTCGACCGGCGGCGCGCTCGGAACTGCCCACTCCGGGTCGTCGGCGTCAGGCGTGAGCACGCCGTATCAATGCCCGGGCCCGGGTAGCGCCGCGAACGGTATGGAAGTGATCGGCAGCGGATCTAGCGTCCCTGCCGGTGGCCGCGGCTACTGGCAGATCGACGCTCCCCAGGGCCTTGCGATCGTGGGAGCGCACACCGAGGGCGCAGGCATGATCAGCTACGGCGTCAACTCGAACATGGGTTGGGGCGGCGGCTTCTATTGGCAGGGGGGCGGAGTGGGGGCTCATGCGGGTGAGGTTGCCTTCAGCTCGCCACCCCTGCTCTCGTCGTACTTCGGCTGGCAGATCATCTGTGGCTGGAGCAAATGCGACGGGGCGAACAAGCCCGGCGAGATCAGCGTGCTGGGGCTCGAGATCGAGGGCGCGGAGGCCTCGGGTCCCTCGGTGTCTGCGACGCCCGGCAGCTTGGGCGCCACCACGGGCTGGGTGCGAGGTTCGTGGCCCGTTGCGTTCTCAGCTGACGGGCCGTCGGGCGCGTGCCAGCTTGCGGCGACGCTCGGCGGGCTGAGCGTCTCGCAGCCCGTCAACGAGCCGCAAAGCCAGACCACGTGGCACCAGTGTCCCGTGGGATCGTTCTCACAGTCGTTCAACACCGCGTCGGTGGCCTCGGGATCGTCCGTGCCGCTAGTGATGTGGGCGCGTGATGCCGCGTACGACTATTCAGCCGGGGCGTATCTGTCGTCGGCCGTCACCAAGTACGTCAACATCGACAACGACCCCGTGACCGTGAGCATGTCCGGGCCGACGGACGCGCCCACGACAGCTGGCGTGCAGTACGTGACCGCCACCGCCTCGGCCGGACCAGCGGGTGTGGCCGGCCTCTCGTGCTCGCTGAACGGGGCGCCCGCCCAGTGGTACCCCGGATCGAGTGCCCGCGTGGCAGTGCAGAATCTCGGACCGAACTCCGTCACTTGCTCGGCGGCCAACAACGCTCGCGATGCCGCCGGCAACCCGGCGTGGTCCGCGCCCGCGTCGTGGACGCTCAGCATCCGTCAACCCACGACGGCCGCGCTCTCGTTCGGCTCGCGGATCCTCGACGCGCTCCAGTGCGCGCGCTCGAAGGAGCGGGTGAAGGTCCCTGCTAAGTGGGTGATCGTCCGGCGGCAGGGCAAGCGCGTGAAGGTGAAGCGGCGGGCGCATACGAAGCTTGTGAAGGTGACGCGCTGTCATCCGCGCATGGTTCGTGTCCGGGTTCGCGTCAAGGTCAAGGGGCATTGGCGGTGGCGGTCCGAGCAGCAGGCTCGGCTACCGCACACGATCCAGCTGAGCACGTGGCGAGCGCGCCATGGCGCTACCACCAAGGTCGTTGGCTGGCTCGGCACATCTGCTGGCGTTGCGCTCGCCGGGCAGACCGTCCGCATCTTGACCGCGCCCAACAACGGCCTGGATGCGTTCACGCAAGCAGCGGTGGCGACCACCGGCCAGGACGGCGTCTGGAGCGCCACGCTGCGGGCCGGGCCCTCCCGGCTCGTCGAGGCGGTGTACGACGGCGGGAGCACGGTCGAGCCGGCGGCGTCGGGGCAGGTGCGGCTGATCGTGCCCGCGCTCGTCAAGCTCACGATCAAGCCGCGGCGGACCCATTGGTGGCGCTCGCCCCGCAGTCCGGGCACGATCCGGATCTCGGGCCGCGTGCTCGGCGGCTACATCCCAGGAGCGGATCAGCAGCTCTTGCGGCTACGGATCGGCGTCGTCGGAATCCCGGGGGTGCAGAGCACAATCGGGATCCCGGACATCGCGCCCGACGGCCGGTTCCACACGACCTGGACGCCAGCGCCTGGGAACGGGACCGTGCATTTCTGGTTCTCCGTTTCGACGCTCCACGAGGCGGATTTCCCATTCGCGCCCGCGAGCTCGCGGCGGGTGGACGTAATCGTCCGATGAGCCCCACGGCGGGTGTTGCCGCTTAAGCTAGTTTCGAATGTGAAACGTAGCTTCGAACCGTAGTTTCGAATGTGCAACGCAGGTCGAATCTGACAAGTCGAGTGCGCTCGAATCGCGGCCGTATCGGCGCAAAGCGACTGGGCGAGCCGCCTCGAGCCCTGCGTTGGTGACGCCCGCGGCGCGGATGGTCCGATCTCATAGGACGAGACGGCTTGTCTGGCCTGGTCGCGTTTGCGTCTCATCGTAGGGTTGTGCGACGTGCTAGTCGTGCGAGTGGTGGCGAAGCTGGAACTGGGGGGTGCGCAGCTTTCGCTCCTGCGGGTCGCGCGCGCCCTCGCTGAGCGTGGGCATCGGACGCGGCTGTTGGCGGGAAACGCGAACCCTACGGGTCTGCAGCTCGCTCGCGCGCACGGGTTCGAGGCGGAGGTGATGGGCTCGGGCGCGGATCTGCAGTGGGCCTGCGATCCGGGGTTCGCGGCGTGGCTGGCGCCGCGGCTTGCCAGCGCTGACGTGGTCCACGCACACATGCTCGGTGCCTGGTGGGCCGCCGCGAGGGCGGCGCCGGGCGACGTTCCGCTGGTCGCGAGTGAGCACAATGGCTATGCGTGGTGGGGGGAGCCGCCGTGGGCAGCGATGGCCGACGTGGCCGAGCGCGTTGATCGTTTTTACGCGCACGGTCCGGGCGCGCGCGCCGGCGCGGTGCGCGCAGGGATCCCCGAGGACCGCATCCGCCCGGGGATCTCGCCGGTGGTGGGAATGGATGCCCGCCCGCGGCCGGGGTTGCCTTCGCCGCGGATCGTCGTCACTGGGCGCTTGAGCCGTGACAAAGCACCGGACGTCCTGATCGACGCGATCGCGCGGATGGCTGCCCCGCCGCCGGTGCTGATGCTCGGCGCGGGGGCGCTGCTGGACGACCTGCATGCGCAGGTCGCGCAGCTGGGGCTTCAGAGGGTGGTGAGGTTCTGTGGCTGGGTGGACGAACCGGGACCTTGGGTCGCGGGCGCCACGGTGCAGGCCTGCCCGTCGCGCGATGAGGCGTTCTCGCAGACGGCGGTGCTGGCGATGGGCCTCGGTGTGCCGGTCGTCGGCACGAACGTCGACGGCTTCCCAGAGACGCTCGCCGACCGTCGCGGAATCATGGTTCCGTCCGAGGACCCGGAGGCGCTGGCCGTCGCGCTCGAGCAGGTCCTGGCCGGACGGTTGCGGCCGGACACGGCCGCGGCGCGCGTGTGGGCGCGGCAGTTCGACACCGAGCGGGTGGCTACGGTTTACGAGCAGACCTACAACGATCTGCGCCAGGCGCCGGCACCAGAGCTCGCCGCGTGAGCGGGCCGGCGAGCGACTCCTGGTGCGAGGAGGACCTTCATGCCTGGCACGTTCTGGGGCCACTGCTGGTCCAGGGCGGCTACCTGCCTTGGACGACGGGCTCGATGCGCCCCGCGGGTCTCGTCACGGTCTGCAACGAGATCGTCCACGGATCGCGCACGCGGATCGTCGAGTGCGGCAGCGGCGTGAGCACGGTGGTGCTCGCGCGGCTCCTACGCGAACGCCATGCGGGTGGTCTCATAGCACTCGAGCACGACCGTCACTGGGCCGCGCTCGTGCAAGATCACTTGCGGCGCGAGACTCTCGACACGATCGCCCGCGTGCTCCACGCGCCTTTGCAGGGCGAGCCGCCGTGGTACGGACTGGCCGGACTGGAGGAGGTTCCCGACGAGGTCGACCTGCTCGTCGTTGACGGCCCGCCAGCGTGCGATCCCGATCACGGCACGCGCCGCGCGCCGGCGCTTTCAGAGTTCGCTGAACAGCTTGTCGTTGGCGCAACGGTCGTGCTCGACGACATCAACCGCCCCGGCGAGCGCAAGGTCATCGCAAGCTGGGAGGCGTCGACCGATTGGCGCTTCGTCGTGGACGAGCGCGCCGGCGTGGCCATCGGCCGCCGCGATACTGACATCCGGGCCAGTACAGCCAACAACATCCTTCGCTAGCCCTGGCGCCCCGGCGGGCCTCGGCCAGCGCACCGTCTGCAAAGCAGTCGTGCGGCCATCGTCGTTGGGAACTGCCCAACACGGGATCGCACGGGATCAGTCATCTCAACATTCATTAGGATGACGGCATGTCCGACGACCGCTGCGATCTGCTCTGTCTGGACCTGCCGCGCGCGGAGGCGATCCGCGCGCGTCTGCAGCCGAGCCTTGCCGCCCAGGCCGCGGCGCGGGCCAGTGCGCTCGCTGACCCCACCCGGTTTCTGATCGCGCTTGCCCTACGCGACGAGGAGGAGCTCTGCGTGTGCGATCTGGCGTGGATCACCGGCCGCGCCGAGAACCTCGTCGGTCACCACCTCCGCGCGCTGCGGGATGCGGGCCTCGCCGGCTCGCGGCGCGAGCACAAGATCGTCTTCTACGCGCTGACCAACGCCGGCCGCGACCTGCTCGAGGCCCACGTTCAAGTCGCCGAGGTCACATCATGAGCACGCCATCGCTAGCTAGAGCTACCGACGCCAGGCACGCTAGCGATTGCACCCAAGCCAAGACCAGCGCTCCAGGAGCACGAGCGCGATTGGCTCATTCGTCGCGCCAAGACGCTCTCGTGGCTGAGCCTCGCGTACATGACCGTCGAGGGGGCTGTCGCGATCACGACCGCGATCATCGCCGGCTCCGTCGCGCTGCTCGGTTTCGGCCTTGACTCGGCGATCGAGGGCCTCGCATCGATCATCGTAATCTGGCGCTTCACCGGCCAACGGCGCCTCTCCGACCACGCCGAGCAACGCGCCGAGCGGCTCGTCGCGATCAGCTTCTTCCTGCTCGCCCCCTATGTCGCCCAGGCCGCGCTGCGCGCCCTTATCAATGCCGACCGTCCCAGCATCAGCTGGATCGGGATCGGCCTGTCGATCTCCAGCATGCTCGTCATGCCGCTACTCGGACGCGCCAGGCGCCGCATCGGTTCCCAGCTCGGCTCGGGCGCCACCGCCGGCGAAGGAACCCAGAACATGCTCTGCGCCTACCTCGCCGCCAGCGTGCTCGTAGGCCTGGCGCTGAACGTCGCCTTCGGACTCTGGTGGGCCGACCCGGTTGTCGCGCTCGGCATCGCCGCGCTCGCGATCAAAGAAGGCCGCGAGACCTGGCGCGGCGAAGGCTGCTGCGCCACCACCCCGATCGCCGTAGACGCCGACCACGCCTGCCGCGACGACTGCTGCATCTGATCCCCGCAGACCGGTCGCCCCAACAACTCCGGGCACCATTCAAAACTACGTGGCACATTCGAAAGTAGCCTGAGCGGACGTCCTGTGTCAACCCCGGGAGGATGAGCGCCGTCAAGCGTGCGGGGGCAGAGCCCGGAATGTGGACCGGGGGCGCATCCCCCGGACCCCCTGGCGACCCCCTCACGCAGATGGCGCGCTGCGCGAACGGCAGGAGTGAGGGCCCGCCCGGCCGGCTCGGCCGGCGCAAAACGGCACGCGCCGGCCGCCCCAGCGCCGCCGTGCGGCTGAGACAGTCAACTTGAACGTCAGCTGATGGTGTCGGCGCGGTTGTCGGCGCGCCGGTTTCGTGGAAGCGTGCGCCGAGCGCAAGGAGTTACTGTGTGGCGGTCACCTCTTGCTCTCGGGGGTTCGCGGCGGTGGCGACTGCGCCGGCGAGCATGCGCTGGGTGGCGGCATGGTCGACGACGGGCCCCGACACGGTCGGGATGGTGACGGTGATGTGCTGTTGCAGGGCGCGGTGGCGGGCCGGGTCATACGGCACGCCGTCCTGCCAGCAGCGCCATAGGATCCGGCACCAGGCGCGCCCCAGGGTGCGGATCGCGCGGGGATGATCGTGCCCGCGCTGGCGGGCGCTGGCGTACAGGTCCTGCGCCCAGGGGTTGTGGTGGCGAGTACTGTCCGCCAGCGTGCCGACCGCCCCGCGTAGGCGCTTGTTGCACGCCCAGCGGAAGCTGGCGGCTTTGTATTTGCCGGACTCCTTCGCGACGGCGGCCTGGCCGGCGTCGGCGGCGAGCGTGTCGCGGGTTGGGTAGCGCGCGCGGCAGTCGCCGATCTCCGCCAACAGCTCCGCGGCGCAGATCACGCTGCTGGGATTCTTGAACAGCGACAGGAAGACCTGGCCGTCGGGATGCTCGCGGATGGCGGTCGCGATCTGGCGCTCCAACTGCTTGATCTGCTCGTTGATCGTCTTGATCGTCGCGACCAGGCTCAGCACCAGCTGCCGGCGGGTGGCCAGCTCGAGCTCGCCGACCCGGGTGGCGGGAGCGCGGCGGAGCTTTGCGAGCAGCTGCGCGGGCTGCTGGCGGCCGGTGTAGTGCTCCCGGACCAGGAACCCTTGCAGGCGCGCTTCTCCCAGGCCGCGCGCGTCCGTCGGGCTGGGGTAGCGCTCAAGGAACGCGAGCGAGATCCGGCTGTGCAGGTCCGTGAACAGCCCCAGCGGGCCGGGCCAGAACCGCTCAAGCTCCGCGCGCAGCTGGTTGGTCAACGCGGTCCTGGTGCCGACCAGATCCTCGCGTGCTCGGGTCAGCGCCCGGAGCGCCTTGGTCTGATCGCTGTCGGGCTCGAGCACCCGGAAGCGGTGATGATCGGTGCGCGCCAGCTCGCACAACACGAACGCGTCAAACCGATCGGACTTCCCGCCCGAGACCCTGAACCGATCGCGGGTGGCCGCGACCTGGTTGGGATGCAGCGCCAGGATCCGCAGCCCCGCGTCCAGCAGCCGCTCGACCAGCAGCCCGTCAGGCCGCTCGATCGCGACCAACTCCACTTCCAGGCGCACCAAGGCCCGGCACAAGGACCGCACTCCCTGCTCGTCGTGCGCGAACGTCGCCGATAACAACCGCTCACCCGCCGCGTCCGCGACGAGCACGTCGTGCTTCTCCGACGCCCAATCAACGCCGGCGTAATTACTCATACTCATTCTCTTCGTACTTCCTTTTCGGTCAGGTCTTCACAGCGCCCCGACCGAGAGGTACCGTTGCGGATGCCTATAGACAGGCCCTCAACACGGGGCTACGTCCTGTTGCCGCTTGCGGCACCTCACCACCGCCGACAGGGGCTGGTCCGCTCATGGCCCTCCTCACAGGGGGCAGGCAACAACTAAGCCCTCTCCCGGCGGCGGTCGAGGCAACAACCAGCTTAGGATGACCTATAGGCAACAGCGGGTTGTTGCCGCTCAGCGAAGTTGTGCATGTGAAACGTAGTTGAACCCCGTAGTTGTGTTTGTGCAACGTAGTTGGACCCCCAGCACCACGATTGCCTGGAAATATGGGCGATCCGGGACTTGGCGAGTCGCTCTCAGACCTCTTCGCCGGGTGGATACAGGGCCGCAACTGCACGCGTGTTACCCCTCGATACCTCAGTCGATGCCTCGAATCCGCCGAGATGGCGGGGTGGGAAAGTAGCTTTCATATGCACAACTTCGCTGAGCGGCAACACGGGTGTTGCCGCTCAGACTGGTTTCCAATGTGAAGCGTAGTTTCCAGCGACGAGGCGTTGCGTCGGGAACAGCAGCCGACCGAGCGCCGCCGCAACGTCGGTTCCAGGTCGGGGAAGAACCGACGGCCGGTGTCCCTCAGAGGCGCCTTGTTCTCATGACCGGCGTCTCGGCCTGGCTGCTGGAAAGCACCAGGAGCGATCACATCGATCGCTCGAGACGGCGTGGCTGCTCTTGGGCGATAGCGATCGCCCGGCGAGCCGCCGACTGAGTCGATGATGGATGACTGCTTCGTCGCCTAAGCGCTCGTGCGCCGGAGCGGCGCTCGGCTATGGAAACGATCGTGCGGACCGCGGCAGCCCGACGTTCGCGTTTGGGCGAAAGCGATCGCGCCGAGCAGGCGCCCGCAGAACTCGATCGGGCGGTCGCATCGTCGCCGTCGGAGTCGTCCGCTCCGAGGCCGTCCAGATCGTGAAAGATGGTATGTCCCGGTTGGCGTGTGACCCGGCGGTGAAGGTGGTCGGCACT
>CALAQT010000141.1 GCA_937888775.1 uncultured Actinomycetes bacterium | reverse complement strand
GTCACGCTGTCGATGTCCACAGTGCTGTCGCACGCGACCACTTCCGGACAAAGGCGGTCGCGCGATCGCTGCGTCGCCAACGCGATCGCGCGACGTAAGGTCGCGGGAGGACGAAAGCGACCGTGCGGACCGCGGCAACCGGACGCTCGAGATTGGGCGGGAGCATGCGCACGCCTCAGCCGGAGGCGGCACATGCTTTCCGTTGAACGCATGCGTCCCGTCGTCGCCGGAAAGCAGACGTCCGGCGAGGAAGCTGCCGGTGTTTTGGTCGGTCGACCTCCATCCGCCGGCGAGATCGTCGACTCCGTCAGTGCGCGCCCCGACGGCGGTGATCTCACCGGACGGCGGCCCGCGGGCGACATGGTCGGCGTGCTCCCTCGAGTTCCGGTGACGGGAGCCGTGTGCGAAGTCAGACTGGGACACGGTGTCAAGTCCCTGCCGGCGCGCGCGATGGCGCACGCAGCTCGTGCGGGGTCAGCCCGCGTTCGAAAGGACCAGACTCTTAGGGCTCGGGCCTGCGGCAGCCGGGGGCGCCTCCCTTGGCTGCCGAGTCCGGGGGCGCCTCGCTTGTGCGTTGCGACGCGTCTGGGCGTCCCGCTCGTCCAAGGCCGGACGATTCACCGCCCTGCCCCAGGACGGCTTCGCGGGGCCGTGCGCCACACGATGTGGTGGCGCGTCGTGGGGCTGGGCGCCGTCGTCGTGCTCTCGCCCGTGCTCCCGCCCCGGGATTCGCCCACCGGTCCCTAGCGCCATGCTCACCGCGGCTTGACTCCGCGCGGGCGCACGTTCACTGGTAGTGGCCGGCGGGCCACTACCAGTGCCATGCTGCTCTTAGTGCGAACCGCCGCCGTGTACGGTCATCTGCCCCTCGCCGGTCGATCGGGCGCCGGCTGATCCGAAGCTGTAGCCGCTGCTGCAGTGCGCGCCCGCGGGGCAGCCGGCCGGGGTCGGGCCCTGCGGCGTTGAGGGGAAGTGCTCGGTGACCGCACCGGTGCCGCTCGTCACATCCGCCGTGGTTGCCTGAGCGGTCCCCGGCCACCAGGCCAGGTACCAGCCGCCAGACACCGTCGCCTGGACCGAGCTGCCGTCGCTGCGGTCGATCGTCACCGACGTGACGCCGGCACCGATGCGACCGTCGACGAGGGTCAGCGCCTGACCGGAGGAGTTCTGCATCCCGGAGCCGAACAGCTGAACCTGCCCGGCTGAGACGTTGGCCTGGTTCGGCCCGCCGTTGCCCGAGGCGATCGATAGCGAGCCTCCTTGCAGGCAGGTGTGGCTGCTGGTGGCGTCGGCGTAGATGGAGGCGGTGTACGGCCCGCGGGTGTCAGTCAGGACCGGGGTCCCGAGGGTGGCGCTGCACGCCTGCGCGGCGGCCGCGAGCTGCCCCGCCGCGGGTGACGTCGGCGTCGGCGACCAGCCGGCGAAGGCGGGCGCCGCGCTCGAGCCCAGCATGACCGTGGCGACCACGGCCGCGGCCGTCCCACTCACGCCGAGCGCGCCAAGCGCCGCGAGGGCGGGCACCCGGTGCCGGCGGGGGCGGTAGTCGATCGCGCGCAGGCGTGCGCTCGCGGCGGGGTCGATCTGCGTAGCGCGCTCGGACAGCGTCTCGCGCAGGTTCTGTTCGAGTAGGTCACTCATATCTAGGTCCTCCTGGGTTGCGGTGAGAGTTCGAACACCTCGCGCAGCCGCGCGAGTCCGCGCGAGGCGTTGCTTTTGACGGTCCCCGGTGGACAGCCGAGGACCTCGGCGGCCTGGGCCTCGGTCAAGTCGTGGAAGTAGCGAAGCACGAGCACGGCGCGCTGGCGAGTTGGCAGCTGCGCGAGCGCCTCGACCAGTTCGACGTGGGCATCGAGTAACGCAAGCGGATCGACGGAACGCTCGCCGGCGCCAGGCGGTGGCGGGTCGAGCTCGACGCGGCGCCGAGCCCGACCGCGAGCGCCGTCGGTAGCGAGGTTGATGAGGATCCGCCGGGCATAGGCGCGCGGCTGGTCCATCGAGCGGACCCGCGGCCAGCGCCGAGCGACCTTCAGCAGGCACTCCTGCACGAGATCCTCAGCTTCGGTCTCATCCCAGGCGATCAGGTACGCGGTACGCAGCAGATCGTCGACGTGGGCGGCGACGAACCGGTCAAAGTCCTCGGTAGCACGGGCCATCACTCCATACAACCCCATCCGGGCCCCAATGGTTCCGAGCTGTGCATCCGTGCGGCCGACCCAGGCGCACGCGCCGAACCAGAAACCCCGAACTACGTCTGTGCTCGCATCCCGCCCACCCGAGTCCTCGACGAGACGGGTCGCCTGGCGCTCCCCCTGCCACACAAACGGAGGCGGCGGAGCGGTCGGTGCGGGTCAGCGGACGCGACGGCTAATGCGGCGGCTGAGCGGAACGAGCCTCGCTTGACGTGCCCGTCGAAGGTTGGTTGCCTCGGCGCGGATGACGCCGCGCGATGAGAAAGGCGCGGGGCCGCGGTCTATTCCCTCCGTGAGCGCGTTTAGGATGCCCCCGATGGCCGTGGTGTGCGTTCGAGGACCGCTGCGCAAGCTCGCGGGCGGTTGCGCTGAGCACGAGCTTGAGGGCGCGACGGTGATCGAGCTGCTTGGGGCGCTCGAGCTTCGCCACCCGGACATCAGCGGATGGATCCTCGACGAGCGTGGCCGAATCCGCCGCCATATCAACGTGTTCGTCAACGGCGAGCGTCGCGGCGAGGAGACGGCGGTGCGGGCAGGTGACCGCATCGAGGTGGTGCCGGCGATAACGGGAGGCTAAGAGGTTGACTGAGCTGCTGGTAGCGACCAAGAAGGGCCTATTCCTGCTCGAAGGCGAGCCGGGTCACGGCTTTGAGATCACGACGCGCGCGTTTGCGGGCCAGCCGGTCGACTTCGCGACGCGCGATCCTCGCAGCGGGCGGCTGTTTGCGACCGTGACCTCGCCGTTTTACGGGCCGAAGATCTTCTACACCGACGACGACCCGGGCAGGGAGTGGGAGCAGGCCGACGGCGTCGCCCTGCCGCAGGGTGGCGATCAGGCGCTCGAGCGGATCTGGGTCATCGCCTGCGGCGAGGGCGATGGCACCCTGTATGCGGGGGGCGATCCCGGGGTCCTGTTCGAGAGCCGCGATGGCGGAGCGAGTTGGGAGATCAACGCTGGCCTGTGGGAGCAGCCGTCGCGCGCGCACTGGCAGCCAGGCGGCGGCGGGCTTTGCCTGCACTCGATCTGCACCTGGCCGGGAGATCCCGGCAAGCTGGCCGTTGCTGTCTCGGCCGCCGGCATGTGGCTGACCGAGGATCGCGGCCGTACCTGGCGGCGGGGGAACGAGGGGCTCAACCCGCGGTACCTGCCAGCGGAGGCGCTCAAGGATCAGAACGCGGGCCGCTGCGTGCACCACGTCGAGCGCGCGCCGAAGCAACCCGACCGAATGTTCATGCAGTTCCACGGCGGCGTGTACCGCTCCGACGACGCGGGCGAAAGCTGGACCGACATCGGCGGCGGCGGGCTCCCATCTGACTTCGGCTTCCCGCTGACGGTCGACCCAGCCGATCCCGACAGCGCGTTCCTGATCCCGCTGATCGCCGACATGGATCGCGTTACCCCCGACGGCCGGGTGCGCGTCTATGAAACGCGCGACGCGGGCTCTAGCTGGGCGGCCCGGGGAGACGGCCTGCCGGCCGAGCACGCCTACCTGACGGTGCTGCGCCAGGCGTTCAGCCGCGCCGGGCAGGCCGAGCAGCTTGAGCTCTACTTCGGCGCTACCTCCGGCGATCTCTTCGGCTCGGGCGACGCCGGCGCCACCTGGACTACCGTCGCGACACGGCTGCCACCGGTGTTCTCGGTCGTCGCCATCTAGCGTGATCAGCGAGAGCAGCCATCTCGTTCAGGCTCTGCCGACGCCCGCTTGATCGAGGCACAGCGGAAGCTGAGAGCCCCCGGGGCCAGTCCACTCAACGCGGAACCCGGGGCTTTCGCTTACATCCGCGAAGTCGCGGTCAGTCCAGCTTTCGCTTTGCGACGAACTCGAGCGTCGGCGCCTCCGGCCCCGGACTTCTCCCTTCGCCCAAATCCAGGCGCTCGGGCAGCTCGTGGCTGACGACTGCATTGGCGACGCC
>CALAQT010000140.1 GCA_937888775.1 uncultured Actinomycetes bacterium | reverse complement strand
GGCTCATCTTCGTCAGCCCGCCGAACAGGAACAGGTCGATTCGCCTGACCTCGATCCCCTGCCGGCGCGCAACCACCGCGTGTGCGAGCTCATGCACGATCAGCGACGCGAACAGCAGCAGGACACTGACCACCGTGGTCAGGTAGGCGATCCCCTCTGAGCTGTGCAGCGTCGAGCGAAACGGTCCCGACAGCATGAAGATGAGCAGGAATAGGATCAGGAACCAACTAGCGTCCGCCCCGATCCGAATGCCAAACACATCCATCAGCTTGATTGAGCCTGTCCGGCGCAACATGCTGCAATGGTGTCATAGGCGCCCTCGCGGCCTGCCCGGCGCCATCGAGTCAGGAGAAAACGAATGAGCGAGTGCCTGCGAGCACTTAGAGAGCGGATGGCACAACAGGCCGACCTGCAACACGCCACGTCGCTCGCCCATTGGGACCAGCAGACGATGATGCCCGCCCGAGGCGGTCTGGCCCGAGCCGAATCCCTGGCGACGCTGGAGCGGATCAGCCACGAGCGGTTCGTCTCCAACGAGACCGGTCGGCTGATCGAAGCGGCCAGCGCCGAGCTCAACGGCGCGCCGGCGGATTCCGACGACGCCTGCCTGGTCAGGTTGGTGCGTCGTCAGTGGGACAAGGCCCGCCTGGTGCCGACCGAGCTTGCTGCCGAACTCGCCCGCGCCGCGTCCGTCGGCCAGGAGGCGTGGGTGCAGGCCCGTGAGACTGGCGACTTTGCCGGCTTCGTCCCCTACCTGAAGCACAACTTCGAGCTCGCGCGGCGGTACGTCGACTGCTTTGCCGGTGAGGACGGTTACGAGTGCGCCTACGACGTGCTGCTCGACGACTACGAGCCGCAGACGGGCACCGCCGCGGTGGCGGCTCTGTTTGCCGATCTCAAGTCGGAGCTGATTCCGATGATCGCGACCGTCGTCGCGCACAGCGACGCCGTCGACGACAGTTGTCTGCATGGTCACTTCGAACGCGACAAGCAGCGGGCACTGGTCGCTGAGGTCGTGCGGATGATGGGCTTTGAGCACTCGGGATGGCGGATCGATGACACCGTGCACCCGTTCGCGATCCGGATCGGCGGCGGCGACGTGCGCATCACCACGCGCTGGGACGAGCAGTACATCGGCACGGGTCTGTACGGAGCCATGCATGAGTGCGGCCACGGGCTGTATGAGGCCGGTATCCCGGACTCGATGTCGCGCACTCCTCTGGGCAGTGGCGAATCGCTCGGGATGCACGAGTCCCAGAGCCGGCTGTGGGAGAACATGGTCGGACGCGGGCGCCCTTTCTCCGGTGTGCTGGCGCCCCGGATCGCCGCGCTGTTCGGCGGTCCGGTCGCGGGGCTGGACGTCGACACGCTCTACCGCGCCGTCAACCGCGTACGACCGTCCCACATTCGCGTCGAGGCCGACGAGGCGACTTATGGGCTGCACGTCGTGCTGCGCTTCGAGCTCGAACAGGAGCTGATCGACGGGACGCTGGCGGTGGAGGATCTCCCTGAGAAGTGGAACGCCCGTTTTCATGAATACCTCGGACTGGAGGTGCCCGACGACGCCCATGGTGTGCTGCAGGACGTGCACTGGTCGGCCGGGCTGATCGGCTATTTCCCCACCTATGCGCTCGGCAACCTGATCGCCGCTCAGCTGTGGGAGCGAGCCCACATCGACATGGCGGGACTCGACGAGGACATCGCCACCGGCGAGCTCTCACCGCTGCGCGAGTGGCTGCGCGAGCGCGTACATCGCCACGGCTCCAAGTTCTCCACCACCGAACTGCTGGCGCGGGAGGTCGGAGAGCCGATTCTGGTCGACCCCTACATCGGCTACCTCAAGCGCAAGCTCGGCGACGTCTATGGCCTCGATCTGCTGGGCTTCTGAAGGCGTATAGCATCGAGGGCTAACGGCGAAAGGAACATGAATGTCAGGCGATACCCCTGTAAAAGTCACCGTCACCGGCGCGGCCGGACAGATCGGCTACGCGATCCTGTTTCGGATCGCCAGCGGACAGCTGCTCGGCAGCGACACCCGTGTCTCGCTCTCACTGCTGGAGATCCCCGCTGCCATCAAGGCGGCTCAGGGAACCGCGATGGAGCTCGACGACTGCGCCTTCCCGCTGCTGGCCGGGATCGATATCCACGATGACCCCAACCAGGCCTTCGACGGCGCCAACGTCGCGCTGCTGGTCGGCGCGCGCCCGCGCAGCAAGGGCATGGAGCGCAGTGACCTGTTGGAGGCCAACGGCGGGATCTTCAAGCCTCAGGGCCAGGCGCTCAACGCCCACGCTGCCTCGGACATCAGGGTGCTGGTGGTCGGTAATCCGGCCAACACCAATTGCCTGATCGCCGCCAGCAACGCCCCGGACATCCCGCGTGAGCGCTTCACCGCGATGACGCGTCTGGATCATAACCGGGCGATCGCGCAGGTCGCGGCGAAGACCGGCAGTTCGGTCTCAGACGTGACCAGCATGACGATCTGGGGCAACCACTCCGCCACCCAGTACCCCGACGTTTTCCACGCCAAGGTGAAGGGCCAGCCCGCCGCTGAGACGATCAACGATCAGCGGTGGATCGAGGACGACTTCATCCCGATCGTCCAGAAGCGGGGCGCGGCGATCATCGAGGCTCGTGGGGCATCGAGTGCGGCTTCGGCGGCCAACGCGGCCATTGGTCACGTGCACGATTGGGTGCTCGGCACGCCGTCCGGCGACTGGGTCTCGATGGCGATCCCCACCGACGGTTCCTACGGGGTCGGGGAGGGAATCTTCTCCAGTTACCCGTGCACCTGCTCGGGCGGCAGTTACGAGATCGTGCAAGGGCTGGAGGTCGATGACTTCTCTCGGTCACGGATCGACGCCACCGTTGCCGAGCTCAACGAAGAGCGCGACGCGGTCAAGCAGTTGGGCCTGATCTAGGTCCTGACGTGACGAGGGCCGCGCCACGGCGCGGCCCTCATTACGCGGGCTGCGCCAGTGGCGCGCGGCCTGTTAACACGGGCTGCGCCAGTGGCCGGGGCGGCCCGTTAGCCTAAGCCGCTGACGCGGTCCCGTTGGGGTGCCAACCCTGTCCGTCGCGCTTGATCTGGCCGTCCTCCACCAGCTTGGGCATCACGCGATAGAGATAGTTGGGCTCGATTTTGAGCGCCTCGGCGATCTGCGGGATCGTGATGCCGGGCTGGGATCGGACCAACTCGAGCGCCTGATTGGCGCGCGTGTTACCGCCACGGCGGCCGCGCGTACGTCCGGCTCGGCGTGGCGCCCGGCGCCGGCCGTTGGACGGTGTGCTCGGCTTCGCTGGCCGCCCTGGTCCGCGCCGTGCGCCCGCCAGGGCCGCCCGCGCCGCCTCCAGCTTGGTGACCTCTTCCTTGAGCTCACGTAAACGGCCGTCGATGTCCTTGATCGTACTGTCAACAAAAGCTGCCAACTGTTTACCTCCGGTCTTTTCCTTTTGTGGCACGCAGTTTACAACGATACAGACTGTCACCTTCCTGCGCACGGGCACTTAGGGCGAGCCCTTAGGCGCGCTCGAGCACCTTCTTGAGTCGCAAGAGTGATTCTTGCGCCTCGCGCTTGGAGGCGGCGCCGACGATCACTCGGCTGGCGACGGTTCCCAATCGCCCACCCGGCACGGTGAACTCGTTCGTGTACTCAAAACCGGTGGATCCTCCTCGATCAGAAAGCTCGTACAGGATCCGGGCGCGCGAATGGGCCGGTCCGAGGCCTTCCCATTCGGCGCGACTGGGCGCTTCGACCGAAACCAGGGTCCAGTGCACGTGAAAGGTGACGCCGCGAATCTGCATGACTTGATCCATGGTCGCGCCGCGCTTGGACGGTGAGGCTGACACGTTGTCCACGGACCGATGGATCGTGACCCAGTCCTCAAACCGGTGTGGATCCATGATCGTTTCCCAGACGCGCTCCACAGGCGCGTCGATGTCGATTTCTACGTGAACGATGCTCATCGGCAGGGCAGACAGTAACGGTCTGCGATCACGGCGGTTACCGCGCGGCCAGTTGCTCCCGGGACTCCCAATCGCGCAGGGCGTGCTCGATCGCCGCGTCCAGGGAGTGCAGCCTCACCCGCAGCAGTTGCGCGGCGCGGTCGTCTCTGGGCAGCAGGTCGTGCTCGAGGCTGTCCATCAGCGGGCCGATCAGTTCGTACTCCTCGCCTGCGATGAGAGCCGCGACGCGGCTGGCAATCGGTGTCAGGGTGAGCCGTCTGAAGCGCAGCGTGGGTCGGTCGACGAGCATGTGATGGCGGATCCGGTCGATCAGCTCACCGTAGGAGACGGTGTCAGGTCCGCCGACGTCGAGCGACTGCCCGCAGAGGTTCTCAGCGGTCGCCGCGTGAGCCAGCAGCTCCACCATGTCGCGCTCGTCGATCGGCGACGTCCGGTACTCATGCCACGCCGGCACAGCCAGCACCGGCAACCGTTCGACCAGGCGGACCAGAAAGCGAAACGACCTTGACCTGGCGCCGATGATGATCGACGCCCTGAACGCAACCGAGCATGGGCCTGCCGACAGCAGGATCCGCTCGACCTCCAGTCGGCTTGCGAGGTGGGCGGAGTCCGGGCCGCCCACCGGCACAAGTCCGCCGAGGTAGACGATCCGCTGCACTCCGGCCTTGACCGCGGCTGCCGCGAAGCGCTCGGCGGCTGTCCGCTCGCGGGAGTGAAACGGCCCGTCGGTCGTGGGCTCCATCGAATGGATCAGGAAGTAGGCGACATCGATGCCCGCCAGGGCTTGCTCAAGTCCCGCGCCTGAGACCGCGTCGCCGGCCACCACCTCGATTGCCGCCGGGGCGCGCGCCGGATTGCGGGCAAAGCCGCGGATGGTGTGCCCGTCGGCCGCCAGGCGATCGACCAGCAGCGAGCCGATGTAGCCGGTCACCCCGGTGAGCAGGACCTTCATAACGCAGACAAAGCTACGGAAATAGCGGCACCTTCCCGCCGGGGATCACAAAATCGCCGCAGTTTGCAGGTAATTACGCGGTAGCTAAAGTTTCTGCGTTTTCCGGGAATCGTGGTTGCGCTGACGGAGCGAAGTCCGCTTTGATGACGACCTCGTCGGTCAAGCATCGAGCCGGAAGAGGGTGGAGCAAGGCATGGCAACAGGACGCGTCGGCGCCGCGAAGGCGAGCTGCGAGCAGTGCTTCTTTCGGCAGAACCTGCTCTGCGCGCTGACCGACGACGCGCCGTGTGCGACCTTCCGCCCGGCGCATCCCGACGGGCTTCGGCCGCCCAGCCAGCTGAGGTTCGTCTTCCGTCAGGAGCGGCGGCTGCAGGTGGCGTGGGCATTCCCCTCGCCGAGCGAGCAGGTTTCGCTTCACGTCTGAGCTCGTATATGGTTTTGCACCATGTACTGGCCCTTGATCGGCGGATTCATCGCCTTCATCTTGCTCGCCGTGTTCCTCGGCTGGCTGATGGACCCCTCGCGGCACGGCGACGCCGGCCACGACGGCCACTGATCGGTCCTCGCTCGGCGCCCTCGGATCGACGTGTAATCCACTCGGCGCCGGCGGTGTCGGTCACCCCGTGGACGATGATCGAGACGAACACGGTCAGCGCGGCGAGGTTGAAGATCTGCGTTCCGGAGGCGATTCGATCGCTGAGCACCAGCAGCGAGAAGGTCATCGTCGCCACCCCCTTGGGTCCAAACCAGGCCATGAACGCCCGGGTCGCGGTGTCAGTCGCTGTCCCGGCGAGCGCCGCGAAGACAGCCACCGGCCGGGCCACCAGCAGCGTTGCGGCGACGATGGCCACGGCGGCCCAGCCGAGGCCAAACAATCCGTGCAGGGTCAGCAGCGAGCCGAACACGACGAAGATGCCCAGCTTGACGATCTCGACCAGGTCCGGTGCCTGGCGCGAGAAGTTGGCGCGGATGTCAGGCCGCCGGATCCCGAGCGTGATCGCCGCCACGAACACCGCTATCAGACCGTTGCCGTGCGGCGTCAGGACGGCCAGTCCGTAGGCGACGAACGCCGTCCCGAGCGCGTAGAGCGCTTTCTGATGCGGCGGGATGCCGTCTTGAAGGCGCTGTCCACGGGGGATCAGCTTGGCCGAAGCGAACCCGACCGCTAGACCCACGCCGAGCCCGATCGCCAGGTCCGCTAGTACGAACTGCCACCACACGAAATGGCCGGCGCCGGGAGTGAGCGCCGCACTGAGCGCCAGCACGGCGGGGAGGGCCAGTCCGTCGTTGAGACCCGATTCGAGGTTGAGCGAGTGGCGCACCAGGCGCGGCACGCGCGGGTCGGTGACGACGCTGGAGGACAGCACCGGGTCCGTCGGGGAGAGCAGCGCCCCGACCAGGAACGCCTCGGTCCACGACAGATCGGTCAGCGCGCGGGTCACCAGCGCGATGATCGCGGCGGTCAATGGCATCGCCAAAACCAGCTTGCGCAACGGCAGGTGCCAGTGTGTCTGGAGCATCTCGCTCTCCACCTCCAGGCCGTCACGGAACAGGATCACGATCAACGCCACCGTTGCCAGGTCGGCGACGAACCCCGACCGAGCGTCGAAGTGCACGACGCCGACACCGCCGTCGCCGAGGACGAAGCCGGCGAGCACGAACACCGCGGTCAGGGAGAGAAAGCTCCGGCGCGCCAGCCCGGACGCCAGCGCGCCGACGACCAGCAGCGCGCCGAGCAGCAGCGCCGAAACCTCGAAGCGGTGCGAGACAGCCGCAAGCGGCAGGTGCAGGTGCGCCGCGGCCACGATGTCTACAGTGTCACACGCGACAAGAGAGGAGCCGTGTGCGGATCACTGTGCTGGGCAAGTCACCGGCCTGGCAGGATGCGGCCGGGGCGTGCAGCGGTTATCTGGTGCAGGACGATGAGTTCACGCTGCTGCTGGACTGCGGCAACGGCGTGTTCTCCAAGCTGCGGCGCATCTGTGATTACGTCAACGTCGATGCGGTCCTGATCAGCCACCTGCACGCCGACCACTTCCTTGACCTAGTCCCCTTCAGCTTCGCGCTGACCTATGCGCCGCGCCTGCAACCGGTGCCGGTGGCCGGTTGGCCGGGGACCAGTCGCCCGCCGCGTCCGGACCTCTACGTGCCGCCCGGCGCGGCCGAGGTGTTCCGGCGCGTCGTCGGCTCATTCGGACGCGAAGACCTGATCGAGAATGCGTTTACGCTGCACGAGTACGGCACCTCCGACCAGCTCGTGGTGGGGCCGTTGCAGATCCGCTTCTGCGAGGTGCCGCACTACATACTCACCCATGCGGTCGAGCTGTTAGCCCGGGGAGGTCGGCGGCTGACGTTCAGCGCCGACTGCCGGCCGAACGAGGAGCTCGTGCGCTTCGCTTACCAGACCGACGTGCTGCTGATCGAGGCAACCCTGCCGCGTCCAGAGCGCGACGGCTTGCGCGGCCATCTGACCCCGCGCGAGGCCGGCGAGCATGGTCAGCGGGCCGGCGCCCAGCGCCTGGTGCTGACCCATTTCTCGGACGAGCTCGACGTGACCTGGGCGCGCGCGCAGGCCACTGAGGCCTACGGCGGCCCGGTGGAGATGGCGCAGGAGGGCGCCGTCTACACCGTGTAAGTCGTCGGCCCCAAGGACAGAAACGGCCGGGCCGAGGATCTCAGCCCGGCCGAGTTTGCTCAGCGGTTCGCTCCGGGAGGGCCGGAGGGGGACCGAACGGGGCTAGCTGATGAACCCGCCCTTGGTCAGCGCGGCAGCCGCCTGCTTGGCGGTGATCGTCGACGGCAGCGAGGGCAGCACACCGTGACCGCCGTAGGCGGCGTCGAAGAAGCTGAAGTGGGAGGCCTCGTCCGCGGCGACCTTCGCGGCGACGAGCTTGAGCTCGGTCGAGCTCAGGGTCCCGACCGCGCCGAGGTACGTCTCGACGAACGCCGTCTCCAGCGCTACGCCCGTCTTCAGCAGTGCCTTGGTGCTGGCAACGGCCGTCTTGGGGATGTGGAGCTTGAAGCCGGTCGGCTTCTTTGATCCGAGCGCTGAGCCGAGGTAGGCCAGATGGTCCTTCTCGTTCTGAAGGGCGGCCACGAAGTAGTCCTTGTTCTGAAGGCCCTTGAACGACGAGAAGTTGTCGATGATCGCCGTATAGACCTTGACTGCGAGACTCTCGGCAATGAAGGCGACCTGCAGGGTCGCAACATCACTCTTGGTCGCGCCCTTGGCGAAGGCCACGCCGTTCATCGACGCGAGCACGCCGCCGGTGCCGACGAGGACAACGCTGCCCTTGGCAGCGTTCTTTATGAACTGGCCTCGGCTTACGCCGAGCTGTGCGTCGGTCATGCGGTTCTCCTTGAGTTGTAAATGGAGGTTCACGATCGCTTAACGCAGCCGCCGCGGTTCTGGATCACCCCCCCGGGGTTTACTAAGGGCTCACGACTCGGTTTCTGACGGTTTGTCCGGTCGTCCAATTTCGCCACAAACCTCTTCGCAAACCCTAAGAGACGTCTAACCGCTTCGGCTGCGCCGTTAGTCTTCATCCGGGATGCCCGAACGCGACCTGTTTGCCAACTTCGACCGGATGCGCCGGGAGATGGACGAACTGTTCGGCGACGTGCTTCAGCGTGGCGGCTTGGCGCGGCGGCGAGGCGGGTTCTCGCCCGCGGTCGATGTCTCCTACGTGTCCGATCCGCCGCGCGCGATCGTGACCGCGGAGCTGGCCGGTGTCGAGATCGATGAGCTCGAGCTGCATATCGAGGGACGCAAGCTGGTCCTGGCCGGACGGCGTGGCCCGGCGGTGCCGGAGGGCGAGGTCTACCAGCAGGTCGAGATCGAGCGCGGCCGCTTTCGCCGGGTGATCGAGCTGGGGGCCGAGGTACGCGGCGACCAGGCCTCGGCCAGCTACGAGGGGGGCATGCTGCGCGTCGAGCTGCCACTTCTACACGGTGAGCCGCGCCCGGGCCCGGTGCCAATCGGGCGCAAGGACGCGGGCGAACAGCCGTGATCGAGGTCGGCGTCCCCGAGGGGGGCCCGCTCCCGGTGGCCGTCGACGGCGCGCGGGCGCTGCCCGAACGAGTCGGCGTTCTGCCGCTGCGCGACACCGTCACTTTTCCGGAGATGCTGGTCCCGCTCAACGTCGGCCAGGAGCGCAGCGTCGAGCTGATCAACGACACGCTGCGCGGGGACCGCTCGATCGTGCTGCTCGCCAGCCGCAGCGCCGACATCGAGGCGCCCGGACCTGATGACCTCTACTCGGTCGGCGTGTTGGGCACGGTGGCCCGCATGATGCGGCTCCCCGACGCGACGCTGCGGGTCCTGATCCAGGGGGCCCAGCGGGTGCGCATCGAGCGCTGGGTGGCCACCGATCCGTATCTCGTCGCCGAGATCGCCGAGGCGCCGGACATCGTCAAGCAGGGCACCGAGCTGATCGCGCTGATGCGAAACGTCCAGCAGACGTTCACCAACATTGTCGGCCAGGTGCCCTACCTGCCTCAAGAGCTCCAGATCATGGTCGCCAACGTCGAGGATCCCAGCACGTTGTCGTATCTGATCGCCAGCGCCCTGCGACTGCGCACCGCCGAAAAGCAGGCGCTGCTGGAAGAGCTCGACCTCGGCAAGCGGCTGCGCCGGCTGTCGGAGATCCTGGCGCGCGAGCTGGAGGTGGTAAAGCTCGGGACAAAGATCCAGTCCCAGGTCCAGTCCGAGCTCGACAAGGGTCAGCGCGAGTATTTCCTGCGCCAGCAGCTCAAGGCAATCCAGGAGGAGCTGGGCGAAGCCGACGAGGTCCAGGCCGAGGTCAACGAGCTGCGCGACCAGCTTGCCGGCCTGGCGTTGCCCGACGAAGTGCGAAAACAGGTCGACCGTGAGCTCGGCCGTCTGGCGCGTCTGGCGCCGGCGATGGCCGAGTACGGCGTGGTGCGCAACTACCTGGAGTGGATCGCATCCCTGCCCTGGGACACGGCCACCGAGGACAACCTCGATCTGGCACACGCGCGTCAGGTCCTCGACGAAGATCACTACGACATCGAGCAGGTCAAGGAGCGGATCCTGGAGTTCCTCGCCGTGCGATCGCTCATGGGTGGGCGAGGCCGGCATCACGCCGGTTCGATCCTGCTGCTCGTGGGACCGCCCGGCGTGGGGAAGACCTCGCTCGGCAGGTCGATGGCGCGGGCACTGGGTCGCCGGTTTGAGCGCATCAGCGTAGGCGGCGTACGTGATGAGGCGGAGATCCGCGGCCACCGCCGCACCTACATCGGGGCGATGCCGGGGGTGATCATCCGCGCCCTGCGCGACGCCGGGGCCAACAACCCGATCCTGATGATCGACGAAATCGACAAGATGGGCGCCGACTTCCGTGGCGATCCGTCTAGCGCGATGTTGGAGGTGCTCGATCCCGAGCAGAACCAGTCTTTTCGTGACCATTACCTCGACCTGCCCGTCGACCTCTCAAACGCCATGTTCGTGACCACCGCCAACACGCTGGACACGATCCCCGGCCCGCTCCGCGACCGGGTGGAGGTGATCTCGCTGGCCGGCTACACGCAAGCCGAGAAGCTGGAGATCGCCAAGCGCTATCTCGTCCCCCGCCAGATCGAGCGCAACGGCCTGACCCGCAGCCGGATCTCCTTCAGCGACCCGGCCCTCCGTGTGATCATCTCCGACTACACGCGTGAGGCCGGCGTGCGCCAGCTCGAGCGTGAGATCGGCAACGTCGCGCGTAAGGTGGCGCGGCAGGTGGCCGAGGGCAAGGTCAAGCGCAAGGTGTCGATCACCGAGCCTCGCATCCGCGAGCTGCTGGGCAAGCGCAAGTTCCTCTCGGAGTCACGGCGACGGACCTCGCGTCCTGGAGTCGCCACCGGGTTGGCGTGGACTCCGGTCGGCGGCGAGGTGCTGTTCATCGAGGCGACCGGGATGCCCGGCACGGGCCGGCTGACGATCACCGGACAGCTCGGCGAGGTGATGCAGGAGTCCGCTCAGACCGCGCTTTCCTTGATCCGCAGCAATGCCTCGGAGATCGTTCCCGAACTCGCCGACGACTGGTTCGCCACCCACGACATTCACATCCACGTGCCCGCCGGTGCGACGCCGAAGGACGGACCGAGCGCCGGCGTCGCGATGGTCACCGCGCTGGCCTCGTTGCTATCCGGCCGTCCGGTGCGCTCCGATGTCGCGATGACGGGTGAGATAACGCTTACCGGACTCGTGCTGCCGATCGGTGGCCTCAAGGAGAAGGCGCTCGCCGCGCAGCGCAACCGCATCCGCCGCGTGATCGCACCGCGGGCCAACGAAGCAGACACCGAGGACATCCCTGCCCACCTGCGTCGCGATCTGGAATTCGTGTTCGTCTCGACGATCGACGAGGTGTTGGCGGCCGCACTCGCGCGTCGGCCCGCGCGCGGGCGCGATCCGGCCTCGCGACCGGCCTGATCGACGTGTTTGCATCGCGTATGCTGACCTTTCGACAGAGCCCATGCCCCGAGGGAGACCAATGGCATCTAAACGTAAGAAGGTGGCGAAGGCGGTGCCGTTCAACGCCTCCGACCTCACCCACATCACCAAGGCCAATCCGTACATCCAGCGTCTGATCGAGGACGCCGACCTGCGTGCGAACGTCCGCCAGGCGATCGACTCGACCAAGAGCGCTTACGAGCGCCTGATGAACGGCAAGACTCCCGCCAAGGCGCTGGTCGAAGACAAGAAGCTCCAGAACGACGTCAAGCACGCGTTCGAAGCGATCCGCGACGCCACCGAAGCGCTCAGCGACGCGCCGAAGAAGAAGGCTCGCAAGGGCCTTGGCCTGGGGCGCAAGCTGCTGGTCCTGGCGATCGGCGGCGGGCTGGCGCTCGCCGGCAGTGAGACGCTCCGCTCCAAGGTCCTGGACACCCTGTTCGGTGCCGAGGAGGAGTTCCAGTACACGCCGCCGGCCGGTTCGCCCGCAGAGCCCCCGGCGACGCCGGTGAGCGCCGCCTAGCGTCGCACCGGAAGGCCTGTCGTTTGCGCAAGGCGCCCTATCGGGCGCCTTGCTCGCTTAAGGTCGTGTGGCCCAAGGCTCCGGCGTGGTGGCGTCAGCACCTAACCTGGCCACCCCGTGCGCCGGATCGCCGTCCTCATAACCGTGGCCGTCGTGGTCATTGCGCTGGCGATCGCCCAGCTTGTGCTGCCGGGTATCGCCGCCCAGCGCCTCCGCGGTCGTCTGCAGAAAACCGGCGACGTGCTCTCCGTCCAGGTCGATGCGTTTCCGGCGATCGAATTGCTGTGGCATCACGCTGACCGTGTGGTGGTGCGGATGGCCAGCTACACGTCTAACCCGGGGCACCTCGCCAGCCTGCTGGCCCAGGCCGGCGACGTGGGCACGGTTGACGCCCGGGTGGGCGAGTTAAACACCGGCCTTCTGACCTTGCACGACGCGACCGTGAGCAAACGCGGCGATCAGCTGATCGGCCGCGCCACAGTCACCGAAGCCGACCTGCGCGCGGCTCTGCCGATCCTGCAGTCGCTCACGCCGGTCGCTTCCGATGCCGGCGGGCTGACCCTGCAGGGCACCGCCACGCTGCTGGGCGTGACGGCCACCGTCGACGCTACGGTGCGCGCGCAGGCCGGCGCGCTGATCGTGGCGCCCGACGTGCCGTTCGGCGGTCTGGCCACGATCACCGTGTTCTCTGACCCTCACCTGGAGATCCAGAGCATCGGCGCCGCCGTCCAGGCCGGCGGGTTCTCAGTGTTCGGGCGTGCGCTGCTGCGCTGAAGGCGCCGCCGGGGCGTCAGCTCGACGCGCCGCCGGTCGTCTGAGGGGTGGGGAGTACTAAGTGTGGGTGGCAATCGTCGATACCCCGGGTACCCGTCCAGCGGTGAGCATCCGGGAAAGCGAGCCTGGCAGCCGCTTGAGGTAGTGGTCGAGGAACGCGATCGTGACGCGCTCGACGATCCCCAGCTGAGGCTGCTCATAGGTGTAAGGCGGGAGATGCGGGGCCCCGATCAGCTTCAACAGGTACTTCGGCGGGGGCGCGAGGTTGAAGAACTGATACGTGTACTTGGGCTGATTGATCGTGTCGGCCGTGCCCTGGGAGGCCAGCAGCGGCGGGCTGGGGGAAGGGAAGTCAAAGGCGCCGCCCGGGAGCTCGGCTCCCGAGAGGATGATGGCGGCGTCGACGCGACGATCGAGATAGAAGCGGTCATACGCGATCGCCAGCGCCGTCTCGCCCCCGTCTGACTGTCCGCTGACAGCGATTCGGTGCGGGTCGATCAGGCCGGCGAAGAAGGCATAGCGGTTGGAGTTGGCGGCGAGCATGCTCGTGATCACCACGCTCATGTCACGCGGCTGGTTGACGATGTCTGACTCGTCGGGTCCACCGGGCGCGTTCTGATTCTCCCGCGGGAACACCGGCGCGGCCACGACGTATCCGGCGCTGGCCCACGCGCGCAGCAAGGGCGCGTAATAGGCCGGCGTGACCGCGAAGCCGTGACCGAACACCACCAGGGGGAAGGGGCCGGCGCCACGCTGTGGTGCGCCGTCGTGGATGTCGGTGAGCCGCGCCGGACCCTGAGCGGGGTAGCGAATCACCGTCACGAGCGTGCGCGGCTCCGGCGCTCGGCCGGGAAATCGCACCAGTCGGCTTGGATCGACGAGGGTCACGGTCCGCTCGCCGACGGCGAACGGCGGCTTGGGCGTGGCAGGCGGCCTCGCGGCGGTCGTAGTCGATGTGCTCGCGGTCGTCGTCGGTGCGCTCGAGGCCGTCGTGGTCGATGTCGTGGCCGGGCTCTTCGGCGTGGGCGCCCGGACCTGCTTCTTGGACGCTGTGAAGGGCGCGCCCTCGGGCACGGTCAACGCTTGGGCCGCCACGGCCACGGACGCCGTCGAGCCGGTGCCCGCCGCAGCCGCGGTGCCGCAGCCCGACGCGACCAGGCCGAGCAGGCCCGTCAGCAGTAGAGCGCCGGTGTGGGTGCGGGCGCACGCCATCACGAACCAGCCGCGGTGCGCGGCGACTTCCGGAGGTACCGGCGCCGCTCAGCGCTGGTAGACGGCGAAGAAGTCCCGATCATCCGGCGTCAGGTAACGCTCGGGAGAGCGGTCCATGCTGGGCAGCAGATTCGCCGGATCGACGGCGCCCGGATGGCGGTAGGTGATGAAACTGGTCCAGTAGGTATTGATGTCCAACTCCATCGCGCGCACCGCGCCGGCCCGGATCATGATCGCGGCCAGCGAACCGACCGTCTGATAGTTGGCGGCCGCGTAGATCAGGTTACCGTGACGGTCGATCCCGACTGAGGAACGCCAGACCTGGACCGCATTGCCGAGGGTCGCGCCCCACGCCGGGCCATCGGACAGATTCGGGTTGGGGCGTCCGTGATCGACGATCAACGGCAGGTTCTGGCGCGCGTAGATGATGTTGCTGGTGCTGGGCACGTCCGGGCCCCCGGTCCAGGCCCGCACGTCCATCCGGCCACCCCGATACTGCAAGATCGTCGCCAGTCCGTCCTTCAGGGGCGCATACGCGTGACCGCCGATCGCAAAACCGCCGCCCGAGTCGCTCAGTTTGAAGCCGCTGTTGAAGGTCGCCACGAGCTTCGACCTCAGTTCGGTTGGAACCGCCATCGGGCCGCGCGATGGCAGATTCACGGCCGGCTCCACACGGCCCGGATAGAGCTGTACATGGGTGTCCGCATGATTGATCCACGCGACGCCCGCCACCAATTGCGGATAGCTCGGATTGGGACGGAAGCTGGTGATCAGCACCGGCGGATCGGCGCGTGAGCCCGCGAGCGTTGCGCGCCAGACGCCCTCGCCGGGCAGCGCGGGGTGGATCACCGAACGGATCCGCGGCGGCCGATATCCCTTCAGCTTGTGGTGCTTGCCGGCCGCCGACGCGGTTGAGACCCCAGGCTGGTCAGGCAGCGCGCGCAACGCCGGACCGCCCGTCGCTGGGGCGTTGAGCGAGTAGTAGATGTTCTCGACTTTGTTGACGAGCCCCCGGGCTCCGTTGTCGCGCATCCACTCGACTGTCCGGATTCCTAGGCTCGAGTCAGAAGGAGCCGCCATCGTTTTGACGTATGAGGACAGGGCGGGGATAAGACAGAATATGGCCGCCAACAGTGCTAGCCGTCTGAACCGGCGAACCGGCTTTCGGGGCTCGCCGATCGGGCCGCGGCGCAGCGGCAATGGGGGCTGTGAGCGCGAAATCGGCTCTCTGGTCGGGGCCAGCATCGTGTCGATCCTTGCAGTTACTCGTGCACTTCAGCCTAAAGAGAACCTGAGAGGTCTTTCATGAATTCAACAGGTGGGGTTCAGCCTGCAAACATACCTTTGTCACCGATGCCGGCTAGAAGTGGAGGATCTTTGCTGCGTAATCTCGCTCGCCGGACATCGCCGGCGGGCGCGTCGCTGGGCGCCGGTGCATCGCTGCCATCGGGCACCGCGGAGTTCAAGCTGGAGCCCGGGCCGGTCCGCGAGGTAAATGGCGAGGCCACGGACGCCACCGCGCGGACGTCTCGTCGACGCGGACGCCTGCGGGCCACGGTGGCGACACTGCGCCCGCGCCAATGGCTAAAGAACATCTTGGTTATCGCGGCCCCCGGTGCCGCCGGAGCGCTGGGGCGCGACGACGTCCCCGTTCGGGTCGCGCTGGCTTGCGTCGCGTTCTGCCTGCTGGCCTCGGGGATCTATGCGATCAACGACGTCCGCGACGCCCCCGAGGATCGTCTGCATCCACGTAAGCGCTTTCGCCCGATCGCGGCCGGCGAGCTCAGCGCACGATTCGCCTCCGCACTTGGCTTAGGCCTGATCGTGGCGGGGCTGGTGCTGTGCGCGCTGATCACCCCGCTGCTGGCGGCGGTCGGCGCCGGTTATCTGGCGCTGACGCTCAGCTACACCCTGCTCTGGCGCCACTTGCTGCTGCTCGATGTGATCGCGCTCGCTGGCGGATTCGTGCTGCGCGCGGTCGCCGGTGGCGTCGCTGCACCGGTGACCCTGTCACGCTGGTTCGTGCTCGTGGTCACCTGCGCGGCTGTGTTCGTGGCGGCGGGCAAGCGCCAGGCGGAGCTGCTGCGAACCGAGCGCGCGGGCGCCAGTCGCCGGCGCGTGCTGGAGCATTACACCCTCGGTCGTCTGCGGGTGATCCTGGTGGCCAGCGGGGGCGGGGCCCTGTTCGCCTATTGCGTGTGGGCGTTCGAGCTCCCGGTCGTCCATGGCATTCCCTGGCGTCTGCTTACGATCGTCCCGTTCGCCGCCTGTCTGCTGCGCTACGGAGCACTCCTACGAGCAGGCGATGGCGAGGCGCCGGACGAACTGGTCCTGTCCGACCGCTGGCTGATGCTGGCGGGCGCTGCGTGGGTGGGCCTGTTCGCGTTGGGTGTTCATGCCGCTGGCTGACACGGTGCTGCGCAGCGTTCCGCGCCCCACTGCTCTGGCCGGCTCGACGCCGGCCGCGGTGGGAGGCTGGGGGGGCGGTCAGACGGCCTCGGTGTCCCTGCTGCGGCCCCGTGACCTCGAGCAGCTTTCGGCGATCGTCGCCGAGCACTCACGCTCGCGGTCGGGCAGCCCCCTCTCGGCCGGCGCGATCGCCCGCGGGATGGGACGCAGCTATGGCGACGCGGCGCAGCTGGCGGGGGGCGCGGTGTTCGACATCACCGGCCTCAAGTCCCTTGAGCTCGACGCGGCCGACGGCGTGGTCACCGCGCAGGCGGGGATCACGATCGGCGAGCTTCTGGCCGCGCTGGCGCCCCAGGGCTGGGTCGTTCCTGTCGTGCCGGGCACCCAGCACGTCACGCTCGGCGGCGCGATCGCCTCAGACATTCACGGCAAGAACCACGGGATCGCGGGCACGTTTGGAAGCCATGTCCAGGCTCTCGGTCTGCTGACGGCGGCCGGTGAACTGCAGGAGCTGGTCCCCGGCGGTTCCGAGGGCCTTTTCGAGGCCACGGTCGGCGGGATGGGCCTGACCGGGGTGATCGTGTGGGCGAGGGTGAAGCTCCGCCCGGTGCAGAGCGAGCTCCTGTCGGTCGACACCGACCGCGTGCGCCAGCTCGACGACGCATTTGCAGCGCTGCGGGCGCCGGGCGGCCCGCATCGTGTCGCATGGCTTGACCTGCTCGGATCCGGCCTGGCGCGTGGGATCGTCACGCGCGCCGAGCATCTCCCCAGCGCTGGACTGACCGGCGCGCGCGGAAGCACGACGGTTGCATCGCGGCTGACCGTGCCGGCGAGTTTCCCTGGCGGGCTGGTGCGGGCCGGGACCGTCAGGGCCTACAACGAGTATCGGTACCGGAGCTCACCGCGCCGCCAGCTGGGCCACGTGGAGAACTTCGGCAGCCACATGTTCCCGCTTGACGCGCTCGACGCGTGGCCGCGGCTATACGGACGGCGCGGCTTTCTCCAATACCAGTTCGTGGTTGGACCCGGCGGCGAGTTGACGTTGCAGCGGGTGATCGAACGGCTCCGCCGGTCGGCCGTTCCGTGCTATCTGGCGATCCTCAAGGACTTCGGCCCCGCCAACGGCGCGCCGCTGTCGTTTCCGGTGGAGGGGTGGACGCTGGCACTCGATCTGCCGCGGAGCGCGTCCGGCCTGGCTGCCCTGTTGAACGAGTTCGACGAGCTGGTGGTGCAGGCCGGCGGCCGCGTCTACCTGACCAAGGACATCCGGTTGGCGCCCCAGACGCTCGCCGCGATGTACCCGCGCCTGGGCGAATGGCGCGCGTGTCGCGACAAGGCCGATCCCCAAGGTCTGTGGCGCTCTGATCTCGCGGTCCGGACCGGTCTGGTCTCGGCGGGTTGTCGATGACCGTTTCCGCGCCCACGCGCGTGCTGCTGCTCGGTGGCACCTCCGAGATCGGCCTGGCAATCGTGCGCCGGCTGGGCTTGCAGGGCTCGGTGCGCCCGGTTCTCCTCGGACGCGACCCGGAAGCGCTGGGCGCGGCCCTGGCAGAGCTCGAGCGTTCCGGGTGCTCAGGCGGGGAGGTCGGCCCGCTCGACGCCGAGGACCTCGACGGCCACGAGGCCGCCCTGGCTCATGCGTTTGATGCGACCGGTGGTTTTGACGTGGTTGTGCTGGCGGTGGGGGTACTCGGTGCCCAGGCCGCGCTCGACGCACCGATCGAGCAGGCACTTGAGGTGATGCGGGTCAACTTCATCGGCTGCGGTTCGCTGCTGCTGCACGCCCTGCACCGTCTCCGCGAGCAGCGTCACGGGACGCTGGTCGTGCTCTCAAGCGTCGCCGCCGAGCGGCCCCGGTCGGGCAACGCGATCTATGGTGCCGCCAAGGCCGGCCTGGACTCGCTGGCTCAGGGCCTGGCCGACGCTTTGGCCGGCAGCGGCGTACGGGTGCTGGTCGTGCGAGCCGGGTTCGTCCGCACCCGGATGACCGCTGGTCTGAAGCCGGCGCCGATGGCGACGACCCCTGAGGCGGTCGCCCAGGCAACGGTGGCGGCCCTGGATCGGCGCGCGCACACGATCTGGGTGCCGTCCCGGCTGCGCTATCTGTTCGCTGTACTCCGCCACCTTCCCCGGTGGCTCTACCGGAGGCTCCCGCTATGACTCACACCAAGCTCAGGATCCCGTTGTGAGACGCAATACGCTGGTTGCCGACGCCGCCATCGCCGTGGTGCTGGCGGCACTGGTGCTGATCCTTGCGCCCGGTCTGGCGATCGTGGCCATGCTCGCGATCCTCGTGATAGTCATCTGTGGCGTCAGTTTCCTGCTCGACGCCAGGCAGGTCCGCGCGGGCCGACGCCGCGCTCCACAGCGTCGGAGCTCAGCACCCCAAACACGGCGGACCGGCCGCTCGCGGTGAGTGATTCCTCGCGCCCGCCGGGGTTGACGCGGCGCTCGGTTCTGGGCAGCGGCGTCGCGGTGGGGGCTGCCTCGCTGCTGGCGCCGGCGGCGAGTCTGGCAGCGGCGATCGATCGACGGCGACCCGCCAGCCGCTGGATCGGCACGCTGGACGGCGAGTCGGAGGCGATCTCCGCGCCGCAGCGTTTTGCGCTCGTCGGCGTCGAGTGGCTAGCGCCGGCCCGCCCCGTGATCGAGCTGCGCACCCGGGCCCGGGGTGCTGCGTGGAGCCGCTGGGTCGCCGCGTCGGTACAGGGCCACGATCCGGATTTCCGCACGGGACCGGTGAAGTTGTTCGGCGAGCCGGTATGGAGCGGTCAGGCGGATTTCGTCCAGCTGCGAAGCTCCCATTCGCTGCGCGGGGTGAGAATCCATTTCGTGTCCGCCCCTGCCGGTGGCTCGCTGTCGGCGTCGGCGGCCGGCCCGCCGCTCGCCCAGCCCGTGCTCGACGCTGGGCCCGGCCAGCCGCCGATAATCGCTCGTAACGCGTGGGCGCGTGGCCAGGCACCGCCCGCGGTGCCGGCCTCCTATGGAGCCGTCAAGCTCGCGTTCGTGCATCACACCGACGGCTCGAACGGATACAGCGCCGCCGAGGTTCCCGCGATGCTGCTGGCGATCTTCGACTACCACCGCTACGTGCGCGGCTACAACGACATCGCTTACAACTTCCTGATCGACGCGATGGGGCGCACTTGGGAGGGACGGGCCGGTGGCGTGGACGAGCCGGTCATCGGCGCCCACGCCGGCGGCTACAACCTCGCCTCCACCGGTGTCGCGGTGCTCGGGACCTTCATGGACGTCGTCCCACCGCGGCCGGCGGTCCAGGCGTTGGAGCTCCTGCTGGCATGGAAGCTGTCGCTTCACGGGGTGCCTTCGCAGGGGAGGGTGACCGTCGAGGTCGATCCCGCTGCCGCTTTCTACACGCCGTTCAAGCCGGGTGCGCACGTGTCGCTGCCGCGGATCGCCGGGCATCGCGACGGCGATCTAACCGACTGTCCGGGCAACGCCTTCTACGCCCGCCTGCCCTCGATCCGCCCGGTGGTCACAGGTCTCGCCGTGTCGCCCGCCGCGCTGACGCTCGTGACCGCCAGTGGCGTTGTCAACGCCGGGACCACGGTGCAGCTGTCAGGAAGCTTGGCGCTGCTCACCGGCGCGCCGCTCGCCGGTGCTCCGCTCGAGCTCCAGCAGCTGAAGGCAGGTACTGCATCGACCGTGACGACGTTCGTCACCGCCGCTGACGGATCGTGGAGCGCGTCGTTGCCGCTGTCAGCCAATGCGACCCTGCGCGTTCTGCACCGCGCCGCGCCGGCGGCCGTATCTGACGTGGCGCTGGTAGGGGTTACGCCCGTGCTCACGCTGAGCCTGGAGTCCCAGTCGCCGTTACGGGTGGCGGGTACCGTCCGCCCAAACAAGCGCACCGTCTGGGTCGACGTCTACCAACTCTCCGGCCGGCATCGGCGCCTGCTCGCGTCAAAGCGCGTGCTTGCCAGCAACGGACGGTTCTCGCAGAAGCTTGGTCTCAAGCGGGCCGGCCGCTACACCGTGGTCGCGCGCACCCGAGCCGACGCGCAGAATCTGGCCGGCGCTTCATCGCCGCTGGCGGTCACCGTCTGAGGCGCGAGACCGGCGTTTCATCGCCTCGCCTCGCCGCACCGTCTGAGGCGCCGGCGCCAGGCATCCGCCAGCTACCACTCTCGGCGGGACCGTACTTATGGCGGGAAGCACTCAGCGCCCGACTACCGTGAAGAAATCCCGGCTATAGGGGATCAGGAACGTGCCGGGCACGCCGACTTGGCCGGGGGCGATCGGCACCGGCGCCAGCGGCCCGAGACCACCGCGATGGCCGTAGAGGTAACCGGCAACCCATTCCGGGTTGATGTCGAGCTCGACTGCGCGCACGACCCGGGCCCCCAGCAGCGCATTGGCCAGCGCGGCGACGGTCAGATGCCCGCCGCCCGCCCACACCAGGCGCCCATCTGCCGTGATCCCCAGCGCCGAACGCGCCGGGTCGCTCACGCCTCCCAGCGTCGCTCCCCAGCAGCTGTCGCAGCCAACCGACGAGGCGGCGGCGCCGTGATCGATCAGCAGCGTTAGGTTCTGGCGCACCGAGGCGATCCCTCGTCCGGGTGCGGGGACTTCGTGCTGCCAGGAACCGATGTCCGTGTATCCGTCCGTGTAGGTCACCACCGAGCCGAGCCCGGTCTGCAGGGGCGCCGCCACGCGACCGTAGGACTGAAAGCCTCCGGCTCCGGTAGCGAGCTTGAACCCGCCGTTGAACGCGGCGACGAGCCGCTGTCGCTCCAGGCCGCGCACCTCAGGCCCCAGACGCCAGCCGGTGGAGCCCGCGTCAACCGTTCCCGAGTGAAGCCTGAGCCCCACCAGTCTCTGGTTGAACGACAGCAGCCCGATGCCTGACTGCGAGCGGGCGATCCAGACCGCCGTCTGTCCACGCCAGCGAACCGCCGGGACGAACGGTGCGGGTAGCGACCCCGTCGCGGCGCTGAGCAGACTCGGATAGGACGGATAGGACGGCTTCGGGGGGTCCTGCCGGGGGCGCGCGCGGTGCCGGGTGCCCGTCGCTTGGTGCGGGGAAGCCGAATGACCCGCCGCGGCGGTCGAACTCGCACTGCTTCCACAGGCCGCGAGCGCCAGCGTCAAGATCGCGCTGGCGCTCAGCGCGACCAGAGCCCTGACCCTGGGCATCACTCGCCGGTGGATGGGCCGGCGCTCAGCGTACCGGTGGCGTTTCCGGTTGATGGGTCGAGCACCAGCCTCGCCACCAGCCGGAGCGAGCGACCCCGACTGTCACGCACCAGTGCGGCGATGTTGCTGCCGTCCAGCGCCACCACCTTGCCGCGGTAGGCCGTGGGATCAGCGCCGGTCCCGAGTGTGACCTCGCTGGTCTGCATCTGAATTCCACCGCCCGGCAGCGGCGGTCCGATCAGCCGGATGTCAAGCGCGCTCAGCCGCTGCGCGCCGGCGCTCAGCGTGATGTCCACTTCGGCGGAGCCGTCGGCTCTCTGGCCCTGGCGCATCGTGCCGCTGACATTTGCGGTGAACCGCGTCGAGGACGCCTGGAGGCTGGCCGGTGTCGTGGTTGCGCCCGCGTGGGCGGAATCTTGCGTTGCGGCGGGCTGCGCGTGAGCCAGCAGCGATTTGGGCGTGCCGGCGCGCGCGGCCCATCCGGCCGCCAGCGGGCCGCTCGGCAGCCAGGCCAGCAGACCGATCGGGACCAGTGCCGAGGCGGCGAGCGCGGTGAGCCGCGCGCCGAGGTGGTCCGGCCAGCCTGCGACGGCGCGGGCGACGACGGCGACGATCACGATGATCACGCAGAGACCTGTGACCGCCAGCATCCAGTGAGCCTTCGCGTCGCTGCCCGTTCCGAGGCCGTGCAGCAGTGCCACGGGCCAGCTGACGTAGGCCGCCCAATGCGTTGCGCGCCACGCGCCGTAGCCAAGCCGGCGGCGCAGCACGCTCGTGAGCGCAACCGCGATCATCAGGTCAAACCCCACCGCGCCCAGGCCCAACCAAAGCGGGCGATAGGCGGCGCCGAAGGGGATCACGACGTCGACCAGGCGAATCGGCGCGTAGCCGTCCAGCATCGCCGTGGCGATGTGCACGAACAGGAAGGCCATCGCCAGCAACGATGCATTGCGGTGCACCGCATCGATGACAAATCGGGGCACGGCGTCGGTGCGCACCCGCCTGGCGTTGGCGACGCCGAGCGCCACGCTGAGCGTGAGCAGAAACAGCGCCAGTGTTCCGGTACCGCGCGTCAGGTACCAGAAAGCGGACGGGCTCGTCGAAACTACGGCTACGGCGCTCATGGCAAACGAACTAGGAGCCGCCGGAGACGACGGGCGCGCTGGGCGCCGCGGGCGCTGGCGCGGGAGCCTGAGCGGGTTGCTGCAGGCCGCTGCCGCTACTAGAGCCGTCGTCGCCACCTGATGGCTGCGGGGCGACGGCGCTGCTGGCCGAGGAGTTCACGGCGCTCGCCGCCGGGTGAGCAGCTTGAAACGCGTGCTCGGTGACGAGCGCGATCATGCCGGTCAGCGCCACGGCGCCGGTGATCAGCCAGCGGTTGATGCGGCTGATCAGTCTCAGGCCGGCGTCGCGCGCGTTCATGGAATGCGGGGTCATAGCCCGACAGTCTGGGCGGCGCCACCTAGACGGCGCTAAACGAATCGTGAGAAAGCGCTAACCCAAGCTCAGGCGGCGGCTTACGACAGGGCGCCGACTCTCAGGCGATCACACCCGTGCGCCAACGCTCAGGCGATGCTGAGCTTCGGCGAGCGCCACGCGGCCCGCAACCGGCGGTCAAGCTCGTCGCCGAGCACGTCGATCGAGACGCGGGACTGGGTGAGCGTGTCGCGATCGCGCAGCGTGACGGTCTGATCCTGGAGCGACTGATGATCGATCGTGACCGCCCACGGCGTGCCGATCTCGTCCTGGCGGCGGTAACGCCGTCCGATCGCCCCGCCCTCATCGTATTCGGCCTGAAGGTGCTCACGCAGCCGGCGGTAGACCTCCCGGGCGAGCTCAGGCTGCCCGTCCTTTCGCACCAGCGGTAGCACCGCGACCTTGACCGGCGCTAGCTGCGGGTGCAGCCGCAGCACGGTGCGGGTCTCGCCCTCGATCTCATCCTCGTCGTAGGCGTCGACCAGGAACGCCAACGTCGCCCGATCCGCGCCGGCGGCAGGCTCGATCACATGCGGTACGTAGCGTCGGCCGGTGGCGGAATCGACGTACTCGAGCTTCTGCCCGGAATGCTCGGCGTGTTTGCTGAGATCGAAGTCGCCGCGATTGGCGATTCCCTCCAGTTCCTGCCAGCCGATCGGGAACAGGTACTCGATGTCGCTTGTGGCGCTGGAGTAATGGGACAGCTCGTGCCGATCGTGAGCACGCAGGCGCAGATGGTCCGGGCGGATGCCGAGCCGCAGGTACCAGTCGTGCCGCTGCTCCAGCCAGTGGTCAAACCACCGTTGGGCCTCCTCCGGTGGCACGAAATACTCCATCTCCATCTGCTCGAATTCCCGGGTGCGGAAGATGAAGTTCCCCGGCGTGATCTCGTTGCGAAAACTCTTGCCGATCTGCGCGATCCCGAACGGGGGTCGCTTGCGTGAGAACTGCAGGTAGTGCTTGAAGTTCAGGAAGATCCCCTGCGCGGTCTCCGGCCGCAGGTAGACGATCGAGCCCTCCTCCTTGACCGCCCCCACGGTCGTCTCGAACATCAGGTTGAAATCCCGCGCGTCGGTCAGGTCGCAGTCAGGCGTCTCGCCGGGATGCTTGGAGGGCTTGCGCCCGCACCGCGCGTCCTCCAGCTTGTCGGCGCGGAAGCGCAGCTTGCACGTGCGGCAGTCCACCAGCGGATCGGTGAAACCGGCCAGGTGCCCGCTCGCCTTCCAGGTGGTCGGGTGCTGGATGATCGCCGAATCCAGCGCGACGATGTCGTCGCGCTCCTGCAGCATCGCCCGCCACCACTGACCTTTGACGTTGTTCTTCAGCAGCACGCCGTAGTGGCCGTAGTCGTAGCTGGACCCGATACCCCCGTAGATCTCACTGCTCTGAAACACGAAGCCGCGCCGTTTGCACAGCGACACGATCTTGTCCATGGTGACGACGTCGGCGGGCATCGAGCGCAGGATGCTAGAGGTAGGCCGGGTATCGCGCCCTTCTTGGCACTCTGGTGGCGAGAGTGCCAAGGCACTTGGTTATAATCGACGAACCGATGCCGATTTATGAGTACCGTTGCGCCAAGGGGCACACCTTCGAGGTGATGCGGCCGATCTCGGCGGGCCCGCTGACGAAGTGTGAGACGTGTTCGGCACCGGTGGAGCGCGTCTTTCACCCGATCGCGGTTCATTTCAAGGGGTCGGGCTTCTACAACACCGACTACGGCACCAAGAAACGCTCGCGCGAGGCGAAGGAGTACAAGGAGTCCAACAAGTCCGAGAAGTCCGAGAAGTCCGAGAAGTCCGAGAAGTCCGAGAAGTCCAAGGACAGCGGCGCCAAGGACGGGGCCGGCTCTTCTGGCTCGGGCTCGGGCTCGGGCTCGGGCTCGGGCTCCTCCAGCTCTAGCTCGGGCTCCTCCAAGTCGGATTCCGCCGCCACCAAGACGCCCACCAAGTCCTCCTCGGACTAAGTGGTCGAGTGGTCGCGCCCTAATTCGGGGTGTCGGCCGAAGCTACGAGTGCGGTTTGGGCGGGCGTCAAGCCGCTAGCCGGAAGTTTTCGCATTTGAAAGGTTGAATCCCGCGTGGTGGCGCGGGATTCGGGT
>CALAQT010000139.1 GCA_937888775.1 uncultured Actinomycetes bacterium | reverse complement strand
TGGCCGGGGCGCCGGGAACCTCGCGGATACCAGGGGATTCATGGTCGTAGCGTCCAGCGAGTCACCCCCAAACGACGAGGAGAGCCACATTTCGTCCGCATCGATAGGAAGTTGTGACCAACTGGTAACCCTCTGATCGTCTTGCCGGGTCTATTGCGGATGCGCTGGGCCGGGTCGTGGGCCACGATCAAATCACTGTGTTTGATGATCGGCGCGTTGGAGTGTGATGGCAAAGGATCGGATGATCGAGGTGCTCGGCGAGGCCCAGTTGCTGCTTCCTGGACTGGTGGGCAGTGCGTTGGCCGCTAACGACCGAGTCAAGTACCTGCTCACGCTGCTCCAGGCAGCGCGGAGCGGGGCAGACGGTGCAGTGGGGGTGAGTGGTTTGCGTGACGAGCGGCTGGCGAGCGGAGTCGAGGACCGCGAGCTTGATCGCTTAGTCGGGGGTAGCACTCATGAGCCGGACGGTCGGTACCGCATCCCGGGCGCGCAGACGCTTGCGCGCCGGACGATCGACGAGGTTGAGGCGATGCTGGCGCCACTGCTCGCTGCCGGCGTTCCCGCCGCGCGGGATCTCGACCGTCGCCTTCAGGCGGTATCAGCGGCGCTGAGGGTCGACGGTGATCTGATGGCCTCTGATGACATCGCGCTGCTCACCGCCGGTCCGGGGGCGGGCGGCGACAGCCTACATCTGGTGGTGATGGATGCACATAGGGAGTTGAACGCGCTCGAGGGGCAGATCGCGACGGAGTCGATCGATGGCGCCCGTGCGCACGACCTGTCTCCGGCCGATCGTGGGGTGGTCCGCGCGTTCATGCGTGGAGTGCACGCGACGGAGCGGCTGAAGTTCGATCATCCGGGGCTGGGCACGATCGCGACGCGAACCGGGCCGACGCTGGTGATCCAGAACGATCTCGGCACCACCGACGCGCACATCGTCGTGATCAAGGTCACCGGCCTGGTGGTGACGATCACCTACACCGACGTGCACCTCGCGCGGCTGTTGTTCTTTCAGGGTCTCCTCGCTCCGTTCCGGGCGGTATGGGATGACACGCGGTCTCGCAGTGATGCGGCGATCGAGGGCGGTCTCTTCCACCTTGCGAGCGGACGGTTCGAGGCCGATGACGAAGCAGACCTGGAGCGTTTCATCGCGCATCTCGGGTCGCGGCTGGTGTTCATCATCGATTGGAACCGGGCGCGCAAGCGGTTGCGTCGGCTCGTCGGCAGACGGTCGGCGATCGAGCTGTTGCGCTGGGCCGCCGAGCGTGAACACGGGCACATCGCATTCTTGCGTGCGGGGGCTGATGGACTCGTTTACGACGCGCTCGAGTTCGCCGGGGGTCGTGTGGCGCGGGCGGGCGAGTCGCTGCAGGATGTACTCGGCACCGATGCGGCGGAGGCCTACCTGCGGGCGGTGCTGCGCATCTGCTCCGACGGGTTGCTGGCGGGAAAGATGGTGTCACTCGTCCAGGATGAGGTTCGTGCTGAGCTGACCGGCTATCTGCGGTCGGCTCGTCAGGAGATCCAGGAACTAGCGTTGCGCCACGCCGAACTCAGCGTCGAAATCGCCGAGGCGGCCCGCGACGGGCTCGAGCACGCGATCGTCGGCGCCGCGGACCGCTGCCACGCGGCTGCTGCACGCGCGCTGAACGCCGAGCATGAGGCTGATGAGCTGGTCACGGGGGCCCGGACCGCCGTTCTCCGATCACCGGACCTCCGCCCGTTCCTCGACCTGGTGGAGGCCGCGGATGACATCGCTGACTGCGCCGAGGAGGCAGCGTTCTACGCCACGCTGTTGTCGGATGGGCATCCTGCCGGCGGCGTGCGGCCACAGGTGCGCCGAATCGCACGGCTGGTCTTGAACGCGTCGCGGGAGTATCTCCGTGCCGTGCAGCTGAGCGTCGAACTGCGACGGGGCGGCCCTCGCGAGGACATGGACGCTTTCCTCGCGGCAGCGCATAAGGCGATCGAGCTCGAGCGCGAGACCGACGACACCCAGCGCGCCGTCCACCAGGCACTGGTCGCGGAACCCGAGGAGTCGAATGTCGCGCTGTTTGTGGTAGTCGAGCTCACGCGCGCGTTCGAGGAGGCCGCCGACGCGCTGATGCACAGCGCACACCTGCTGCGAGAGCACACGCTCTCCCGGGTCGTGCGTTCGGAGTCTTCTGCCCGGCGTGCCGCGGACTCGGCACCGCCGCCGGTATCGTCGCTCGTCCCGGCGGCGAGCGAGCATGTCTACGTGCTCGGCGACCCTTCGATCCCGGTCCCGGGCGCGATGACGATCGGCGCCAAAGCACACGGGCTGGCGCGACTCGCGCGGGCTGGATTCCGTGTGCCGGAGGCCGCCGTTCTCAAGACGAGCTTCTCGCGCAGCCGCATGCACCCATCGAACGGCGATGAACACCTACGGGAGGTGGTTTCGGGCGCCGTCGACGCGCTCCAAGGCCAGACGGGGCTCCGGCTCGGCAGTCCGCGACGGACGCTGCTGCTGTCGGTTCGCTCGGGCGCGCCAGTGTCGATGCCGGGCATGCTCGAGACGGTGCTGAACGTCGGCGTCTGCGACATCTCGGTGCGCGGACTGATCGCGCAGACCGGCAACCCGAAGCTGGCTTGGGACTCATACCGGCGGCTGGTGGAATCGTTCGCGACTGTCGTTGACGGATGCCCGCACGAGCCGTTCGAGCAAGCCGTGCGTGATCAGCTCGCTGCTGCGGCGGTGGAAAGTCCGCGCGAGCTCACGGCGCGAGCACTTGAGGAGCTCACTCGCGCTCATCTGGAGCGGTTCGCCGACCTGACCGGGCGACCGTTCCCCCAGGACCCAATCGAGCAGCTACTCGCGGCGGCTCGCGCGGTTCTGGCGTCGTGGGATGCGCCGAAAGCCCGTGACTACCGCCGCATGCACGACGTTGCGGACGATCTCGGCACCGCGGTCATCCTGCAGCGCATGGTGTTCGGTAATGCTGGTGGGGTGTCGGGTGCCGGTGTGGGATTCACGCGCGATCCCGCCCTCGGAGAGCGGCGCCTGTATATGGACTTTCTGTTCGATGCCCAGGGCGAGGACATAGTCGCCGGCCGCCACATCGTGCAGGGCGTCAGCGAGCTGGCCGTGATCGCCCCTGACCTGCTCGACAAGATCGAGCAGCTATGCCCCCGACTGGAGGACGAGTTCGAGGACGCGCAGGAGTTCGAGCTCACCGTCCAGGAAGGCGAACTGTTTCTCCTTCAGACGCGTACCGCAAAGCGCACGCCCTGGGCTGCCCTGCGGATCGCGACCGATCAGGTTCACGAAGGCGTGATCTCCCCGGCAACGGCGCTCGCCCACCTTGAGGATATTGACCTTGCGGCGATCCGCCGCGTGTACGTCGAAGCACCCGGAGGCACCCAGCCGCTCGCTCACGCGATCCCAGCGAGCATGGGGGTCGCGATCGGTCCGCTCGCGCTCGACCGCGAGGCGGCCGATCGCATCGCGCAAACGGGAACGCCGCCGGTGCTCGTTCGCGCGGACACTGTGACTGAGGACATGGCCGCGGTCGCCGTATCGGCCGGCGTGCTGACCGGCTCCGGCGGTCGCACGTCTCACGCTGCGGTCGTAGCGCGCGAGCTCGCCAAGCCCTGCCTCGTCGGCTGCCCCAAGCTCGAGCTCGATCTGACTGCACGCACCGCGAGGATCGGTGAACGGCTGCTCTACGAGGGAGACGTGATCTGCCTCGACGCCGAATCCGGGCTTGTCTTCTCCGGCACACCCGCGGTGATCGAGGAGCGCCCCACCGACGCGCTAAACGAGGTCGCGGCCTGGCGCGCCGCCTTGTCGGCGGCTAACGGCGCGGGCAGCTGAATGAAGAGCGCCCCTCCAGCTCTAACCGAACGCTTCCTTGCCGCCGTTGCGCTGGCCGCGCAGATCCACGGACACCAGCGTCGCACAGGGACGGAGATCCCATACCTGGCGCACTTACTCGTCGTCACGGGCCTCGTGATCGAGGACGGTGGCGATGAGGACGAGGCGATCGCGGCGATGCTGCACGACTCGGTAGAGGACGGCGGCGGTCGAGTCGTGCTTGAGAGGATCCTGCGGAGTTTTGGTCAGCACGCTGCGGAGATCGTCGAAGGCTGCTCTGACTCGGTCGACATCGACCCGGCCGAGACGTGGATCGAGCGCAAGCGCCGCTACCTCATGCATATGCCCGAGGTGACCGATGACGCGATCCTGCGCGTCGCGCTCGCCGACAAGGTTCACAACGCGCGCTCGCTCGTGCGTGACTACCGCGAGGAGGGGCACGCACTGTGGGAGCGGTTCACGCAGAAGACCGCGCGCGAGCAGCTGTGGTACTACGGCGGTCTGCTGGCGTTCTTCGAGCTCCGCCGGCCCGGGCCGCTCAGCGAAGATCTCCGGCGAGCTGTCAGCGAGCTCGCCTGGCTCGTGGCGCGCGATGAGGCGCAGCGAAGCAACGAGCTGCAACTGTGGCTTGACCCCGACCTTCACGCCGGTCAAGCACCGGACGGCTGGGTCCAGGTGCGCACGCCTGCCGAGTTGATCCAGCTGCTTGACGAACACTCGGTCATCGCGCTTTCGTTCAAAGGTGGATCCGACGCGTCCCCGGTGATTGACTGGCTGCTGGAGCAGGACGCAGGCGGCCGCGACCGATGGCCGATCGAACGGATCGCCTTCCACGGCGCCGCCGCCGCGACGGCGATCGACCAGCTCATTCGCGCGGTGGAACGCCGTTCGGAGAGCGGCGAACCGATGATTGAGCGACCCCTCGGCGCCACCAGACGGCCTTGGTGATCTTCGCACCGCGGTCGCAAGCACGGTAGTCGGCGATGAGTCCATGCTTGAGCAGCGAGTAGGGGATGTCCGCAACGAACCGGCTGGCAGCGCCTTCCCCCACTGCAGTGAGCTCGTGAACTGCGCTCCGGAGCGCCGGCATCCGAGCCCCACCGTGCGCGTCTGAGGCGATCACCGCTCGCGGGGCGCTGCGCAATAGAGTCAGCGCGTCGGCGCGAGTTCGTTCGCCGTACAGACCGGTGAATGAGCCAGCAGTTAGCTGCAACACGCTGCCGGCGACGCGCTCGCGAGCGAGCGCCGCGTCGGTGGCGGGGGTCTGCATCGTGCGTTCGGGATGAGCGATGACGGTCCCGAAGCCTCGGTGGCGCAACTCGTCCGCGGCTTCGGTGAAGCGGTCGTCGAGCCCGGCGAAGGGTGCTTCAAGCAGCACCCATCGGTGTCCGCGGGTCCCCTGGGCGATCGCCTGCAGTTCCGGATCGGTCAGGCGCTGGACCATCTGGTGGGCCAGCTCGCCGCCCGGTCGGACGTCGAGTCCGATGCGCTGGCGTCGCAGGCGGTCGACCAGCTCTCGCACGAGCTCGGGGATCTGCGCGGGCTCTGTGATGTGCTGTGGGTGCACATGGGGAGTGGCGACGACGGTTTGGGTCCCGTCGGCGACGGCGGCGGACGCCAGCGCGAGGCTCTCGTCCACGGATGAAGGACCGTCGTCAACGCCGGGGAGGAGGTGGAAGTGGATATCGACGTTGCCCATCACCTCCGATGATTCGGGTGAGAAACCGATATCCCGTGACGATTCGGTGAACGTAGGCGGACAGGCTTGACAGAACTCCGCAGCTGGCGCGTGGGCGGTCTCGGATTACAGGAACGTCACAACGTGTGACTGGCGGAGTGGATTATTGGGCGCGCCGGCGGCGGCCGCCAATCCTCAAGCCGGGCCGCGCGGCGCGACCTTGTCAACAATGTCCGCTACTTGTGTGAACACCCTGTGACTTGTCTTGACAAGTTTGAAGGCCAGGCCGATCGTGTCGTGCGAAACCAATCAGGGGGTAGCTGACGATGAAGAAAGTCACCGTTTTGTTGTTGCTGATCGGCCTGACGCTGGCGGGCTGTGGGTCGAGCTCATCGAGCTCGTCGAGCTCATCAGGTTCTGCTCCCGCAACGCCCGCCGCGAGCACGTCGACGCCCGCCGCTGTGAGCTGTCCGCACAGCCCGGTGCGCTTCGCGGTTGAGCCTTACGACACCGGACCGGCCCTGGAGGCCGCCTATAAGTCACTGGCCGGCGATCTGCAGACGGGTCTTGGCTGTCCGGTGCAGCTGATCATCTCCAACAGCTATGTTGCCGAGATCGAGGCGATGCGCGCCGATCAGCTGGAGATCGGAGAATTTGGGCCGCTCGGCTACGTCCTGGCCCATAAGCTCGCCGGCGCCCAGCCGGTGGCGGCGTTCGGTGACACCAGCGGTAAGCCGGACACCTACACCGCCGGCGTGTGGGTCCCGAAGAGCTCGCCGATCAAGACGCTCGCACAGTTGAAGGGCAAGACGCTCGCGCTGTCGAGCACCACCTCCACCTCCGGTGGGCTATATCCGATCTCGGCGCTGATCAACGCCGGTTTCAAGTGCACCCCGGCGGCGTGCCAGGGGGTCAACATCAAGTTCGCCGGCAGTCACACGGCGTCGCTTCTCGCACTGACCCATGGCAGCGTGGACGCCTCCGAGGTCAACAGCCAGCAGCAGGCGTCGGCTACGGCTGCCAAGGAGTTCAAGGCCGCCGACTACCGCCAGATCTGGAAGTCGTCGGCGATCATCAATGACCCGGTCACGGTCCGCGGCGATCTCCCCGCCGCGTTCAGGGCCAAGGTGGCATCGGTGCTGCTGAAGCTGACCGCGGCGCAGGTCTCAACCGTCGATAAGGAGCTGGGCACGGCCAGCAACGGCCCGATGGTGGCAGCGACCGACGCGCTCTATGACCCGGTCCGAGCCGTGGCCAACGCCGTTCACCTGACGACGAGCGATCTCTGATCAATTGGACGAGACGGCCGCAAGCCGCGCGGATCCGCCGCCCTCGCCGGGAGCGTCCAGGGCCCTCGCTCTGGACGCTCCGCTGGTGATGGAGGGGATTCACAAGAGCTTCGGCGAAAACCAGGTGCTGAAGGGCATCGACCTGCAGCTGCAGCAGGGCGAGCTGCTAACGGTGCTGGGTGGCAACGGGTGCGGCAAGTCGACGCTGCTGCGGTGTGCGATCCGGCTGCTCGACCCCGATGCGGGCAGCGCGCGGCTGCGCGGCCAGGATCTGGCCACCCTGAAGGGCAAGGCGCTGCGGCTGGCACGGCGCGAGGCGGCGGTCGTATTCCAACAGATCGCCCTCGTCAAGCGCCGTAGCGCAATCGACAACGTGTGCTGCGGGGCGCTCGGACGAGTCCCGTTGTCGCGCTCACTGACCGTTGGGAGCTTCCCGCCGGAGGTCCGCGATCGCGCCGCGGTCGCGCTCCAGCGCGTCGGGCTGCTCGAACACGCCTGGCAGTCGGCGGGCACGCTGTCCGGTGGCCAGGCGCAGCGGGTAGCGATCGCGCGCGCCTACTGTCAGGAGGCTTCGGTGATCCTCGCCGATGAGCCGGTGTCCGCGCTGGATCCGCGCGCGGCGGAGGAGGTCCTGGAGCTGCTGGCCGACCTCGCCCACAACGACGGGCTTGCGGTGCTGGCCGTGCTGCACCAGCCCGACCTCGCGATGCGCTACTCCGACCGGATCATCGGCATGAAGTTAGGTGAGGTCGCCTTTGACGAGAAACCGGCAAATGTGTCACATGAGCAGATCGACGGCCTCTACCAGCACCTGCACGGAGCCTGATCCGAATGTCCCCACAGCCGCCGATCGCAGCGGCCGCCGCCAACGCCACGGGAATCGTCGCTCCACCGCTGCCGCCGCGCCCGGCCAACCGCCGTAACCGCTCGATCGCGATCGTCTCGGTGCTGGCGCTCCTGGCGCTACTGGTCTATTCGTGGATCGACGTAGGGGGGTCACTGAGAGAGCTGATCAATGGGCTGTTTGCAAGAAAGGGCCTGTTCCGCAGTCTTATCCCCAGCTCGGTGCCGCCTGACCTGAGCGCTTTCGGGGACGGGATCAAGGCAGCTGTGACCACCTTCTGCATCGCGATTCTCAGCATCGCCTTCGGCGTCATCTTCTCGGTCTCGATGCTTCCGTTTGCGGCTCGCAACATCACCCCCAGCCGGCCGCTGTACGAGCTCGCGCGTCTCTCGCAGGCGATCCTACGGGCGATCCCGGAGCTGATCATGCTGCTGATCTTCGAGGTGGTGATGGGGTTCTCACCTTTCTCGGCCGTGCTCGCGCTCACGCTCCACGGAACCGGAGTCAAGGGCAAGCTGTTCGCCGAGGCGGTGGAGGAGATCGACATGACCGCGGTCGATGCGCTTCGGGTCGCCGGGGCGAGCCGTACTCAGGTGTTCCTGCACGCGGTGCTCCCCGGCGTGCGCAACACGTTGGTGGGCCTGACCCTCTACCGCCTCGACGCGAATTTCCGTTCGGCCGTGACCCTCGGGGCCGTCGGTGGCGGCGGAATCGGCTTCCTGATCGACAACGAAGTGAACGTGTTTCAGTTCAAGACCGTGCTGACGTACATGATCGTGCTCGTGATCTTCGTGCTGGCGATCGAGCGCGTCTCGACGATCCTGCGCGCACGCTATACGTGACGCGGGCCAGCCGTGGCCACTGGCACACTTGCGTCACGGTATGACCTCCACCAGCTCGGTCCCCCGCCACGCCGTGATCGCGCAGGCTCTGCGCGAGGGAATTCGTGGTGGAGGGCTGCCCCCAGGATCGTCGCTGCCTTCCGAGGCGCGGCTGTCGACGCAGTTCGACGTCTCCCGCGGTACCGTCCGCCATGCGCTTGCGTCGTTGCGCGGGGAGGGGCTGATCGTTGGTGGGCGTGGCCGCAGCCCGGTCGTACGGCCACCGGGCATGGCGCAGAGCTTCGATCAGTTGGTCTCGTTCACGTCCTGGGCCCAGCAGCTGGGGCGCACGCCGTCGGGACGCACGCTCGAGCTCGCGCGCCGGCCGGCTGACCCGGAGTCGGCGGATCGGCTCGGTATCGCCCCTGGGACAGCCGTATTCCAGTACAAGCGCCTGCGGCTGCTGGATGGTGCGCCGGTGATGATCGAGCGCACGACGTTCATCGAATCCGTGGGCCGGCTGCTGCTCGATTGCGATCTGGATGACGGCTCGGTCTATGGGCAGCTCGGAGCGCAAGGGATCGAGTTCAGTGAGGCACAGCAGACGATTGCCGCGATCGCTGCGGGCGCGGATGATGCCGCGCTGCTCTCAGTTGCGCGCCGTGTGCCGATCCTCGAGGTGCGGCGGCTCGCCCTTGGCCCGGATGGGACGCCGCTGGAGTGGTCGCGCGACCGCTACCGCGCCGACTCGTTTGAGATCACGATTCATAACCAGCACGCGCTTCCGCGCTCCGAGGTGGCGCTGCGAACGGCGCCGCCCGAGGGTCGGCCTGCGGGTCATTAGAACCACCCAGCAGTCCGTCCAGGACACGGGGCGCGAGCCCGAGGGCCGTCGTCATCCCGATCCCGGAGACCACCTCGACGACGCGGACACCCGGCAGCGGAGCGGCGATTAGAAACGGGCTGCCCGGAGCGGTTCGATACACGCCGTGCCAGCGCTCCTGAACCTTCAGGCGCCCGGCCCCCAGCAGTCCACGCGCCTCCGACAGCAGAAGTTGATCAAGCTGCTCGACGCCGAACGGCGAGATCGGCTCGCCGTATTTGTGCGTGTCACCAACGATCAGATCCCCGTCGGGTAGTTGCGTGACGATCAGATGAATTCCGGCAGCACCCAGCTCAGGCCGATCCCGGCCGATCCGCGCCCTTACTAGCGCGGATTCCTGGGTAGCCGCAAAGGCCGGGTAGCGGAGCAAGCTGAGGCCGGTCAGCAGCGCCGGCCGAAAGCGACGACCATCCGGTGCGGCCACACGGAGCATCTGCAGCTTGCAGCAGGTCAAACCCTCCCGGTGTGGCGCCAGCTCCGGCGCAAGCGTGTGGTAATCGGGCCCCGGACAGATGACCACCAGCGGCGCTCGCACGCCGGCTTGCGCAGTCTCCACTCGGCCAGCCTGCACCGCGTGCACCGGCTGACCCCAGAGAATGCGTGCCTCTGCATCGCGCTCGAGCAGGGCGGCCAGACGCCCAACCGCTCGTCGTGGATCAACCCGGATGTCACGCGTTGCGTGCATCCCACCGAGCAGCCCATCCGTCGGAATCGGCACGAGCGCCCCGACCTCACGAGCGCTGAGCATCCTGGCGCCTCGCCGCTCGTCCTGAGCCACGCGCGCCATGACCGCCAGTTCATCGGCGTGGCGGGCGACCATGACGCTCCCGAACTCCAGCACCTCCAATCCGGCGCGCGCCCCAAGCTCCAGCCACCGTTGACGGGCGGCGACGGCGTAGTCGAGGGCCTCGCCCTCACCCATCGCCGAGAGAAAGCCATGACCAAAGTTACGCACGCTCGCCCCGACGGCGTGGTGGTGGCGCTCGACCAGAACCACGCGCAGACCGCGCGCCCGGGCTTCGTGGGCGTGGGCGAGGCCGACAATCCCCGCGCCGACGACACAGATGTCAGCCTCGACTGTTTCACGGGCAGTCACGCTTGTCAATACAAGTCTATGAGCGGTGGACCAGCTGTGACGATTCGGTAACCGGGTCCGGTATTTCTTCCGACGAGCAAAGGGCCACTTGTATATTCAGGCCATGGACGTCACGTTCGTGGCCAACGACCGCGTGTACAACGTTCCACGGCGTCCCGTGCTGGCGGTTTGCGCCGATGGCTGGGATCCGGAATACGTCGACGATGCCCTTGAGCGCAGCCTGATGCCACGCCTGGCCGAGAGCCTTTCCGCGGGCGGGATGTATCGGCTCGGGCGGGCCCAGGTCCCGACGTTCACCAACCCCAACAATGTCGCGATCGTGACGGGCGTCTGCGCGGCCAGCAACGGCGTCGCCGGTAACCACTACCGCAACGAATGCGGCGAGGAGGTGCAGGTAACCGACCCTGTCTTTCTGCGGGCGACGACGATCTACGCTGCCGCCCACGCGGCGGGCGTGGAAGTCCTGTGTGTCACGGCGAAGGACAAGCTGCGTCGCCTGCTGGCCGTGGGCGACGTTCCGGCGTTCAGTGCCGAGTGCGCACACGAGCAGACGCTCGCGGACGGAACGCCGGTGACCGAGGTACTTGGTAGTGGCAATCCCGGCATCTACGACTGGCAGCTCTCGCCCTATACGATCGACCTTGCGGTCGCCTTGGCCGAGCGGTTGCAGTCAAAGCTCGTCTACGCCTCGCTGACCGATTTCGTACAGCACGCCGCCGCGCCGGGAGCGCCGATGTCCGACGATTTCTACCGGGCCGTCGACGCCGCGCTCGGTCGCGCCATCGACGCGGGCTTCGTGGTCGGCCTGGCGGCCGACCACGGGATGCGCTCAAAGACCGGCGCCGATGGCCGCCCGAACGTGCGGTTCCTCGACGAGGCGCTGGCCGAAGCGGGTGTCGCCAGCGGGCACACGCTGTGCCCGATCACCGATCCCTATGTCGTTCACCACGCCGCGCTGGGCTCAATGGCCTGGGTTCATGTCGATGACGCGGACGAGCTCGACCGCGCCCGCAGCGCGCTCGCGGCGCTTCCGGGAGTGGAGGGTGTGCTGAACCGCAGCGCCGCTGCCGATAGCTTCGATCTCCCGCCCGACCGGATCGGGGATCTCGTGGTGCTGGCCGATGCGCAGACGGTGCTCGGAAAATCTCGCCAGGCCCACGACATCAGCGCGCTGCACGGCGAGCTTCGCTCCCACGGTGGCCTTCACGAGCGCCCGGTGCCGATCATCGTCTGCGAGCGGCTGGCTGTGGATGGTCTGGCCGGACGCGAGCTTCACAACCGCGACCTACACGACCTGCTGCTCAACCACCTGGCATGACCACGCGGTTGGCGCTGGAGGTTCGCAACCCCTACACCGGCGATGTAGTCGGCGAGGCGCCGATCGCGAGCGCGGCGCAGGTGCGGAAGGCTCTGGACGATGGCGCCCGCTGGGCCGGTGGACTTTCGCGTCACGAGCGATCGCAGCTTCTGTTCGCGGTGGCCGAACGTTTGCGCGCCTCACGTGAGGAGCTCGCTCGCCTGATCTCATCCGAGTCAGGGCTGTGCCTGAAGGACACCCGTCACGAGGTAAGCCGGGCCGTCGACGCGTTCCGCTTCGCGGCAATCGAAGTGCTGCGCGACGACGGTGAGGTGTTCGCCGGTGACATCTCTGCGCACGGACGCGACCGCCGCGCCTACACTTTGCGCGTACCGGTTGGCCTGGTGGCGGCGATCACGCCCTTCAACCACCCGCTCAACCAGGTGGCGCACAAGCTTGCGCCGGCCATCGCTGCCGGTGCGCCGATCGTCTGCAAGCCCTCGGAGAAGACGCCGCTGACCGCGCTCCGCCTGGCCGAGCTGCTCGGCGACGCAGGTCTGCCGATCGGCGCGGCTCAGATCATCTGCGGCGACCCCGTCACGATTCTGGATTCGTTTCTCGCCCACGAGGCGGTGGAGGTGGTGTCGTTCACCGGCGGGGTAGCGGTGGGAAAGTCGATCGCGGCTCGGCTGGGCTATCGCCGGGCGGTGTTGGAACTGGGTGGCAACGATCCGCTGATCGTGCTCGCCGATGCCGATCTGGACGAGGCTGCCCGCCTCGCGGTGCAGGGCGCGTTTCAGAACTCGGGTCAGCGGTGCACGGCGGTCAAACGGATAATCGCCGTGGAGGCGGTCGCCGATGAGCTCGCGCAACGGACGGTCAGCGCCGCTTCAGCGCTCCGCTGTGGCGACCCGCTCGGTGAGGAGACGGACGTCGGCACGGTGATTGACGAGCCCGCTGCACAGACCATCGTGGCGCGGATCGAGACCGCCTTGAAGGCGGGCGCGGAACTCCTGTGCGGGGGTGAACGCGATCGGGCGCTGCTGACCCCAGCCGTCCTCGACCACGTCTCGCCCAGCAGTGAGCTTGTGGCGCGTGAGACCTTCGGACCCGTGGCGCCGATCATCCGCGTCAACGATCTCGACGAAGCCATCGCCACGGCCAACGCCACGCCGTACGCGCTGTCGAGTGCGGTTTGCACGTTTGACTGGCGCGCTATCTCGCGCTGCATCCGCGAGCTACGCGCCGGCACCGTCAACATCCGCGAGGTCCCCGGCTACCGGACCGAGCTGACGCCGTTCGGAGGAGTGGGCGATAGCGGGCTCGGTGTCAAGGAGGGGGTGCGCGAGGCGATGCGTGCAATGTCCTACACAAAGCTCTACTCCCTGCCGTGGACATGACCGGCTCTGCGCGGAGCGTGGAGGACACGGTGCAGGAGATCATCGCCGCGTGCTGGTCGATGACGGGCCTGCCCTATGACGGCGAGCCGGTGGATCAGCTGGAGCATGCGCTGCAATGCGCCTGGCTGGCGCGGACCGCGGGCGCGGAGCGCGACCTGGTGGTTGCGGCGCTGCTGCACGACATCGCGCGGGCCCCGGCGGTGGCCGGGCTGGCCTACGACGGTCCCAAGGAGCATCATGGCGAGGCCGCTGCGCGATGGCTGCGCCCCCGCGTGGGGCGGCGGATCGCGTGGCTGGCCGAGCAGCACGTCCCAGCCAAGCGCTACCTGGTCGCCACCGAGATCGACTACCACAGGTGGTTGAGCGAGGTATCAGCCCGCACCCTGGTCGCCCAGGGAGGGCCGATGCGCGACGACGAGATAACAGCTTTCCGGTCCAACGCGGACTGGCAGCTGGCCGTGCGCCTGCGGGATCTGGATGACCGCGGAAAGGTGCCCGGCGCCGTCGTCCCCGGACTGGACGAGTACCGGGAGGAACTGATTCAGGTAGTCGGTGAGACACTGGGGCAGGCGCCTTGACGGTTGCAACAAGCTTGCTGCAAGCAACTGCGGCGCACAGGTCCGGTGCGATCGTCCCGTAGGCGAGGCTGGGGTCTGGAGATCGTCGATCGGCTGGCGGTACGTTGGGGGACAGAGCGCCCCGACGGATACCGCGTGTGGGCCGAGCTAGCAGCGCCGTCCTGAGCAGGTTGCCACCGAGGCCCCAGGGGCCCTATCGTCAAGCTCGTGGCATTTGAACCAGAGCTCCGTACGGGTCCTCCATGGGCGATGGAGGAGATGATCCTGCGCGAGCGAGAGCTCGTGCCGGAGCTCTTGGCCAGCGCTGAGGCCCGCCACGCGGGAGCGCTGATTCGCAGCGCGCTCAGCGCCGGCGAGCCCGTCGTACTAACCGGATGCGGCACCAGCGAGCATGCGGCGATGGCCGGCGCGCAACTGGTCAACGAGGCTCTCGGCGTGGAGTCAGCCATCGCCCGTGACGCGTTTGAAGCCTCGATCGAACCTCAGGCCGGAGGCGTGCTCGTGGGGATCTCACATGAGGCCGGGACCACGGCAACGCTCAACGCGCTGGCGGCCGCCGGCGCCCGAGGCGCGCACACGATCCTGGTCACGGCGGTGCCCGAGGGAGCCACGACGGCCAAGCTGGTCGTCCGGACGCCGCTACGCGACCGTTCGTGGTGCCACACCGTGGGTTACCTCTCGCCTGTGCTGGCTGTGTATGCGATGAGCGGGCCGCCCGCCGGGCCGGTTCGCCAGATCCTCGACGAGGCGTTAGATCGGCGTCCGCGGTACGCCGCCGCCGCAGCCCGGCTGACCGGCTGCGAGCGGCTGCTGATCGCCGCCAGCGGCGTCGACGCGGTGACCGGCCGGGAGCTGGCGCTGAAGCTGGAGGAGGGGGCCCACGTGTCGGTGACGCCGTTGGGTCTGGAGAAGATCCTGCACGGGCATCTGGCTGCCGCCGATGGGCGCACCGGGCTGATCATGCTGCGCTTTGACGCTCGCCACAGCGACGCGCGCGATCGCCGGGCTCGCGACGTGCAGGCCGCGGCAGATGTCTTGGGCATGGCCACGGTGACGCTGTATGCCTCGACGTCGGGAATCGCTCCGGTGGCCGGCGCGCTGATCGCCGGTGCGCTGGCGCTGCAGTGGCTGACGCTGGAGTTCGCGCTCGCCCGCGGCACCAACCCCGATCTGATCCGGCGCGAGCAGCCGCTCTACCGCGCGGCCGCGCAAGCCGCCGGGACCTAAGGGGCCCTGGGCAGTTCGTACCTCACAGGTACGCCCACGGTATCTGTAGGATACCGCCGGTGTCCTCGCTTGTTGGCGACCACCCGTCGGTCAGCCCGCTGCTCACCGAACGGGTGCAGCGAGCCAAGCTGCTGGACGGCATGGTTCGCGCTGTGGCCGAGAAGGGGTTCGCCAACGCCACCGTCTCCGACGCGGTGCGTCTGGCCCGCGTCTCACGCGGGACGTTCTATGAGCTGTTCGAATCCAAGGAGGCCTGCCTGGTGGCCGCCTACCGCCTCGGATGCGAGGTGCTCGAACAGCGCGTGAGCGAAGCGGTGCGCGACGTCACCGATTGGCGGGAGGAGTTGCGGCTGGGCATTCGCGCGTATCTGCGTACGCTGCAGGACGAGCCGCTGTTCGGACGCGTCTACCTGCTGGAACGGATCGCCGTCGGCGAGGAGCGTGACGCGGTGATACGGCGCTTCGCCGCCCGCTACGGCGCGACGTTCGCGCGGTCCGGGCGCCCGGTGCCCCCCCCTGACGCGCTGTTCGTTCTGGCCGTCGGCGTCCACGAACTGGCCTGCAGCCGGGTTTCAGTGGGCCAGCCGGTGATCGATCTGGAGGACACGCTGGTCGGATGCGCCGTGCGTCTTGTAGCCGAAAAGGAGGAAGCATGGACCTGACGTTCAACGCCCGCGAGGCGGCCTTCCGTGAGGAGGTGCGATCGTGGTTTGCGGCCAACGGGCCCGAGCCCGAGCCCGACGGTGGGGAGGACGCCGTATACGAATGGCGGCGGGACTACCAGCGGCGGATGGCGCTGGATGGTCTGGCGGCGGTGAGCTGGCCGGTGGAGTTCGGCGGCCGCGGCGCGACGCTGACCGAGTCGGCGATCTTCTTCGAGGAGCTGACGCGCTCGGGTGCGCCGCTTCCGGCCAACGTCTTGGGGCTGCTGCTGGCGGGGCCGACGATCATGGCCTGGGGTACGCCAGAGCAGAAGGAGCGCTACCTGGAGCCGATCCTCACTGCAGAGGAGATCTGGTGCCAGGGATTCTCCGAGCCCGACGCCGGCTCGGATCTGGCGGCGGTCAAGACCCGCGCGGTGCTCGACGGCGACGAGTGGATCATCACCGGGCAGAAGGTGTGGACCAGCGGCGCGCAGTACTCGAAGTGGTGCATGCTCGTGGCCCGAACCGATCCCGACGCGCCCAAGCACAAGGGACTGACCTATTTCCTGATGGACATGCAGCAGGCTGGCGTGCAGGTGGTGCCGCTGCGCCAGATCACCGGCGAGCCCGAGTTCAACGAGCTGTTCATCGACGGCGCCCGGATTCCGCAGGCCAACGTGCTCGGCGGCGTCGGGAACGGCTGGAAGGTAGCGCTCACGACGCTGATGAACGAGCGCGCCGGCCTGGGCTTTTCGTTGCAGATGCGCCTGCGCCAGCTGCTTGATCGGCTGATCGAGGAGGCTGCCGCACGCGGGCTGCTCGACGACCCGGTGATCGCCGACCGCCTCGGCGAGCTGCACCTGAAGACCGAGGTCCTCCGGCTGACCGCCTACCGGGGGTTGACCGTGATCGAGAAGTACGGTCAGCCCGGCCCCGAGGGGTCGCTGCTGAAGTGGATCTGGTCTGAGACCAACCAGCAGCTGACGCAGCTGGCGGCAGACGTGCTCGGCCCCGATGCGCTGCGCTCCGGGGACCGCTGGGCTTACGAGCTGCTGCGCGCTCGCGGGAACTCGATCGAGGGCGGCACGACCGAGGTGCTGAAGAACATCATCGCCGAGCGCGTGCTCGGCCTACCCAAAGCGCGCTGAGGAGGCGGCCATGGACTTCGACCTGACCCAGGACCAGAAGGAGATCAAGGCGGTTGCGCGGGAGCTGCTGACCGCGCGCTCCCCGTTCGCCAAGGTGCGTGAAGCGTCCGAGGGCTCGCAGTATGACCCGGCGCTGCAGAGCGAGCTCGTCGAGCTCGGCTGGCCCGGCATCGCCGTCGCCGAGGAGTACGGCGGCCAGGGTCTGGGGGCGGTCGAGCTGGCGGTGCTCCTGGAGGAGCTCGGTTTCGCCTGCACGGCTACGCCGTTTCTGGCCAGCGCCACCGCGGCGGCGGTGATCCAGGCCACCGGCAGTGCCGACCAGCGGGCCCGCTGGTTGCCGGCGCTGGCCACCGGTGAGGCGACCGCGGGCCTTGGACGCGCCGATCTCGTCGCCGACGCGAGCGACGCCTCCGTGATCGTGCTGCTCGACGGTGAGAACGCGACGCTGGTGGACCGGGCCAGCGCTGACGTCAAACCGCTGGAGACGATCGACGGTACCCGTCGCTTCGCCAGGGTGCAGGGCGACGGCGAACCACTGGGCGCCGGCGCGGCCGCCAGGGCGCACGCCGCCGTGGCGGCCGAGGTCGTGGGGGTGTGCCAGCGGGCGCTGGAGATGACGCTCGAGTACGTCAAGGAGCGAAAGCAGTTCGGCGTGCCGGTTGGCTCGTTTCAGGCTGTAGCTCACCGCTGCGCCCAGATGCTGCTGGCGACCGAGAGCAGCCGCTCGACCGCCTACTTCGCCGCATGGGCAGCGGACGCCGATCAGGAGCGCCTGCCCGAGGCGGCGGCCCTGGCCGCGGCGGCGGCGGCGGATGGGGGCCGCGAGGTGACCGCCTCAGCGATCCAGGCCCACGGCGGGATCGGCTTCACCTGGGAGGCCGATGTTCACTGGCTCTACAAGCGCGCGCAACTGGACGCGGCGCTGCTGGGCGGCAGCCGCCGTCATCGCGCTGCGCTGACCAGGATCGCGGCCGCTCGGCTGGCCGTCCCGGCCTGATCGGGCGGCCCGCCACCGCAAGAGCATCTCCACCCAAGCACCGGTCAGCCGATGACTCGGCTGACCGCCACTGGAGCGCGGAGACGCAGAAATCGGGAAACTAAGACGCGGTGAGGGCATCGACGACGTCATCGCACGCCGCCCGCAAGCTGCTGACGGCGATCCTTGCCGCGCTTGCGGCGCTCGTCGTGCTGGGCCCCGCTGGCGCCAGTGCCTCGGGGCCCAGACCCCCGGCCAGCGGCGCTGGGGCGACCGTTCTAAGCGTGGGCCGCGGCGTGGTGGGGCGGGCGATCCCGAGCGGATTTGTCGGGCTGTCGACGGAGTTCCGATCGCTCGAGGCCTACGCCGGCCAGGATCCCCAGGCGGTCAATCCCGTGTTCCTCCAGTTGATTCGCAACCTGGCGCCGGGCCAGCGGCCGGTGCTGAGGATCGGGGGCGACAGCACCGACTGGACCTGGTTTCCGGTCGCGCACATCAACCGCCCGCCCGGCGTGAAGTACAGCCTGGACTGGCGCTGGCTCCAGGTGGGACACGCGGTGGCTCAAGCCCTCAACGCTCGGCTGGTGCTGGGCATCAACCTCGAGGCAGACAGCCTCAAGGTGGCCGCCGGCGAGGCCTCAGCGATGGTCGGCGGGATCGGGCGCCAATGGATCGAGGCGCTCGAGATCGGCAACGAGCCCGAGCTCTACGGGTCCTTCAGCTGGTATCGCACGGCCAGCGGACAGCACGTCACCGGACGCCCGCCGGGGTATGACTTCTCAAACTTCACCAGTGATTTCTCCTCCATCGCCCGGGTGCTGCCGCCCCACGTTGCGGCGGCTGGCCCCAGCACCGGGTCGCCCACCTGGGAGCAACAGCTCGGTCACTTCATCTCCGTCGAGCCGCGACTCGGACTCGTCACGCTGCATGCGTATCCGCTCAAGCACTGCACTCCTTCCGATGTGGTGACCGACGCCGAGCTGCTGTCACAGGCGTCCTCCCAGGGGCTGGCCGACGGGATCGCGCGGTATGCGGCGATCTCCCACGCCCATCATCTGCCACTGCGAATCGACGAGCTGAACGCGATCAGCTGCGGCGGCGAGCGCGGCGTCAGCGACACGTTCGCGGCCGCGCTGTGGTCGCTCGACGCGCTGTTTGACATGGCTCGCGTCGGAGTCGACGGCGTGAACATCCACACGCCCACGGCTTCGATCAACCAGCTGTTCAGCTTCAGCCTGGTGAACGGGCACTGGCAGGCGTACGTGCACCCGGAGTACTACGGCATGATGATGTTCGCTCAGGCTGCTCCCGCGGGCTCGCAGCTGCTGAATATCTCCGGAGCGACCAGCGGTCCGCTGCGGGCCTGGGCCACGCGTGCGCCCGGCGGGCAGGTCCATGTCGTGTTGATCAACACCGATACCATCGGCTCACACACCGTCGAGGTCCGCGGTCCGGCGAGCGCCGGTCCGGCGGTGCTGGCCCGCCTGTCGGCAGCGAGCGCCCACTCTCTCAACGGCGTCACGATTGGCGGTGAGGGCTTCGGGACCGAGACCTCCACCGGCGTGCTGCCCCAGCCGCTCAACCCGCCGCTGGTCAAGCCCGGCTCAGGCGGCTATGTCGTCCAGCTGCCCGCGGCAAGCGCGGCGATGCTGACTTTCAGCGGCGGCTGAGCCAAGACGCCGGTCGGGCGCCGATTAGTGCCCGGCGGTCGCGTGCGAGACGTAGGCCTCCTCCAGCCGTACTTGCCACGTGCAAGGTGCGGCCTCCTACCTAGATCGCTTGTGCCGGCAGGAACGACAGCCCGCATTCCTGCCCTCCCGTTAGCGTCCCTGCCTATGGCACCCGTCGCCCTGGCCAAGCTCGCCGCTCGTCTTCGATGTCCGTCCTGCGGTCGTCCTCTGGAGGTGACCGCCGATGCGCTGGTGTGCGCAAGCGGCCACAGCTTCGACATCGCCCGCCAGGGCTATGTGGCGCTGAGCCGGTCCCACGTCAAGCGTGCCACCGGGGACACGCCGGCAATGGTCGCCGCGCGTGAGGCCTTCCTGGCCGCCGGCCATTACCGGCCGATCGCGCGGGCGCTCGCCATCGCCGCCGGTTACGTTCTGGACGCCGATGGCCAGACCGAGAGCTGCGTCGTGGACCTCGGCGCGGGGACCGGCTACCAGCTGACCGTCGTGTTGGATCACTGTCGCCGAGCCTGGGGCTTAGCTCTTGACGCCTCGCGGCCGGCGCTGCGCCGGGCGGCCCGCGCCCACCCGCGGATGGCGGCGATCGCCTGCGACGCGTGGCAGGAGCTGCCGCTGGCAGACGCCAGCGCCGATCTGGTGATCAATTCGTTCGCGCCACGCAACGGTGCCGAGATCACTCGGGTGCTGCGCCCGCGCGGGGCGCTGATCGTCGTCAGGCCGGCTCCGGCGCACCTGCACCAACTCTCTTCTGTGCTGGGGATGCTCGCCATCGACCCGCGCAAGGGCGAGCGTCTGCACGCCCAGCTGTCGGCGGGGCTGAGCACTGAGAGCGCGACCGAGCTGGAGTTCGATATGGAGCTGACCCGCGCCGATGTGGAGGCGCTGGTGATGATGGGCCCCAGCGCACATCACGTGGCCGCCGAGGAGCTCGCTCGCCACCTCCGCGGGCTGGCCGACGGCGCGACGGTCACGGCCTCGGTGATCGTCGAGACCTTCTCCCGGCGGCGCTGAGCGCCGCTGTTCTACTTGCCAATCGCAGCAATGTCTCATTTGCGCCTTATCCCACGGTTAGGAGCGGCCGCGAGCGTACGATCGTCGGCTCCCCCGGGGGGCGCGCCTTCCGCTGCTCGTGAAACCGCTCGCACTTCGCCCATCCAAACGCTCAGGCATGGCCCGGCTGATCCCCAGGCGTGGACGCCGAGGGCGCGCAACGCTGATCGCCGCGCTGCTGGTAGGGGCTGGGCTCTTGCTCACCTTGGGATCATTGGCGTGGGATGCCGCCGGTGAACCGTCAGCACCGACGGTTGCGCTGCCGGCTCCCACCGCGACCGGTGTTCCGATCCGGCCCGGCTTTCTTGGCCTCTCGTTCGAGTTTGAAGCCGTGCGGGCGTACACGGGATCCGACGCCGCCGCAATCAATCCGGTTCTCGTCCAGCTGATCCGAAATCTCACGCCAGGTCAGCGACCATCGCTGCGGATCGGCGGCGACAGCACCGACCGGACCTGGTGGCCGGTACACGGAACGCCGACGCCCGCCGGCGTGAAATACCGCCTGACTCGCGGTTGGCTGGCGACGACGCGAGCGCTGGCGCGCACCCTCGGGGCGCGGTTGATCCTCGGCGTCAACCTGGCCATCGATCGCCCGGCGCTCGCCGCGGCCGAAGCCCGGGCCCTGCTGAGCGGCCTCGGTCGCTCCTCGGTAGCGGCGTTGGAGATCGGCAACGAGCCCGACGTGTACAACCGCTATCCCGAGCATCTCAACCGCCTCGGGGCGCTGGTCCCCGCGCGCCCGCACAGCTACGACGTCCCCGCGTTCACGCGTGAGTTCTCCCGGATGCGGCGGGCGCTGCCGCGAGTGCCGGTGGCGGGCCCGGCGTTCGGCAACGTGGGATGGATGTCCGAGCTGCCCCGGTTCCTGGCGGCGGAACCTGGGTTGAGGATGGTGACCTTCCACCGCTATCCGCTGAACTGCTTCGCCCATCCCGGCTCGCCAAAGTACGCGACGATCGGCAATCTGCTCAGCGACACGGCATCGGCCGGCCTGGCTGAGACGGTCACGCCGTTTGTGGCGGACGCGCACGCCAAGGGCTTGCCGTTGCGCGTCGACGAGATCAACTCGGTCGCCTGCGCCGGAGCCCGCGGCGTGAGCAACACGTTCGCCTCGGCGCTGTGGACGCTGGATACGCTGTTTGCGATGGCCCGGGCGGGCGTGGACGGCGTCAATTTCCACACGCTGCCCGGATCGCGGTATGAGCCGTTCGGCTTCACCCACCGCGGCGGCAGCTGGCGCGCCACCGTGTACCCCGAGTACTTCGGGATGCTCATGTTCGCCCAGGCCGCTCCCGTCGGCTCTGAGCTGCTGCCGATCGCCTCAACCGCGGGTCCCGGGGTCAGGCTGTGGGCCACGCGGGCGCCGAACCGGACGATCCACGTCGTGCTGATCAACACCGGAGCCTCGGCCGCTCGCGTGGGGTTCGCTCATCCCTCCGGGGCCGCAGGCTCGGCCACCAGCGAGGAACTCCGGGCGCCCAGCCTCACGGCGACCGGCGCGGTTACGATCGGCGGCCAGAGCTTCGGATCGTCGACTGAGACCGGGCGGCTGGCCGGCGCGCGCGTCCTTACCACGATCAAGGCCGCGTCTGGCACGTTCACAGTCACTACCGCGCCGGACAGCGCGACGCTGCTCACGATCCCGGCCAAGACCAATCTCTAGGTCAGGGCTAGACCAACGTGGGTCGCGCCGGATCGCCCGAGCGGCGATGCTTGGCCGATGGGGCTCAGCTCCCGCGAACAGGACGCATCGCGGGAACCAACGGTCGCTGATTGCGGAAAACCACGGATCAAGCAATCCGGCTCAACGGCCGACATGATCCCTGCGCAGTCAAATTCCGCGGTCTGCTGGTTCCGCGGCTCAGGAGATACGAATATGAGCGTCCTAATGCACGACCCCGCTGCCGGATACCCCGACGGCGAGCGCAAGACGATCAAGGTGCTGCTCGCCGACGATCATCCGCTGATCATCGCCGGGATCCGGCGCACGATCGAGAACCTCGATGACATGGAGGTGGTCGGCGAGGCGCACTCGGGGCCCGAACTGATGCAGCTGATCGAGCGACGCTGCCCCGACCTCGTGCTGATGGACCTGCGGATGCCCGGCGTCGTCGGCGTGGAGACGATCGAGCGCATCCGCCAGAGTTGGCCGAAGCTCAAGACCGTGGTCCTGTCGGCGTGCGACGATCGCGCGTCGATCGACTCGGCGTTGCAGGCGGGCGCAACCGCCTACGTGCTCAAGAGCGCCCAGACGATCGACATTGCGTCGGTGCTTCGCGAGGCGTCCAGCGGCGCCGTGTTCCACGCACCGTCCTACGCCCCGGAGCGACCGGGCCCGGACGACGTGCCCGCGCTGCCGGCGCTGACCGATCGTGAGCGCTCGATCCTCTCGGCGGTCGCGTCGGGAATGACCACGGCCGCGATCAGCCATGACCTGTGGATCAGCGAGCATACGATCAAGTTCCACCTGACCAACATCTATCGCAAGCTCGGCGTCGCCAACCGCGTCGGGGCCGTGCGCTACGCGCTCGAGCACGGCATCGGCTAAGTGGCCGGCAGGCTCCCATCACGCCTATGTGCCCGGACCACGCCCGCCCACGGTTACCCTTGATCTGACCGCGCCCGGCTCCGCGGCGCGCCCCGCAGCCCTTGAGTAACAGACCGCGCTGTGGCCGTCCGCTGGAGAGCCCGATCGCCAGGTGAGATGAGACGCGCTACAGGGGCGTCTCAGACACACCAATCGGACCGCTCGCCGGCGTAACTCGCGCGCCTCCGATTCGCGGTGGCTGATCGCCACCTCGGCCATCGCCCGGGCGTAGATCTGACACCAGATGAAGCTCAAGCTGTTGGTGCCTAATGTCGATAGCAAGCTGGACAGGCATGGCTGACGCTGGCCCCCTCACACTTGATCCCGTCCCCGCGACCATAACCGAGGCGTCTGCCGCGGCATCGTCGGCAGCATCGAGCCGGAGCTCACGTGCGGTGCTCTGTGCGGCCGCGCTGATCATCGTTGCGGGAGGAGCGATTCGGTTCGCCGCGCTCTCGACATCGATCTGGTTCGACGAATCGGTCTCGGTCAGGGATGTGAGCGGCAGCTTCGGTCAGATGTTGCACAAGGTCGTCAACCATGAAGCTAGTCCGCCTTTCTACTTCATCTGCCTCTGGCTCTGGCGCCATCTCGTGGGCAGCACCGCGGTTGAGCTGAGGAGTCTGTCGGCGCTTGCCGGGACGATGACGATTGCACTCGCGTTCTATGTAGCCCGTCGACGCATCGGGCAGCGCGCCGCGCTGGTCTTGGCCGTCTGCGTGGCGGTCAGTCCGGTCCTCGTCTACTACTCGACCGAGATGCGGATGTACGGCTTGCTGGTGCTGATCACCGGGGTTGGCTTCGAAGCTTTCCTGCGCGCGTCAGAATCACCAAGACCCAGGAACTTGAGCATCTGGGCGGCAGCCTCAATTCTCGCTGTCTGGACGCAGTATTACGCGGCTCTCGCGGTCGCGCCGGAGGCGGCGTTACTGATTGCGCTTGCCTGGAAACAGCGTCCGAGGTCTCGCGGAACACTCGTCGCTGTCGGGGGTGTCGCGCTAGCGGGACTCCCGCTGATCTACCTCGTGCCCTACCAGGCGCGTCACGCCTTTGCGTACGGGGGGCCGCTGCTCTCCTCGGTATGGCACCGAATCCCGACGAGCATTCATGTCGACAGCACTTTGGGTGCCGTCGCCCAAGGGCTGGTGGTCGGTCCCGGCGGACCAGCCAGAGCGCTGCTCACCCTGCTGATTCTCTATGTCGGCGTCGTCGTCGCCGTCGGTCTGCTGCTGCACCGCCCGCGAATCACGAAGGGCCAGCTGATCCGGGGGGTCTGCTTGATCGCGCCGTCCCTCCTGGCCGTCGAGACTCTCGTCTACCTACATATTCTGGTGGAGGGGCGGTATCTCCTGGCGCTCTGGCTGCCGGTTGGACTCGCGGCGAGTTACGCGCTTGCCTCGGCCGCAGCAGGGCGGCTGGGGCTAGGGCTCGCGGGCGTGCTGGTCTGCATTTGGGTCGGGGTGGGGGTGGTCAGCTTGGCGGTTCCGAGGTTCGGCGCACGGGATGACACCCTCGGTGCTGCCCGGAGCCTCGGGGTGGCATCCACGGATCGCCTGATCGCTATCAACGAGCCATGGGACGTAGTCACGTTCGAGCAGTACCGACCGCAGACGTCCGCGGGCACTCACCCGGTCGTGCGCGTTCGCGAGCTAGACGTCGTCGCCATGCCCCTCTGGGCAGAACCGGCTCCTGCTGAGCGCCAGCGACCGTCGTCGCTGGGGGTGGGTGTGCTTCCCAAGGGGCTGGCGCTTGCGCAGGTCATACGCGACCCGACCTTCCTGGTAGAACGCTTCGTCGCGTCGACGCCGGTGTCGATCCGCGTCGACGGTCGGGGAAGCGCATTCCAGTCCAGCTACTGGCGGTTCCTCGACGAGCCTGCCGGTGGCCGCATGGGTGACCTGTAGATGCGCCCGACCCATCAGACGCATCCCAAATCGGAACCTACTGACGCATCCGTGGGTTGTGTCACCGTCCGGGTAGGGGTGGGCAGA